>VSOC01000072.1 GCA_009774615.1 Lachnospiraceae bacterium
ATATCGGATATACTAAAGTCAGCAGCGAAAATAAACCAAAAGAGTAAGTTATTTTGACCGAAGGGAGGCGCGGCAGTTGTATCGAAAAATCATGAACTTCCTGGAAGAATGGAAAGAGAGCAGACATCGGAAACCCCTGATTTTACAGGGAGCAAGGCAGGTGGGAAAGACCTATTCTCTTCTGGAATTTGGGCGTAAATGTTATGAAAATGTGGCCTATTTTAACTTTGAAACAAACCCTAAATTAGCCAAGACCTTTGAAGAGAACATCAGTCCCAAGTACCTGCTGCCGATCTTATCTCATCTTGCAGGGCAGACCATTATCCGGGAAAAAACGCTGATTATTTTTGATGAAGTACAGCTTTGTGAGAGGGCATTGACCTCATTAAAATATTTCTGCGAGGATGCCCCGGATTATCCGATTATTGTGGCGGGAAGCCTTCTCGGCGTGGCAGTAAACCGTGAAAAATTTTCTTTTCCCGTGGGCAAAGTAGAGATAAAAACCCTGTATCCGATGGATATGGAAGAATTTCTGCTTGCCCTGGGGGAGGATGAACTTGTAAAGCAGATAAAACAGTGTTTTGCCGCTGATACCCCTCTTCCCTCGGCCCTCCACGATGCAGCGATGCAGCTTTACCGTCAATATCTTGTCGTCGGCGGAATGCCGGAGTGTGTAAGGCTGTTTGTTGAAACGAAAGATTATCTCCTTGTCCGCCATACCCAGGATGTAATTCTTGCCAGTTATCTGAATGATATGAGCAAGTATAATAACTTGAATGAGATTAAGAAAACGCGGCTTACTTATGACAATATTACCGTACAGCTTTCCAGGAAAAATACCCGGTTTCAGTATAAGTTAATTAAAAAAGGCGGCAGGGCTTCAGAGTTTGAAAACGCTATCGAATGGCTCTGCCTTTCCGGGATTGTTTCACAGGTTTATCAGGTGGAACAAATCAAAAAACCGCTGGAAAATTATCGTGATATTGATGCATTTAAGATTTATGTATCCGATCCTGGCCTGCTTTGTGCCAAGAAAGATTTAGCGGCAAATGATATCCTCTACATGGTCGAAGAACTTAATGATTTTAAGGGAGGAATGACCGAAAATTATGTCCATATACAGCTTACCATCAACGGATATCGAACCTATTACTGGGAATCTGCGCGTGGGGCCGAGGTTGATTTTATTATCCAGCGCGACGGAAAGCTGATTCCCGTTGAGGTAAAAGCAGCGGATAATACCAGGGCAAAAAGCTTAAAGGTCTATATGGAAACCTACCATCCGGATTATGCTATTAAGCTTTCGGCTAAAAATTTCGGCTTTGAGGACAGGAAAAAGACGGTTCCTTTGTATGCTGCGTTTTGTATTTAAGCTTTAGTTTGTTTTGAAAACTCAAAATAATAATTGAAAACTCAAATAAAGTGTGATAGGATTATATATAAATTTTATCCAAATGGGATTGGTAAAACGTAATGGAAATATGTATGATCCAAAACAGACCTATGAAATGGTGAAATAGGTACTTCGCAAAAAAATTGCGAGGTATTGCGAGGTATTTGCGAGGTTGACTAATGTTTGATGCGGTTACAGGATTACTGGTCATAAAAAAGACAAAGCAGGAGGAAAAAGGGTAAGATAACGGAGTGAAGATAACAGAACGTCACAGATATTAATGCTAAAGGAAGGGAAAAGGTTAGGGATGAGTCAGGAAATGTATGAGTTATTTAAAACAGTAAGCAGTGTTCTTTTTTATGGGCTTGCACTGTTTATTATCATCAGAAATGTGTTAAAGATAAGAGAGAATAAAAAGCAGAAAAAAAAGGGAGGTAAATTATCCGATAAACTATCCGGTCAGCAAGGCAATGAAACGCAGGATAAGTCATCAGATAAAGAGGGTTGACCGCATATCTTACCGGAACTTTGGAAGATATGCTGGATTTGGGGAAGGGAAGCGAACCGATAAACCATGCGTTTAACTTGTTCTGTCTTTCCACCCTCTTTTTTACTTCATCGATAAGTTTATTTACATTTTTTATGCAGTCTTCTTTTGCGGAAGGCTGTTTTTTTGTTGCCTTTCGGGTCGCCTTTTTGGTTGTTTTTTCATAAAAGACGGGGGAATTTTAAGGTCTTTCCTGTTAATACTTGCTAAAGCAGCCCGGGATTTGTAAAATTACAGAAAATTTTTATCGGTTGTTTTTGTTTCTATGTTCTGACCGGCAGAGGTTGACCAGCAAGGATTGACCAGCGGGGATTGACCAGCAAGGGTTGATCCGCAGGGAGTTTAACCGGCGGGGTTAAGAGAAGGAAAACCCGGAAGGGAATCATTTTTGCAAAGTTCTTAAAAATTTACATCTTTTTCTTAAAAACTCAAATTTTTCCCGGCAGAATTACCAGTTATACTTAAACCATCAGAAAAAAATTGGTCATCTTAACAAAATGAAACAAAACGAAACATAACCAAAAGACCAAAACTGAAAACTTTTTACAAGGAGGAAGGAATATGCGAAGAAAGAAATTATTATCCCTTATGTTATGTGCAGCTATGGCAGGAACGCTGCTGGCAGGGTGCGGAGGAGGAACGGCAGAAAATACGGGGTCGTCCGCTGCGACCCAGGCCGGAGAGTCGAAGGCAGATGCTGCGGATAAGGCGGACGATGCAGAAACGAAAGATACAGAGGGCAGCAGTGCAGCGGAGGGCGGCTCCGGGGAAAGCGTGGTTACGGAACCAACGGAACTGACCTTTATCTTTGCCGACGGCGACGAGGGCGCGAAGTCTTCCATGAATGAGATTGTCAACCGCTTTAATGATGCCTATCCCGATATTACCGTAAGAATCGAGCCGGGCAACGGCGGCGCGTACAGTGAGTTTTTAAAGACCAAAGAGAGCGTGGGAGAATTCCCGGATGTTATGGAGATGAGGGATACGGCGGTTTACTACCGGGCGGGGATGTTAGAGCCACTGCCGGATGACCTGGTTTCCCTGTTCCAGACAACGACCGAATTTGACAATAAGACCTATACGGCTCCGCTTTCCGGCGAGAATACGAACGGCATTATCTATAACAAGAAATATTTTGACGAAAACGGGTTTACCGAGCCAAAGACCTACGATGAGTTTATCTCCCTCTGCCAGGCGATTAAGGACAAGGGCGATATGGCTCCCCTGGTTATCGGCGGACAGGATATCTGGCACATTGGTTTCTGGTTCCATAAAGCCTACAACGATCAGGTTCTTTCCCAGGATGCCGATTTTATCAAGCACTGCTATGACGGCAGCAAGGATTTCTCCGATCCTTCCTTTAAGGCGGTTTTGGAGGAAATGCAGGAAATCTTCCAGTATGCTCAGGACGGATGGGTATCTACGCCGGATGCGCAGATTACCACCTTTTTAGTAAGCGATATGGCGGCAATGATGTATTCGGGAACCCACATGTTCTCCCAGATTGAAGCCGCAGATCCAAACTTTGAAATCGGCTGGTTTGCTGTACCAAGCCCGGACGGGAAGCTTCGCTTAGTTGGCGGCGGCGGAGCCGGCGGTCTGGCCATTTCCGCGGATTCTGCCAAAGATCCGAATAAGAAGGCAGCCGCAGAAGAATTTATCCGCTTCTTCTTTGCCCCGGAAAACTATGTGGTCTACTGCGATACCTTAAACTTTATCCCGACGACCGTAGCCGGAATCGACAGCCATGCAGCGCCGATTCTCCAGGAGGTTGTCGAAGCTACGCGCAATGCCGACGATCTGGCACCGATGTGGAACGTACGTGTGGGCGAGAATGAACTTCCTCCGGATTTCCGCAATTTCACCTACAAGACGGTAGTTGAGGTCGTACAGGGACAGAGAGATATCGATTCTGCCTGTGAGGAACTGAATAAGACCTGGAAGGTTTCCATGGAAAGCTTTAATCCTTTAGCACAGTAGTTTTTTGGATGTAATGGAGAAAGAAGATGACAATAAAGAAAAAGAAATTTGATATGGTGACCTTCGGCTTCATTGCCCCGGCGTTTCTGCTTTTTACGCTGTTTATCATCGTGCCGACCCTGGCCAGCGTATATTACAGCTTTACCTCCTGGGACGGGTTAAGTCCGACCGTAAAGTTTGTGGGGCTGGCGAACTACCGGGAGATTGCCACAGGTGCCCGTTTCAGAAACGCGCTGGTCAATACCTTCCTGCTGACCTTTTTCATCTCCATCCTGGAAAATTCCATGGCTCTGGGCCTGGCGCTCCTGGTGGACAATGTGCGGTGGTGGAAGAACTTTTTTCGGAGTGCATTTTACATCCCCGTCCTGATCAGCGGTATTGTTTCCGGCTTTATCTGGAAGATTATGTATAACTTTAATTTCGGCGCGGTAAACACCATCCTGAATTCCATCGGGATGGGCAGCGCCCGGCAGGACTGGCTGGGAAATCCCAAACTGGCGCTGATGATGGTCGGCGTGGTTCTGGTGTGGAAGGGTGCGGGCTACTATATGATTATCTATCTGGCATCCTTGCAGAGTGTTTCCACGGATATTATTGAGGCTGCTTCCATTGACGGGGCATCGCCCTGGCAGCGGTTTAAGCACATCATCCTTCCGCTGATTTCCGGGGCATTTACCATTAACTTTACCCTGTCCCTGATCAACGGATTAAAGGTTTTCGACCAGATTTCCGTAATGACGGACGGCGGGCCGGGGTTTACGACCGAAACCATCGTCTATCTGCTGTATAAGGTGGGCTTTAATGAGGGGCGGCAGGGCTTTGGAACCGCCGTGGGCATCGTCCTTTTATTCATCATTATTATCTTAAACACAATTCAGCAGAAATTCTTAAAAAGCAGGGAGGTGCAGCTCTAATGCGCGAGATGTCTTTAGAAAAAGCCAAAATAAAGATTCGGCCTTCCCATGTGCTGCTGTTTGTGCTGACCCTGGTTTTGGCGGTTATCTTTCTGTGGCCGGTGTTCTTTGCGGTAATGTCCGCGTTTAAAAGCAACGGGGATATCTTAAAAAGCCCGGTGGCGCTGCCGACCTCCTTTTATTTAAAAAACTTTCAGGATTTGTTCGCACAGTCGGATTTTATTACGGCTATCCGGCACAGCCTGATTCTGACGGTTGTTTCCGAGGCGCTGATTGTCTGCATCGTTCCGATGGCTTCCTATGCTATCGAACGGCGATCCACGCGGATAACCGCACTGATTTACACTTATTTTCTGGCAGGGATGATGATTCCGTTTCATCTGTACATGTTCCCTCTGTTTAAGGAGATGAAGATCTTCGGGATTTACGGAACACTGGCCGGTCCGATTGTCTGCTATATTTCGGGTTCCGTTGCCTTTGGGGCGCTTTTATATGGAAGCTTTTTAAAAGGTGTTCCATTAGAGATTGAGGAGGCGGCACAGATTGACGGATGTACACCTTTCCAGACCTTCTGGAAGGTGACCTTCCCCCTTCTTGGCCCCTGTACTGCTTCCATGGTGGTGCTGAACGGGTTAAATATCTGGAATGACTTCCTGATGCCTTACCTGGCACTTCCGTCGAATCAGGCAAAGACCATCACCGTGGAGGTGTATTCCTTCGTCGGACAGTACACGGCCCGCTGGGATATCGTATTTGCCGGAACCGTGTGCTCCATCGTACCGGCGCTGATGATATTTATCCTTCTCCAGAAGTACTTTGTGAAAGGAATTACTGCCGGGGCGGCGAAAGGTTAGCCGGGAGATTGCATGAAGAAAAAACGGAACTTAAGTCTGTACCAGAAATTTGCGCTGGTGATTATCTGCGTGGGATTAATTCCGATGGGATTTTTGTCTACGGTTATGATGGACAGGATGCTTAAGGAGTACGGAAGTTCGCTGGAAGCCAACTATGAACAGGCGGTATCCTATGTGAGCATCGGTCTGGACAATATGCTCGAATCCTACAATGATGTTTCCAAAATGCTGTGCTACTACAGCTATTCCTCCGAGGGGAGCACGCCGTTAAATTACATGCCCTTTAATAATCCCCGCCGCCTCCTCTACGGGGACGGTCAGGAAGGCTACACGCCGCAGATGCGCAGGCAGCGCATGGATGCATTTCTGCGGAATGTGCAGAGCGTGGATTTTTCCATTGTTGCCTGCCATTTTATTGCGGATAATTCCCATCTGCAGGAAAGCTTTCACTACAGCGCCAGGAATACCTTTCTGCGGGATGAAGATTTGTTTCGTCAGCGCCTGCAGTTTGAAAACCTGGATCGAACCTCAAAAAAACTGATGCTTTTTCCTTCCCACGCATCCGACTATTACACACAGTCCGCAGAGTTCGTATTTACCGTGGGAAGGAACTACTTTGACCTGGCGCAGACGGTGGGGGCGACGGATTATATCGGAACCCTGTATCTGGATGTGGATTTGGATCAGATAGCCCGTCTGTGCAGCCATATGGAACTGGGCGAGGGGGACGGCATTTATGTTGTGGACAGGGACGGGAACTGTTTTTACGCGCAGACTCCCCAAAAAAAAGGACAGAAAACGGTAAAGACCGACTGCCGGTTTGAGGAATCCGAAAGCCAGTGGGTGGTGGAAAGTCCTTATGGGGACTACGGGCTGAAGGTGATTGCCGTCATTCAAAAAAAGGGCGTTTTTGCCCGGATACAGAGTATGCAGTTTATGATGTACGGGGTGCTGTTTGTTTCCTTTGCGGTGCTTCTGTGCAGTTCCCTCTGGTTTTCCAAACGGCTTACCCAGCCGATTCGCAGTATGATGGAACAGATGTCGGCGATCGAAAGCGGGAATTTTAAGGTTCGTCTTCCGGTCGCGGCAAATGATGAGATTGGTGTGCTTTCCCGGCGGTTTAACGAGATGTCCCAGGAACTTGAAACCTATATCAACAAGTCCTATGTGGCGCAGCTTCGGCAGAACGAGGCGGAGATGACGGCACTGAAATCGCAGATTTATCCCCATTTTCTCTATAATACACTGGAAATTATCCGCATGGAGGCGCTGGAACTGGAGGAGGGAGATCGCAGGGTGTCCCGCATGATTGAGGCGCTTGCCCGGCAGATCCACTATATGATCGGCCCGATGAAGGACATGGTTCCGTTAAAAACAGAAGCCTGCATGGTGGAAAAGTACATCTACCTCTTAAACTGCCGCACAGCCGGGAAGGTGCAGCTTTCCATGGACTTGGACGGCATGTCCGGGCGCATGGTTCCCAAGCTGATATTACAGCCCATTGTGGAAAATGCCTATGTCCACGGGATTAAGCCCTTATCGGGGACCGGGAATATCATGATTGATGTGGAGGCGGAGAACGGCGTTTTTGTTATCGCTCTTCTGGACAATGGGGTGGGGATGGATGAGGAAACGCTGAAAAAGCTTCGGCGCTTTCTGGACAGCGACGAGATCGGGATTAAAAACGAGCACAACTGGCAGAGCATAGGGCTGAAAAACGTCCATGACCGGATACGCTACCTGTACGGTGAGGAATACGGGCTGGAAATTATCAGCACGGTGGGCGTAGGTACAATGGTACGGATTATCATGCCGGATCTTGAGGGAAGTGAGGAAGAGCAGGATGATAAGGATGATTCTGGCTGATGATGAGCCGGTAATTACCAGAGGGATACAGAAACTGGTGGATTTTGGCCGCCTGGGGATCGAGGTGGTGGGCGAGTTTGAGGACGGGGCAGCCGCCTTAGACGGGATACTTGCCCTGGAACCGGATATTGCCCTTTTAGATATCCACATGCCCAAAAAGACGGGGATTGATATCCTGAAAGAATTAAAGGCGGTGGGAAGCAAAACCAGGATTATCTTTATCAGCGGTTTCCAGGATTTCCAGTATGCAAAGGATGCCGTGCGCTACGGGGCGGAGGATTATCTGTTAAAGCCCGTTATCCGGGAGGAACTGCTGGCGGCCATTGAAAACTGCTGCGTCCGATTGGAGAAAAACTGGACAGCAGAAGGGTGGCAGGAGGAAGAAGGCAAAAAGACCGGCGGCGTTCCCTTTGGCCGGCTGGCGGAGTCCGCGGCAGAGGAGGAAGAAACCATTTATGTCCCGGCGCTTGTTGATATTTTATGGAACGGGGAAGAGAACAGGCAGGAAAGAAAGCTTATCCGATTTTCCGTTGCCAGCTATGCGGAAAAATACCTGGAAGAGGAAAACCGGGGAATCGTCTTTTTGCAAAATCAAAACATCGTCGCCGTGGTCAAGGGGTTAAAACGCCTCGAGGCAAAAGAATTTCTGTGCGAACTGGCGGCTGCGGTAAAAGAAAACTGCGGCTGCTGTATCGGGGCTGTGGCGGGAGAAGAGGTCTATTCAATGAGCCAGATTCCTGCAAGTTATCAGAAATGCCTGGAATGGCGGGGTTATCTGTTTTTTGAAGATCAGCTCGGCGTTCCGGTAGTACTTACCCGGAGCCGGGTATTTCAGAAGGAGGTGGGAAACCAGGAGTTTGAAGAAGCCAGAAATCAGCTTTTGGAATCCATCGTTACCCAGAACCGGGAAGCCTTTGAAAAGTGCATGAAGCGCTTTGTCCGCTATGTCTGTATACGGTCGGAGGGGAAGAAGGAGGACGCCTGCTACCATTTCTGCACGGCTGTGCGGATGGCTGGGGAAAGGGTGCAAAAGCTTGGGCTCTCCGCCCTGGATTATGAGGTAAAGGATATTTTGGAGCAGGGGAGAAGAGCGGTGAACTTCCGGCAGATGGCCTCCGTCTACCGCTCGTATCTGGAACAGTATCTGGGACAGGTAAAAGATTCCATTATCCGCAACGATAAAAAGGAGATTATCCGGGCAAAGGAATATATCGAACAGCATTACCGGGAGAACCTGACCCTGGAGGTTCTGGCCTCGGAAATCCATATGAATGCGTATTATTTCAGCAGCTTTTTCAAAAAGAATGCAGGGGAGAATTTTAAGGATTATGTCAATAAAGTCCGCTTAAACCATGCCATGGGACTTTTGGTGACAACGGATAAAAAGACCTATGAGATTGCGGATCTGGTTGGATTTCGGGATGCGCGTGCATTCTCGGAACTGTTTCAGAGAACTTATGGGGAAACACCGGCCAGTTACCGCAGAAGGGTGAAGCGGGAGAAAGAAAACAGGTAAACAAGTAAGATTTAGGAGGTAGTTTAATGAGGCAGAAAATCAAAAAAGAACTGTTTCGACAGATAACCGCCGTTTTCCTGATTGTCTGTATGCTTGCAGGATTAGGAATGCCGGGGATGCCGGAGGGGGTGTTGGAAAGTTATGCGGCAGGAAGTGCCGTAGCGGATGCAGCCTTTGTGCATGGAGATTCGCCCGGTACAAACTATGCCGGGAACAGTGCGTTAATTATCGGCAAAAGGAGGCATCTATATGTAAAGCTTAATGTTTCCGCTGTTTCACTGGATGCAGGGGCGAAAGCAATACTGTCGGCCGATTATTCAAAAGGCGGTGCTACCTATGCGTTTATTGTGAACGAGTGCAGCAATTATCTGCGTGACGGAGAAAAGGACAGCACAACGCTGTGGGATAAAACCAACATAAACTATAACAATCGTCCGCTGGATCTTGCGGATGGCGTGACAGTCACCACAGAATCAGCGAATCAGAACGGCAAGCCTCTGGCGCTGGATGTAACGGACTTTGTAAAGAAGGCAAAAGAGAAAAACCAGGATATGATAAGCCTTCATATTTTAACCGATCAGGTGGATACCGATCTTGCCGCGGTGGAATATAAAAAGGATACGCTGGATTTGGTTGTTAATGAAGGGGAAGAAGAGGAACCGGAAAAAAATTATGTTACCGATGATACCTATGTCCGCTTTGAAACCGAGGCGCAAAAGGATCAGAATTTCGGAAAAAATGCTACAATGGTTATCGGAAAGTACCGGTTTGCCTATATCCGTATCGATATATCCGAACTTCCCTCTGCGATAAAGAAGGCAGAACTTAAGCTTCAGCAGGTGGGCGGGTCAGCAGGAACGAATAATTTCCAGATTTATTCCTGCGGCGAGTTTTTAAGTAATGGCACGACTAAATGGACGGAAGATACTGTCACTTATAATAACCGTCCCGATGTTTCATCTGAGGAACTCATTGCAACGGCAAAGGATGCAAACGGCTATTTGACGGTAGATATTACAAACTATTTACAGACAGCAAAAAGTGAAGGAAAGACGGAAGTCAGCCTTCGCATTACGACTGACAACGTGGATCAGGCGGGATCAGCAGGGACGGATTTTGCTTCTTTGACACCGGCAAACGGAAAGATTCCTCCTCATCTGGAAGTGGAGGAAAACGATACAGAAATATTTTCTCCTGTTGAAGCAGCACAAAAGGGAGATAATTACTGGGAAGGCGGAAGGATTTCTCAGAAGGTATTTAAGATCAAGGGAGAAGACGACAAGTTTTTAGCCCTCAGAGAAGACGGAGGTTTTAAAACGACAGAGGTGGATACAGAGGCAGCAGTTTTCAGTCTGTATGTCTTTGATTATGCAGAGTACGCCGGATATCAGGGCGATTATCAGAAAACGACTTACGCGATTAAGTGTCTTGATAATGGAAAATACCTTACTATCCAAAATTATTTTGCGGAAGATGATTTAAAGAAGAACTATTATCTGGATTACAGCGACGGCATGGAGATTCGGGCGGACGCTGATGCGGTAAACTGGAATGAACGCTTTTTTGTTGCTCAATCTACTACAAGAGATGCTATTTATACCATTAAGTCACATTTAGGCGCTCTGCGCGATCCTGCGCCAGGGGAAGTGTTTGTCCGTATGGGAAAACGCTTATATGCTGCCGGTTCCAGGACGAAAACCTATAAGTTTACGTTTGTGGATGTAACGGATAAGACGGATGAGGCGAAGCAGCCGGAAAGCCGCAGCTTTAACCATCCGGGAATTATGCATTCTCAGGATGAACTGAAGGCAATGAGCGAGCATATTCAGGCAAAGGAAGAACCCTGGTATTCCGATTATCTTAAGCTTCGGGACACTGTGCCGGATAATATGGCGAATGAAAACTTTACCGTAAAGGCACATGCGGGAGTGGGCAGAGGAACACCCGCGGGTTCCGGCAATATCGATGATTTTGAACAGTCCGGCAATGCCGCTTATTTCAACGCCCTTCAGTGGGTAGTCACCGGAGAGGACAAATACGCGGATAAAGCCAAAGAAGTTCTGAATACCTGGGCAAATGAGTTAAAGGTTGTGGACGGACGGGATCGTATCCTGGGTGCGGCCATTAACAGCTGCCGTTTTATCAATGCCGCGGAGATTTTAAGGTATTATGACGGCGGTTACAGCGGCTACACTGATGCTGATTTTAAAAAGTTCCAGGATATGGCCATGAATGTTATTTATCCGGTGGTTGAAGATCTCGGCCTTCCTATGGTTGCTAACGGCAACTGGGATACGGCGGCACTGATTTCCATGATTTCCATCGGCGTCGTGTGTGACAACGCAGATATTTATAACCGTGCAGTCAGCCTTTATAACGATATTCATGTGAATGGTTCGATCGATGTATATGTCAGCGACTGGGGACAGTCCGTGGAGAGCGGAAGAGATCAGGCACATGCACAGCTTGGCATTGGCTATATGGCGGATATCTGTATGGTTGATAAGCATCAGGGCGGAAATTTATACAGCCTGTATGACAACCGTCTGGCCAAAGCCTTTAACTGGGCAGCACAGTATAATCTGTATGAAAGTGAAAACGATGATACCTGGCATTTTGAACCGATTAAGGGAGTGTTTGGCAGAACTGACGGTTCATCTTACTGGACCAGCATGGATGCCCAGCAGATTAACCGCGGGGAACTGCGCCCGATTTATGAGGTGCCTCTGGCTCTTTATGACGGTACAGGCGTAGATATGACCTGGACCGAGAAGGCGGCGCAGGCTATGCGTGCGCAGGGCTATGTGCACAATGACAACTTAAACTTCGGAACTATGACGGCTTACTCCGGTGAGGTACAGGATGAAGCCTGCCAGCCCTATTTCCAGATCCGAACCAGGCTGGAACCGTGGTATCAGAGGGATAAAGGCGCGGTGAACAAGTATGGCACACCGGACGAGGACAGCCCTTATGAAACCTTGAATTCTTACTTTAATATTTCAGAAACCGGGGAACTGGTTGCTTCCAGCAAGAAAATTTCGGCACCTTACTTCCAGTTGGTACGCAATGATGACGATACCTGCTCGATACAGTGTGTGCGCACTAAGCGTTATCTTTCCGTAAAAGACGAGAAGGTGGGCGATGCCAATGTGATTAAGGCGGATGCGGAAACCATCGGCGAAAATGAAAAGTTTAATTATAAGGCAACCGGTGCCGCACGTTATTTCCTGAGTTCTCCGGCCTATGAAAACCGGGTGGTTTATATCTATGAGGAAAATACGACCAGTGATCCGAAAAACGCAGTCCTGACCATGCGTCTGGGGCCGAATAAAGAGAGCAGTATTTCCGCACTGAAAAATAATGAAATCCTGAATATTTACTATAATACAAAAGAGGCCGCAGAAACAAGCAGTTCCTCTGCACTGACCGGAATTGAAATTTTAACACCGCCAAGCCGGACGCTTTATAAGACCGGGGAAGAATTAGATACCACAGGTCTTTCAGTACTTGCAAAGGGCAAAAACGGAACAGAGTCGGTTCTGAACGAAGGTGAATACAGTCTTTCTGCTTATGATTCTTCAAAAGAAGGAAGACAGACCGTGACGGTTTCCGTGGATGATCCGGAGAATGATACGGTACATAAATCTTCCTTTATGGTAGAATTCGATGACAACTATATCGGAAGAATTCAGGCGGAAGACTTTACCGAAAAAGCCGGAAATATTTACATCCGGGATAACAAGGAACCTGTACCGGGAACCAATGGCGATCTGATTCTTGACGGAGCCGATCAAGGAAAGTTTGTTGATTTCTCTAATCCGGTTGCTGATACCAGCCATTATACGAAGGGTATGACCGGCGGCGACATGGCTACATGGAAGATCAACGTTCCGCGTGAAGGCTTCTACAAGATTGCGTTCCGCTATAATAATCCGGGGACGAAATGGAACGGTCACCGCAACGCCAGAGATGAACGCAACTGCCGGATCGTGATTAACAATGACGGAGATTACTTACAGGCTACGGACAACTGGGTAGGCTGGATGATCTTTAATGTTTCGGGCTATAACAGCAGTAGTCATGACCAGTCCACCGTACAGTCGCCAGACACTATTGGCGGCAATACCAGATGGAACAGCAACTATATGAACGTGCGTTTGGATGCAGGAGAGAATAATCTGACTCTGGGCATTGAAGCGCCTCCAGGACAGGCTGTGTATGACGGGCCGAATCTGGACTGCTTTGATATTATCTATATCGGTGATGAGTATGTGGATGATACGGAGATTCCTTATTTGCCTGACGATTTTAAATTTACCCATCCCGGCACCTATTATACCATGGAAGACCTGGTAAATATGAAAGCGCAGAAGGATGAGGAGGGCACCGTCTATAACGAAGGCTTCAAGCAGCTGTCTACTTCCAAATATGCGCAGAAGGATTATACACCCGATCCGAGTTACATTTTGAATGTAGGGCCTTACAATAATCCTGACGAAAATAAGGGGGGCGTAAAGTATACAAACGATATGATGGCCGCCCACCACAATGCGCTGATGTGGTATTTTACAGACGATAAGGAACATGCTGCTAAAGCAATAGAGATCTTGAATGCATGGACTAAGGAACTTAAAGAAGTAAAATCATCCAACGACATCAAACTGCGTGTTGCCCTTATGGGTGTTGAGATGATTAACGCAGCGGAGATCCTGAAAAACATTTACAACCAGGCTCCGGATGTGACAGAAGAAGAAAAATGGCAGCAGGAAGATATAGAAGCTTTTGAAACCTTCCTGAAGGATATGATCATTCCTAATGCTACGTTCTATCCGCAGGCTAACGGCAACTGGGATGCGCTTATCGGAGCATTCAACATGGCAGCAGCGGTTTATCTGGACGATGTGGATATGTTCAATATGTGTCTGCGGCAGTTCTATATAGGAGATTACTGCAAGGGAAATACGGCGTCCATGGGATCTCTGCCAAATTACATTTATCCCACCGGAGAAGCCCAGGAAACCAGCCGTGACCAGACACATGTGCAGATGGGCCTCACAGGTTTATCGCATCAGTGCAATATTGCCTGGAACCAGGGACTGGATCTGTTTACTGCCTATGACAACCGCCTGTTAAAGGGAGTTTTATATCACGGAAAATATAATATGGGAGAAGATGTGGACTCTGACACCTTTGCTTCAGACAAGGGGAGAGGTGTTTCGGCGGCATGTTTTGAGATTGTATACCAGCATTACAAGAAGTACGGCGATGGAATCAGCCAGGAAGATCTGAATGAGCTTGAAACAATCGTGGAAGCTATAAGCCGGGGCGAAGGAAAGCATATTAAAAATGAAGTAAAAGAGAACTGGGAATGGTATCTGGCGATGATTTTTGCCAGAGATGAACACAGTGATATCGAGCGACCGGCGAAGCTGACCATTGCCCAGGAGCCGACAAAAAAGGTTTACACGCTGGGTGAAGAACTGGATGTAAGCGGAATAAAAATCGTTCTGACAAAGGGCGACGGCACACAGGTAACTTTAAAGCCGGAGGACTGCACGATCGATGAACTGGATTCCAGCAAAGCGGGAGAACAGGAGATCTTTGTTCGGTATACCTACAAAAATGGGGATACAAAAAAGGAACTGAAAGCTTCCTTTACGGTTGAGGTAAAAGACGAGTCCTATTATACGACAGATATTGAAGTAACCAAAAAACCAAACAAGATGACCTACTATGTGGGCGAAGAGTTCGACCCGAAGGGAATGCAGATTACCGCCTCCCAGAAGGCCAGCGGAAGCAATGCCACGAGAAAGATTTCGGTAGATCCGGAAAAAGACAGCAAGAAGTTAAGCTATGACTATGATTTTGATGAGCCGAAGAAGAATGCAGAGGTTGAGATTATCTATACGGATAAGGATAAAGACGGTGGAGAGTCGGAGTTTACCACCACGTTAAAGGTAAAAGTGGAGGAAGAGCCGGTGGATGAAGTATGGTACACCGACCATATCCGCATTGCGTCGAAACCGAAAAAGCTTCTGTATCAGGTTGGTGAAGAATTCGATCCGGAGGGCATAAAGGTGGTGGCTGTACGAAAATCTTCCGTATCGGATAACAAGAAAGAAGAAACCCTGTCTTTGGATGAAGTGTATTTTGATTATGATTTTAGTGAAGCCGGAGAGAAGACCGTAACCGTTATGTATGACGGCATGGATAAGAAGGAGGAAGAAAAAACCTTTAAGACCAACCTGAAAGTGACGGTGGCCAATGCGGCAGAGGACGGCTTCTACACGGATAAGATTGCCATTACCAAACAGCCGGATAAGTTAAGCTATAACACCGGCGACAGCTTTGACCGCACGGGAATGGAAGTTACGCTGTATCAGGTGAATAAAGAAACCGAAGAAGCCGTGGAGAAGGTCATCACCGATTATCAGGTCAGTCCTTCGGTTCTGATGAAGGCAGGAAGCTGCACTGTGACGGTTTCCTATGCATCCACCGATAAAGACGGGAAGGCAAAGGTATTTAAGGACAGCCTTGAAGTTACGGTAAAGGAGAAGTCTTCATCGTCCGGCGGAAGAGGAAGCCGTTATCATAAAGTCGGTTCTGTGAATAATGGCACAAGCAGCTTTAAGGATGCAAAGAAAGGTATGATGAATACGGTACTGGGCATTGTTACCGGAAGCGGTGCAGGTTACTCCAACTGGGTACTGGATGGAGAAAAGGGTGCATGGAAGCTTCAATATGCCGATAACAGCTTTGCCACAGGAAGTTATTTCATCGACAGCGACGGAACGCAGAAAGAACAGGTGGCCTGGGAGATGGTCAACGGTTCCTGGTATGCTTTTGGCGCTGACGGCTACGCAAAGGGCGGCTTTGTTACGGATTATCAGCTGGGCGGTTTCTTCTATATCGACATCGAGCGCGGTATGCTGACCGGATGGCAGATGATTGACGGCAAGTGGTATTACTTTAATACCGTATCGGACGGGAACAAGGGAATGATGCTGGCAAACCAGACAACGCCGGACGGCTTTATCGTAGGCGCTGACGGGAGCTGGATTCCGTAACCCGAAAGTAATTTAAACAGAAACATTTTATAAATATTTGTGGCTTTTGTGTGTTTAATTTGCGTGTGATGTGTTAGAAAAAAGAGGGTGAAATGCCCTCTTTTTTCATAAAAACGGGAGGTTTTTTAAGATCTTAAAAAATTGCAGGGACAATGGAGGCGGGATAGTATAGAATGGAAAAAAATGCATTGTTATTATGGGGAGGGAACGAAAGATGAACGTGACAAATCCAATTCTTAAAGGGTTTCAGCCGGATGCAAGCGTGTGTGTTGTAGGAGAGGATTATTACATTGCCACATCCACTTTTGAGTGGTGGCCGGGGGTGATGATTTATCACTCTAAAGATCTGGTAAGCTGGCGTCTGGCGGCGAGGCCGTTAAACAGGAAGGATCAGCTTTGCCTTCGGGGGGATCGTAACTCTGGTGCTATCTGGGCTCCCCATCTTTCCTGGGCGAAGGGACGGTTCTGGCTGATGATTACGGACGTAAAAACCGATCAGTGCTTTAAGGATACATTGAATTACGTAATGTCCTGCGAAACGATTGACGGGGAATGGAGCGATCCGGTGTTTGTCCAGGGGATGGGCTTTGATCCGGCTTTGTTCCACGATGATGACGGGAAGTCCTATGTGATGAGTATGCTCTGGGATTACCGGCCCTACAAGCCGAATTTTAACGGTGTGGCTATCCAGGAATATGATTTGGAAGAAAAGAAGCTGAAGGGCGAGATGAAGAAGATCTTTTCCGGCTCCGGGTGGGGGCTTACGGAGGGACCGCAGATGATGAAAAAGGATGGGTGGTATTATCTCTTGTGTGCCGAGGGCGGAACCGGATTCAGCCATGCCAGTGTGGTGTGCCGAAGCCGGGATTTGTGGGGACCTTATGAACTTTCCCCCTATACACCTTTGATTTCCACCCGTTTTGCGCCCGAGTCGCCGCTGCAAAAATGCGGACATGCCAGCTTTCTTCCCGCTTCCCGGGGAAAATGGTATATCACCTATATCTGTGCCCGTCCATTGACTTTGCAGAGGGGAAACTGTGTGCTGGGGAGGGAAACCGGACTGGCGGAAATTGAGTGGGTCGATGGCTGGCCCCGCTTAAAGGACGGGAAAAGAGCATCTTACGGCAGTGTCTGGGGCGGAAAGGTGCAGATGCCGGACAGGGAGATTACCCTTGCCGAACCGCCGCTAAAAACGGGGTGGAATGTGTTTACCGTGCCGCCGGTGACGGTGGAACTGCCGGAAGGTTTAGAAGCTTTGGAGGAAGACCTGAGCAGCATAACAGATTTTGAAGAAGCTGAACTTCCCCCGTATTTCCACTCGCTTCGGGAACCCTTAGGGGAGCATATGTCGCTGACGGAAAGACCAGGCTATCTGCGGCTGTACGGGCAGCAGTCCATCGCCTCCCTTCACAGCCAGACCATGGTCGCCAGACGCTGGCAGAGTACGTGCTTTACGGCAGGGACGGTGATGGAGTTTGCGCCGAAAAATTATAACCAGATGGCAGGGCTGACCTGTTTTTACAATACGGAAAATTATATGTACGCTTATGTATCTTATGACGAGGACAGAGGATGCCGAATCCTGGATATTCTGGTGTGCAGCCATGCAAAAACTGTGGTAGAATTGGGAGAGGACAGGATTTCTATACCGGATGATGTTTCGTCCATCCGGCTTGAGGTGCGTGTGGAGCGGGAAAAGCTTCAGTTTTATTATGGCTGGGGAGAGGAAGGATGGAAGCGCCTGGGCAATGTTTTGCCGGCGGATCATCTGTCGGATGACTATATCCGGGAAAGCGCACTGGTATTTACGGGATCTATGGTTGGCGTCTGTGTGCAGGATTTGTACGATCACAGCGCATTTGCGGATTTTGACTGTTTTTATTATCGGGAGAATGGATGGAATGGGAAGGATACAGGCGATTCTGGCCGACGATGAAGGGATTATTTTAAAAGGATTAAAGAAACTGATTGACTGGGAAAAACTGGGGATTGAGATTGTCGGAGAAGCCGGGGACGGACAAGAGGCTCTCCGGCTGATTGAAGAAAAAAAGCCCCAGCTTGTGGTGTCGGATATAGCCATGCCGGGGCTGTCGGGGCTGGAGATGCTGCGTCAGATCCGCCAGCAGGGGCTTTCGACCAAGGTGATCTTTGTCAGCGGATACCAAGAGTTTTCCTATGCCCAGGATGCCGTGCGCTATGGGGCTGTGGACTACCTTTTAAAGCCGGTGGAGAAGGAAGAACTGGAGAGGGCGGTTTGTAAGGCGGCAGGGCTGATTGATGACCAGAGCAGGCTGGATATCCTGACAAATACGGCGTCTGAGGATAAGATGCATCAGATTTTCCAGAAAATCAGCGGTAAAAGGGAGTATTCCAGAGAGGATTTGTACGATCAGTTTTCCCGCCTGAATATTTCCGTGGAGGGAAAGGTGATGGTGGGGGCTGCTTTTCGCCTGTACGGGATAAAGCG
>VSOC01000073.1:0-17741 GCA_009774615.1 Lachnospiraceae bacterium
TTCTCTTGCTTCTTATGAGGCTGTTTTGGAAAACCGGGTAAAGGAGGTGCTGAAAAAGGTTGAGGGTGTGGGGGCGGTGGATGTGCTTATTGTCCTGAAATCCTCGGAGGAAAGGGTATACCGAACCGATGGAAAACATTCGCAGTCATCGACAAAGGAGGTGGATTCTGCCGGTGGGAGCCGGGAAGTGACCGAGCAGGAGGAGGAGGTGAACACGGTGCTTTCGTCGGACGGAGGGAGTCTTTCGGGCAGTGGGGGAAGCGGGGCGCTTTTAGAGAAAGAACTGCGCCCGGAACTGTCAGGAATTATCATCAGCGCCCAGGGGGGAGGAAGTCCAACAGTAAAAGCAGAAATTACTGAGGCAATGCAGGCATTATTTGGGCTTCCGGCTCATAAAATTAAAGTATTAAAACGGGTGGAATAAAGGAGCGAGTAGAATGAAACCAAAAAAAGAATTGAACATGAAAAAACTGTTTCGCCGGAATCAGGTGATTATTACCGCGCTTGCCGTGATGATTGCGGCTGCCGGATATCTGAACTATGCCGGGAAACAGGAACTGGCAGCAGGGAGCGAGGTGTTTGAAGCGGGGATGCTGGAGATTTCCGACGAAGACATCCTGGCAGAGAACCAGGCAAGTCCCAACTACGGAGAAAACCTGTACGAAATCGGAAGCCTGGATCAGGATGTTTCTGACGACGGCACTATTGAAGAGGCAATGATGGAAAATGAAGGCGATCCGTTTGCCGCCGAAACAGGAGAAGAAGGCATGGCAGCGGCAGGTGATCAGGTTTATGCCGAGGCGTCGGAACAGGGCGCACAGGAAAGCGGCCTGGAAAATCCGGGAGAAGCCGTGCTTACCAGCGGGATGAGCGTAACGGATTACATAGCCAATGTGCAGTTAAACCGGGAGCAGATCCGGGCAAAGAATAAGGATGCACTGATGAATTTAATCAACAGCACAGGAATCGAAGAGGCGGCAAAACAGCAGGCGATTCAGGAAATGATTGATTTAACGGATATTGCCGAAAGGGAAAACGCGGCAGAAACCCTGCTGATGGCAAAAGGATTTGCCGATCCGGTGGTCAGTGTATCATCCGGTCAGGTGGATGTTGTAATTAATGCGCCAAGCATTACCGATCAGCAGAGGGCACAGATTGAAGATATCGTTAAACGAAAAACGGAAGTAACAGCAGATCAGATAGTGATTTCTTTGATGAATTTGTCAGAGTAAGTCAAAATAAGCGTTTAGTTTTGGGAAGATGAGAGCGTATAAAGGATGGAATATCCATCGATAAAAGCGGTATTCCATAATCATAATTTAAGGCTGGACGGCTTTCTGCCGTCCAGCCCTGCTTCATTCTGATCCTACATTACTTTTCCGTATCAATGAACTGGTTCATGCAAATGTTGAGGTCACTGTAAATAGGATTCAACCATCACGAGATGATTTCATGTCTTGGAGAGGGGTTAAATCTTGACTGCTTGAAGAAGCGGTAATATAATTTTATTTTATAAGGAATAATTTGTTCTGGCACACGCTAAAGGAAATTCCAAATATCCGATAAACTGTACCAAGTCCTTAAAAAAATATTCTGGAGGTCAGAGATGAGAAAACGAATTAATTACTCGGTGCAGTTTAAAACGGACAGCAGATTGCATCGGGGATAATAAAATAACGGTTGTCAGAACAAAAACTGCACCGATGATTTATTTTTATTTTTTCAGGCAATGGGGGTGATTCCTTTGTGGCGGATAAAGCCCCGCCTGATTGGGATAAGGTAAAATTCGTTGGAAAGGAAGCAGTTGAAATGAATGAGAATAAATTAAAAGCAATTTGGAAGGAAGAAGAAAAGACAGCACATATTAAGGGCTGGGATTTTTCGCATATTCGCGGGAAATATACCGAAGAAAAGGACTTGCCCTGGGATTATGAAAAGATTGTAAGAAAGTATTTAAGAGATGATCTTTATCTCTTGGATTACGATACCGGCGGCGGGGAATTTTTATTATCGCTGCATCATCCCTTTGATAAAACATCGGCAACGGAAGGATTTAAACCGAATGTTGAACTCTGCAGGGAAGTTTTACTGCCTCTGGGGATTCACTTTAAGGAATGCAGCAATCCTTCGGAAATCCCCTTTGCCAGCCAGACATTGGACAGGATTATTAACCGGCATGGAAGCTTTGATGCCGGGGAACTGTACCGTCTGCTCAAGAAGGGCGGAATCTTTATTACCGAACAGGTCGGCAGCGATAATGATCGGGATTTGGTTGAAATGGTTCTTCCGGGAACAGAAAAACCTTTTCCGCATTTAAACCTTAAAGAACAGAAAAAGGTGTTTGAAGATGCAGGCTTTCATCTCATCCGCGCAGAAGAAGCATACCGACCGATTAAGTTTTATGATATGGGTGCATTTGTATGGTTTGCACATATTATTGCATGGGAATTTCCGGGGTTTTCGGTGGATCGATGTTTTGAAGGGCTGCTGAACATGCAGAAGATCATCGAAGCTGAGGGCTGCGTTGAGGGAACTATTCACCGCTATTTGCTTGTGGCACAAAAGTAAAGGCGGCAAATCACCGATAAGTCCTGAATGAATAGTCAGGAAAGAGGTTTCTGCATTAAGAGAAAAATAGATAAACTTACTGCAGCTGCTTCTTTCCCGGTGTTTTTTCCAATGGTTCAGCTTAGGTTTGGCTCAGGTTCAGCTTCGCCTTACCCATTTGCCGAAAAGGGTCTTTTTGTAGTGCAGAAGTTCCGCCTTGGCTTCCGGGAGGTTTCCGGCTTTTTTGAGAAGTTCCACACCTTTTTTAATATCCTCCGGCACGCCGCCAAGACCCCGGGCATGGATGTAGCCCTGCATATAGTCAGCTTCCGGATTTTCAAAGGTCATTTTTCGGATAAACTCCAAAGCTTTGCCGTAATCCTGGGGGGTTCCCAGACCGTTAAAGGCGCATTTTGCCAGATAAAACGTGCCCCAGGTGCTTTGCTGGCGGTCATAAGCCGTGTAGAGAAGGTGATAGGCTTTGGCATAGTCTGTCAAAACGCCCCGTCCAAAGAAATAGGCTTTGCCCAAAAGATTGCAGGAACCTTCGTGGATGGGATTTTTTTCCAGTTCTTTTTCAAAGCACCGCACGGCATAGGTATCATCCTGGTCTGTGCCTTCTCCGTTGAAATAGCAGCGCCCCACATCGTACCAGGCTCCCGGATGCCCCCCTTCAGCGGCTTTTTTATACCAGTGAAGCGCTTCTTCCTTCCGGCCCGCTTCGCTTAAATCATCGGCGTGAATAGCCTGCATAATAGGGTGCCCGGCTTCTGCACCAATCTTATAAAGATCCCTGGCCTTTTCCGGCTGGGGGGCAATAATATCTTCGTCGCCTTCCCGGTAATATTTATTCAGGTTATTGGCAGCAAAATACATTCCGCCCCGGAACGCTCTCCAGAACCAGTCCTCACACTTGGAGATGTTCTCTTTTAAGTATGCTTTAAACTGTTCATGGCTGGGGAAGGAATCCGCGTCCTTGTTCTGAATGCTTAAAAAATCCCACCAGAAATAGGAATTCGCTACCACATACTGAGAGAAGGCGTCCCCGCTTTCTGCCAGCGCCAATGCTTCATCCATGGCCTCCTGCAGGTTTTTAAAGGGCATCTTTTTTTGTACCGAAGGGGTCAGTTCCCCGGAGCGCAGGGCAACTAAAACGCCCAGAGCGCTGCCCTGTTCTACCGATTTGTGAAGATAGCGGACGGCTTTATGGTCATCCTCGGGAAAACCGTGACCTGCCCATACATACTGCCTTCCGCAGTAGCACCGGGCGAGGACACAGGTGGCATCCCCGTCCCCGGCTGCGGAAGCCCTTTCCAGCAGGGCAAGGGCTTCCCTGCCCCGACCGGTGCGCTCATTATAGTAAATATCCTCAAGCGCCTGTTTAACTTCATTGCTTAAACTTGCTGCCATAATAGCTTTTCTCCTTTTCTGCTGAATCGTTTCTTTCTTTATTTCTATTTTTCATTGCTATTTATTTTCTGGCTTTCGGTGTCCAGAAAGAGGTATCCGGTGCTTTCCGGTGAAGCCAGGCAGAGAGTACATCCCTGGCTTCACGTTCCTGCACTGCCTTAGCCAGCCCTGCACCGGGCTGGTTTTGGTGTTCTGCAAAAAGCCAAATCGTTCCTTCCGAAACCGAAACATGCAGGCTTCGGAAGCGTTGTTTTCCTGCTTCTATTGGATGGTTCGGGGTCAGGGAAAAAGAACCCTGTCCCTGCAAAAGACATAATCGAAGCTGCTCGTCAACAAGAGCCTGGGTTACGCGGGAGGTTACCTGGCCGTTGACCTGCAGAAGAATCATATCCTGGGGACTGCCGCTTTGGGTTTCCTGGATAAGCTGCTGCGAGGCGCGGAGGCTTTGCTTTTGGCGGAACTCCCGGTTGAAATTTTCCCGTGAAGCCTCATCCATGCTCCAGAAGGTTCTGCCTGCGCTGCCAGAACCCCGCTGTGCACAGGGAACCCTGAGAGCCAGGCAGTCTGCTGCTGCCTGCAGGTCGTTCAGATTCCTAAAGCTGGTAATGTTTCGCTGCCAGCGGTCGTCAATCAGAACCAACTCCAGGTTGCGGCTGGTGCGGATACCGGTTTGGGTGTGGTGCTGATGAAGCTCATTGACCACGAAGATACCCCGGATGCGGTCGATTTTGTTTACTTTGTCGCCTAAAACCCATTCCCTGCCAATCCCCACCGGGCCGAACCACTGCGCATTTTCCTTTAAATCCGCATCCACCATGGAAAAAAGTTCGTTCACCGGCGGGGCTTCGTCGGGATAGGGCAGCTGGTTTCTTATGGACTGCGCCAGGGCGCTTTTTTCCGGGAAAAATGTGTCCCGGACGGCGATATAGCCCAGGTAAACTCCGCCGATAAGAAAAAGCGGGCCGCCGATACCGCAGACGGCCAGGGTCACATAGTCCATGGTTTCCCAATAGGTTCGATCCTGCTCCAGTCCTATTTTAAACATGAAAAACAGCACTGCCGAGATAAGCAGTACCAGCAGTGCCCAAATCAGCCACATAAGCCGTTTTCGGGTACGGTTTAAACAATAGCCCTCCGATATCCCATGAGGATTGTTTTTTTGCTGAATCTGCATCAGAATAAGGATGATGGGAACGGCAAAAAGACGCAGAACCAGGAACAGCAGGAGATAGATGATTACGTTCCAGGGCCAGCGCAGAAACCAGCCTTTATTTTCTTTCATGGTTTTGACACTTCCTTTTTGTTTTTTAATATGTATTCTTGTGCACTTAGCAGACATTCATTTATGGTGGCATGACTGCTTGTGAACATGTGAACAGTAACGAAAGTATAGCATACTATGCAAAAAAAAGAAATACCCTTTTCAAATACTTTTTCATCTGCTATAATGAAGAAAGAATCAGGGCAGAAGGAAGATATCTGCATTTATTTTGCATCAGGCAGGAGGTAAGATTGTGGCAGAAACAGAGAATCGAAGCACGCATAAAGTATATGAAAAGGATAAACTGGGCGAGGTTCAGATTGCCGACGAGGTCGTGGCGATTATCGCCGGGCTGGCGGCTACCGAGGTGGACGGCGTGGATTCCATGGCTGGAAATATTACGAATGAACTGGTTGGAAAGCTGGGCATGAAGAATTTGTCAAAGGGAGTTAAGGTGGATGTAACCGAGGATCATGTATCGGTAGACCTTTCCCTGAACTTAACCTACGGCTATAATATTCCCGAAGTCAGCGAAGCTGTGCAGGATCGGGTAAAGTCTGCGATTGAAAATATGACAGGCTTATCCGTTCTGGACATTAATATTAAAATCGCCGGAGTGAATATGGAAGCAGCGCAGTAAATCATCATGCGCCCACGAAAAAGGCAGGATTCCTGAGAAAGAGGGGATAATCTGCCTTTTTTATTGCCCTGCCGAATTTCTCTGTCGTTTTTGGTTGTATAACATAGGCAAATTTGCTATAATAACACAAACTAATAGAATCGTCAGCTTGGCGATGTGTTTTCAGGTAATAGTTGCGTGGGCAGGAAAAGATTTTACTGCTTGCGATGCAGGAGGAATATAATGGGCAGAATGACCAGAAGAGAAATGAGAGAGCATTGCTTTAAAATGCTGTTTTGTGTAGATTTTTATTCTGCCGGGGAACTTCCCGGGCAGATGGAGAATTATTTTCTTATGCTTGACGAGGAAGAGGAAGGCCCGGAGGGGGAAATCGAAGTAATTCACCGCACGGCGGCAAAGCCGGAGGACAGGGCGGAACTGACAGGCAAGGTTCTGCAGATTATCGAAGAAATTTCCTCCTTAGATGAGCGTATTAATAAGGTAGCACAGGGCTGGCGGACAAAGCGGATGGGGAAGGTGGAGCTGACGATTCTCCGCCTGGCGGTTTATGAGATGAAATATGATGAGGAAATCCCCGAAAAGGTAGCCATTAATGAGGCCGTGGAGCTTGCCAAGAAATTTGGCGGCAAGGACTCTTCCGGGTTTATTAACGGGATTTTGGCAAAGATGGTGTAAAGATGGCAAATACAGGTATATATACGGTTTCTCAGGTCAATACGTATATTAAGAACATGTTCGTCCAGGATTATGCTTTAAGCCGTATTTCTGTCAAGGGAGAGGTTTCCAACTGTAAATACCATTCTTCCGGCCATATTTATTTTACATTAAAGGATGGGAAGGGCACATTGTCCGCGGTGATGTTTGCCAGTCAGCGGGTGGGCCTTTCTTTTCGGTTGGAGGAAGGTCAGCAGGTTATCGTTACCGGATCGGTGGACGTGTATGAGCGGGACGGGAAGTACCAGCTCTATGCAAAGGAGATTAAGCGGGAAGGAAAAGGCGACTTATTCCTGCGTTTCCAGCAGCTTAAAGAAGAACTGGAAGAGATGGGCATGTTTTCGCCGGAGTATAAGCAGCCCATTCCCCGCTATGCTAAGGTTATCGGTGTTGTGACTGCGCCGACCGGGGCGGCGATTCGGGATATTATGAATATTTCGGCAAGGAGGAATCCTTATGTGCAGCTTGTGCTTTACCCGGCCCTGGTGCAGGGGGAGCAGGCAAAGTACAGTATTGCCGAAGGTATCCGCACGTTGGATGCTGTGGGCGTGGATGTGATGATTGTGGGGCGCGGCGGCGGTTCAATTGAGGATCTCTGGGCGTTCAATGAAGAGATGGTTGCCAGGGCAATTTTTGACTGTTCCACACCGGTGATCTCTGCGGTCGGACATGAAACGGATGTGACCATTGCCGATTATGTAGCGGATCTCCGGGCACCTACGCCTTCGGCGGCCGCGGAACTGGCAGTCTTTGATTATCTGCAGTTTCAGCGGGAGATCGAGGGCTATGTTTCGGCGCTGCGGATTGGGATGGAGAGAAAACTTCAGCAGGAGAGAGCGAGGCTTGAGCAGTATCAGTTTCGCTTGAAATTAAAAGATCCGGTGCATGAACTTCGGGTGAACCGGCAGAGGATTGCCGAGTTTGAAAACGGTTTTCGCCGGGAGATGGACGAGCGTTTAAAGGAAGCAAGGCATCGGCTGGCGCTGGCGGCAGGAAGGCTTAAAGGGCTGTCCCCGTTAGAGAAAATCAGCGGAGGTTTTGGATTTTTAACCGATGAACAGGGAAAGCGCATACAGAGTGCCGGGCAGGTGTCGCCGGGCGATCGGATTTCGATTCAGGTCAGGGACGGAAAAATCCTGGCACGGGTGGAGAAAGGATGGAAGATTTGATGAGAGAGAATGTCGGGGAAGCACAGAACGACGAGTTATTAACATCATTAACAATAGAAGAAACTTTTGAAGAACTGGATAATCTTTTGGACATGCTGGAGCAGTCGGATAATTCCCTGGAAGAATCCTTTCGCTACTTTGAGCGGGGGATGAAGCTGGTAAGGCAGTGTTCGTCGCAGATTGATAAGGTGGAAAAGCAGATTTTTATGCTGAGTGAGGAAGAGGGGCAGTAGTCAAAACAGGGAAGATTTTGATTTATGCCCGTGTACCTGCTTTTGTATAGGGGAAAAGAATAATGACGGAGGAACCATGGAGGAATTAAAAGAAGTATTGGCGGAGAAAATCCGGGAAACAGAAAAGGTGATTCAGAACTATCTGCCGGAGGAAGCCGGACAGCAAAAGAGGATTATGGAAGCCATGAATTATAGTATTCATGCGGGCGGGAAGAGGCTTCGGCCCCTGCTGATGATGGAAACCTGCCGTTTGTTCGGCGGGGATCTGCGGGAGGTCAAACCGTTTATGGCGGCATTGGAAATGATTCATACTTCCTCGCTGATTCATGACGATCTGCCCTGTATGGATAATGACGAGTACCGCCGGGGAAAGAAGAGTACCTGGGCAGCGTTTGGGGAAGCGATGGGCGTGCTGGCGGGAGATGCTTTATTAGTTGAGGCGTTTGCTGCGGCGGCAAAGTCGTTTTTGTATACGGCTAATCCTGAACGTGCGGGACGGGCGATTGGGATATTGGCGGAAAAGACGGGAATTTACGGGATGATTGGCGGTCAGGTGGTGGATGTGGAACGGACGAATCAGCCGCTTTCGGAGGAACAAATAGATTTTATTTACCGGCTGAAAACGGGGGCGCTTTTAGAAGCCGCGATGATGATTGGCGCGGTTTTAGCCGGGGCAGAAGATAAAGATGTGAAAAGAGTTTCGCAGATTGCCTTGAATGTAGGGCTGGCGTTTCAGATTCAGGATGATATTTTGGATATTACCAGCAGCCAGGAGGTTTTGGGAAAGCCTGTGGGGAGCGATGAGAAGAATCAGAAAACGACCTATGCCACATTAAAGGGCCTGGAAGCAGCCAGGGCACAGGTGAAGGCTTTATCGGATGAGGCTGTGCGGGAAATAAGGGCATTGCCAGGAACGAATGTGTTTTTGGAAAAGCTGATTCTTATGCTGATAACCAGGGAAAAATAAGGCGGCTTTGCTGCTGATCAGGCGATTTTCATGGATTTTGCCCGTTGCTGTGAACGTGTGAACAGTAACGTGATAAAGCCCAAATGGGAAGATACAGGGGGAAAGCTTATGATTTTAGAGAAGATTCAGGATGCCGCATCCGTTAAGGACTTGAATATGGAGGAATTAACCCTGCTTGCAGAGGAAATCCGGGAATTTTTAATCGGGAAAATCAGCTGTACCGGAGGGCATCTGGCCTCGAACCTGGGCGTGGTGGAACTGACCATTGCCCTGTATCTGGCCTTTGATCTGCCCAGGGATAAGGTGATCTGGGATGTGGGCCACCAGTCCTACACGCATAAAATTTTAAGCGGACGGAAAGAACTTTTCGACGATTTGCGGCAGTTCGGCGGGATCAGCGGTTTTCCCAAGCGCAGGGAAAGTTCCTATGATGCCTTTGATACCGGACACAGTTCCACTTCGATTTCCGCAGGTCTTGGGATTGCCCAGGGACGGGATTTGCAGGGGGAGGACTACAGCGTCGTATCCATTATCGGCGATGGGGCGCTGACCGGGGGCATGGCCTACGAGGCGCTGAACAATGCTGCCCGGTTAAAGAAGAATTTTATTATCGTTCTTAATGATAACAATATGTCCATTTCCGAAAATGTCGGTGGGATGTCCCGCTATCTGAACGGTATCCGCACCGGCGACGGCTATATTGACTTAAAGAAAAATGTGGCAAATGCCTTAGAGCGTATTCCCGGCTGGGGCCAGAACATGATTGACCGGATTAAACGGACGAAAAACGGGATTAAGCAGCTATTGATTCCCGGGATGTTATTTGAAAATATGGGCATTACCTATTTAGGCCCGGTGGACGGACACGATATCCGTCAGCTTCAGAAAGCCCTGCTGGAAGCCAAAAAGCTGGATCATGCCGTGCTGGTGCATGTATTGACGAAAAAGGGCAGGGGCTTTGCACCTGCGGAGAAGAATCCGGCAAAATTCCACGGTGTAGGTCCTTTCGATGTAAAAACCGGCGAATTTTTAAGCAAAAAGAAATATCCCGACTATACCGACGTCTTTGCCCGCGCCCTGTGCAGGCTGGCAAAAGAGGATTCCCGGATCGTGGCAGTTACGGCGGCAATGCCGGACGGCACGGGTCTTTGTCGTTTTGCAAAAAAATTCCCGCGGCGGTTCTTTGACGTGGGTATCGCCGAGGCACACGCCGTAACCAGCGCGGCGGGGATGGCAGCGGCAGGCTTAAAGCCGGTGGTAGCCGTTTATTCATCCTTTTTACAGCGGGGCTTTGACCAGATCCTTCATGATATCTGCATTCAGGAACTTCCTGTGGTACTGGCTGTCGATCGGGCAGGGCTTGTGGGAAGTGACGGAGAAACCCACCAGGGGATTTTCGACTACAGTTTTCTAAGCTGCATCCCCAATATGACCGTGATGGCACCCAAAAACTGGTGGGAGCTGGAGGATATGCTTGCCTTTGCCTTAAAAATTAACCGCCCGGCGGCTGTGCGCTACCCGCGGGGAGAAGCCTACCGCGGCTTAAAAGAATTTCATGCCCCCATCACCTATGGAAAAGGTGAACTTCTCTATGACGAGAGCGGCAACGGAGCCGAAATCGCTCTTCTGGCTGTGGGAAGCATGGTCAGCACCGCCGAACATATCCGCGATAAACTGCGTGATCGGGGAATCCTTTGCAGTCTGGCGAACGGACGCTTTATAAAACCCTTTGACACAGAACTTGTACATTTCCTGGCAGAGCGCCACAAAGTTGTCATAACCCTGGAGGAAAATGTCTTACAGGGCGGCTTTGGCCTCCAGGTCACCAGATGGATACACGAACATAGACCCGAAGTAAAAGCCGTCAATATTGCATTGCCCGACGCCTACGTGGAGCACGGCAATGTAAGCGTTCTTCGGGAAAGCCTGGGAATCGACAGCGACTCCATTATCCGCAGACTGGAAACAATGGAGATAATCAACGATGCAATGAACGAAAAATCTGAAAATGATACTATAAATGGTGAAGAAGAAAGCGAAAAAAGTAAGCGATAAAGAAAAACCAAAAAATGATAAAATAAAATAAAAATCCGAAAATTACAAGGATGAAATACAGTTGTGTATGTTGTGAAACGTGTACAAAATGGAGGAAAAAATGAAGGAGCGATTGGACGTACTTTTAGTGAAGCAGGGGCTGGCAGAATCCAGGGAAAAGGCAAAGGCGGTAATCATGGCTGGCCTGGTCTATGTAGACGGGCAAAAAGAGGATAAGGCAGGGACCACATTTGCAGAAACGGCAAAACTGGAGGTACGGGGAAACACGTTAAGGTATGTCAGCCGTGGCGGATTAAAACTGGAAAAAGCCATGACCCACTTCGGCCTCTCGCTTAAAGACAAGATCTGTATGGATGTAGGTGCCTCCACCGGCGGCTTCACCGACTGTATGCTGCAAAACGGAGCAGTCAGGGTCTTTGCCGTAGATGTAGGCCACGGACAGCTTGCCTGGAAGTTAAGGCAGGATGACCGCGTTATCTGCATGGAAAAAACCAATATCCGCTACCTCCTTCCTGAAATGGTTCCCGAAAAGATAGACTTTGCTTCTATCGATGTTTCCTTCATCTCTCTGACAAAAGTTCTGCTCCCGGTAAAAGCCCTGCTGTCCGAAGAGGGACAAATCGTCTGCCTGATAAAACCCCAATTTGAGGCCGGACGCGAAAAAGTAGGAAAAAAGGGGGTAGTTCGCGAAAAATCCGTCCACTTAGAGGTTATTCAGACGGTGATCGAATACGCCGTAAGCACAGGCTTCGAGGTATTAAACCTGGAGTTTTCCCCCATCCGCGGTCCAGAAGGAAACATCGAATACCTTCTCCACCTGCAAAATTTACCCCAGGGAAAACCACACAGCCAACCTCCCATAGATGCCAAAGCCATAGTAGAAAAATCCCACCAAATGCTATAGATTGTAAAAAAACAAGAGAGGAATCCAACCCGTAATGAACGTGTTTTACATTGTGGCAAACCCCGAAAAGGAGGGTGCCGCAGATACAGAAAAAGAAATCGCAGACTATCTGCACAGTCGTGGAGCAAAAGTCGTCTGTCAGGACTGGAAGGACTTTTTAGGCGGTCGTTACACCCAGCCTTCCCAGGTTCCCGAGGATACAGAGTGTGTGATCACTATCGGCGGCGACGGAACCCTGATCCAGGCAGCCAGAGATCTTGCCGGACGAGGAATCCCTTTTGTCGGAGTCAACCGCGGGCATCTCGGCTATCTCACCCAGGTCAGCCGCCGCGAGGATATGTTTTCCATGCTGGACGCCCTTTTAGAAGGAAAATACACGCTGGAACGCCGGATGATGCTGGAGGGAAGGATTCTCCGCACAGGAAAAATCGTTGCCGGGGATATTGCACTGAATGAAATTGTTATCAGCCGCAGGGACATGCTAAAGCCCCTCCACTTCCGCCTTCTGGTCAATGGCGAGTTTTTAAACGACTACACCGCAGACGGCATGATTTTTGCCACGCCCACCGGCTCTACGGCGTACAACCTGTCCGCCGGCGGCCCGATCATTGCCCCCGGAGCAAGGATGATGGTGCTGACCCCCATCTGCTCCCACGCCTTAAATGCCAGAAGCATTGTCCTTCCCGCCGAGGATCAGCTTACGATTCAGGTGCCGGAGGAGGGACATATGCTCGCTTTTGACGGAAATCTGGCAGGTGAACTCTACTGCGGCGACCAGATTTTAATCCGGCAGTCCATTGTAGAAACTATATTAGTTCAGTTAAAAAAAATATCTTTTTTACAAAACCTCAGCAATAAAATGATAGGTGTATAGTTCGTAAAGAGATACAAAAAATCATGGAGATGAAACGAAGAAATGAAGGTAGAGCGTCACAGTAAAATTGTAGAACTCATTGGAAAATATGAAATTGAAACGCAGGAAGAGCTGGCAGAATACCTTAACCGCGCCGGTTTTAATGTAACCCAGGCTACGGTGTCCAGGGATATCCGGGAATTAAAGCTGACCAAGGCGGCGACAGAGGGCGGAAAGCAGAAATATATGGTTTTACAGAGCCAGACTAATTTCAGTGATAAATACATCCGCATTCTCCAGGACGGCTATTTAAGCATGGATATGGCGCAGAATATCCTGGTATTAAAAACCGTGGCCGGTATGGCCATGGCTGTGGCGGCAGCCCTGGACGCCATGCATTTTCATGAGATTGTCGGCTGTATTGCCGGAGATGATACGATTATGTGTGCGGTGCGCAGCGTGGACGATACCATATTGGTGATGGATAAGATTAGGAAACTTGTACAGGGAAATCACGGAAATTCATCTTATCATCATGAAGATAATTAGCCGTCAGGGAGGAAAATATGCTTCTGGAATTACAGGTAAAAAACCTGGCATTAATTGAACAGGCCCAGGTGGAATTTGGTGAAGGTTTAAATATTCTTACCGGAGAAACGGGAGCCGGTAAGTCCATTATTATCGGTTCAGTGAACATGGCACTGGGGGGAAAAGCCTCCAAAGACAGCATCCGGCAGGGTGCCGACAGCGCCTATATCGAACTTTTATTTTCTGTGGGCGGTGATGCGCAAAGAGAGGCGCTCAAGGCGATGGAGATTTTTCCGTCAGAGGATGAAACACTGATTATTTCCCGGAAAATCCTGCCCACACGCAGCGTTTCAAAAATCAATGATGAAACCGTCACCACCGCAAAACTGCGGCAGGTGACGGCTCTTTTGATGGATATCCACGGGCAGCACGAGCATCAGTCCCTGATGGATATTCATAAGCATCTGGAGATTCTTGATGCTTACGGAAAGGGAAAAATTGCTTCATGGAAGGAGAAGATCCGCCGGGAATATCAGGAATATCGAAAGCTTAAGGAAAAGCTTTCTTCCATGGAAACAGGACAGGAAGATCGGCTCAGAGAAGCAGACTTTTGCCGGTTTGAAATAGAAAATATCGAGGAAGCAGCGTTAAAGGAAGGGGAAGAGGAGGAGCTTACTTCCAGATACCGCAAGCTTTCCCACATGCAGAGGATAATGGAAGCCCTTTCCTCTGCCTATGAGGTGCTGGAGGGCGACAGTCTGGGACGTGCTGTCCGGGATGTGGATCAGGTTGCGGGATTTGATGAGGATTTATCGCCCATCCGGGATCAGCTTCTGGACTTAGAGGCATTGAGCAATGAACTGGAGCGTTCGATTCAGGAGTACATGGACGGCTGTCAGTTTGAAGAGAGCGAGTTTCGGCAGATTGAAGAGCGTCTGGACGTTATCCGCGGGCTGCAGGCCAAATACGGCCCGACCGTTGCCCAGGTGTTTAAGGTGTTGGAAGAAAAAAAGAAACGTCTGGAAGAGTTGGAAAATTATGATGAAATCCGTGAAGAATTAAAGAGAAAACTCAGCGAGGCAGAAAAAGTTCTTGCAGGGGACTGCGAACAGTTATCCGCCATCCGAAATGCAGCAGGGAAAATTCTTGCCGAAAAAATCAAGGAAAGTTTAATTGATTTGAATTTTTTGGAAGTCGAGTTTGTGATGGAATTTCGCCGGTTGGATCACTATACTATAGAAGGATTTGATGAGGCCGAATTTTTAATTTCCACCAATCCGGGACAACCCGTAAGACCATTAAAAGCCGTGGCTTCCGGCGGTGAACTTTCCCGGATTATGCTGGCAATTAAGACGGTGCTTGCGGATACCGATGAGATACCGACGCTGATTTTTGATGAAATCGACACGGGAATCAGCGGAAGGACAGCGCAGAAGGTGTCGGAGAAATTAAAAGAAATTTCCCGGACGCATCAGGTGATCTGTATTACCCATCTGCCGCAGATTGCTTCTATGGCGGACAGTCATTTTGAGATTGCAAAATCCATTAAGGGAAAGGAAACGGTGACGAATATCCGCCGTCTGGGAAGAGAGGAATCGATCGACGAACTTGCAAGGCTTCTTGGCGGTGCAGAGATTACCGAAGCGGTGCGGAAAAATGCAAAAGAGATGAAGGAATTGGCAGAACGCGCAAAATAAGTCGGTAATGGTTTTTGTTTAAAGGATTATAAAAAAGAAGATGGCCAATACTAATCGTGTAAGCAGATTGTGCTGCACGATGGGCATATGCTTACAAACTTGTGGGAAAACTAAGACTACGAGGAGGTAAGGAAATGCAGGATGTCAGGCCAAACGTGAATAAGATAACCAAACAACCGAAAAAAAAGAAGAGAAAAAGGAGGTGGTTTTTCAAAGGAAGTATTCTTGCCGCGGCGCTTTTCTGCGGGTTTATGTTTTATTATCTGGAAAAAACCGTTCCGGATCGCTTAAATATCGTAGCAGGGGAAGAAGAGCAGATGCAGCTTCCTGTGCTGTTTGAATCTACCTTAGTGATGAAGGACGCAGAAGTTTCTCTGGGAGATTCTTCTAATATTCCCTCCAACCAGATCCGTATTTCCGGCAAAGAACCTTTTCAGATGCTGGGAAAAAAGCAGGGAAGCTATCAGATGGAGGTCAAGCTTTTCGGTCTGGTGAAAATCAAGGATGTGCAGGTAGACGTCGTTGATGAAAACTATGCCGTTCCCTGTGGGATTCCTGTGGGGATCTACTTAAAATCCAATGGTATCCTGGTGATTGGAACAGGAAATTTAATGGGAATCGACGGAATAGAAGTCGAACCGGCTTACGGTGTTCTGCGATCGGGAGATTACATCGAAGCCATTAACGGTCATCCTCTCTCCAGAAAAGAGGATCTGGTGCAGGCCGTCAACCAGACCGGGGGCGGACGGGTAACGCTGCAGATTCGCCGGGGACAGGAAAAAATGTCGGTTTCCATGAACCCCGTGGCGGCAGAGGACGGAACATATAAACTGGGGGCATGGGTGCGGGACGATACACAGGGAATCGGAACCATGACCTATCTTGACTTAAACGGACACTTCGGCGCGCTGGGCCACGGAATCAGCGATACCGATACCGGGGGCGTGGTGGAAATTACGGAAGGGAATCTCTATGAAACGCAGATTATGGGCATTGAAAAAGGAAGCGCGGGAAAGCCGGGGGTGATGAGCGGGGTGATTTTCTATGGCTCTGCCTCGGAGCTGGGAAAGATTGACGCCAATACCGAAACCGGGATATTCGGAACGGCAGGAAGCACGCTGCGCAGCAGAATCAGCAGTGAAGCCATTCCCATAGGCTACCGCCAGGATGTCCATGAGGGAGCCGCACTTTTGCGAAACAGCGTGTCCGGCGAAGTGAAGGATTACCAGATAGAGATTCAAAAGGTTGACTATTCCAGCAGCCATCGGACGAAAAGCATCGTCTTTAAAGTTACCGATCCCGAACTCCTGGCCTTAACCGGAGGCGTGATTCAGGGGATGAGCGGGTCGCCGATTATTCAGGACGGAAAACTGATTGGAGCCGTCACCCATGTATTCGTGCAGGACTCGACCAGAGGGTATGGGATATTTATTGAGAATATGCTGCAGCATTAGAATAATCTTAGACTAAAAATTTCAGGGACCAGTGTAAAAAACATTACACTGGTCCCTGTTTTTAAAAAATTTTTTGGCTGATCCTATTCCTTAATTTTGTGTGGGGGGTACCGTTAAGGAATAAGGAGAATTAACAAGGTTCATGATGATTTGTGCGGCCTGTGCACGGGTGATCTGTCCCTGGAGGTTTAAGCTTCCATCTTCAAAGCCGCTGATAATGCCGCTGTTTGCCGCCCAAAGCAAGGCTGCCTGGGTGTTGCTGGCCTGTGTACTGTTTACCTGAGCATTATCGGTGAAATTCAGTGAAGCATCCGCTGCCGCAGGTGAACCCATATAAGTCCAGAGTGTTGTAATCAAATCTTCACCAACCATGGCACCGTCCGGATTGACTCCAGGATTGATGCCGTGTGTAGCAGCCCATTCCATGCTCTTAGTATACCAGCTTGTGTTCTCGCCGGCTTCTGCGCTGCTGTCTGTTTCGGTTCCGTCAAGACGGGCCAGAGCCGTTATCAGCATAGCATTGGTCATAGGGGCTTCCGGGGCAAAGACGGTATCCGCTGTGTTATGGAACAATTCCCTTGCAGAAACAAAGGCAACAGCATTTTCAAATGGACTTCCGGCGGGAACATCCACAAAGTTCTTGCTGTTATCCACGATTTTTACCGTTGCCCCATCAGGCAGAACAGCTACAATACTGTCATTGGTCAAAGCAGAGTTTCTGATTATCTGTGACGAACCATCCTCACGGATGATAACGGCTACCGTGCCGGCAGAAGGTGTCTGCGTAGGAATGGCTACTTTTGCCGGTGCACCGCCGGTAGAAACGGTGATCGATGGAGCCGTTGCCGCATCCTTAACCGCTGCAACCGCTGAAACAGGCAGTGCCACAGCGCCGCCGCTCTGCTGGGCAGTACTTATTGCCAGAACCGATAATTGAACACCAATGGTCACATTGCCGAAAGCATCCGAAGAATTTGTGGTAATGGTTCCGTTATTATGGGTTACAGCAGTAACACTGGAACCATTGGAAAGCCGATTAATCGTGGTGCTGAAAATGCCGGTATTTGATTTTCCGTAGTGGTTATAGCTGTCACCGGAGCTTCCGGAGTTTTTGTTGGAGCTTCCGGAACTGCTGCCGGAACTTCCTGAACTGCCGGAGTTACCACCGGAGCTTCCGGAATTGCCGGGCTTATCGTTCGAGTCGCCCGGGTTATTGTCGGAACCGCCAGGGTTGTTGTCGGAACCGCCAGGGTTATTGTCGGAACCGCCAGGGTTGTTAACGGAACAGCCAGTGTTCTTATCGGAACGG
>VSOC01000073.1:17751-18359 GCA_009774615.1 Lachnospiraceae bacterium
TATCTGTTCCGTCTTGTTTTTTATCGGAACCTCCTGTGTTATTTTCGGAACCGCCTGGGTTATTGTCGGAACCATCAGAATTATCACCGGAAGAACCAGTTGCCGGAATAGACTGTGTCTGACGATAGAGGCAAATCGTACAATCCCGATGTTTGCTGCCGCTTTGGGAAGACGTTGCATTTTTATCAATTATCCAGTTGCCAAAGCTGTGATTTCCGTAACTGTTTTTATCTTGGTTATTGGCTATTGAACAATCGTCAAGGCACTCATGCCAATGGCTGGTTCCGTTGTGGCTCCATTCTGTAGACCAGTTGTGCTTGTGGTCATTATCGCCGTCACCATCACCGGTATCTGGCGGAGTTGTTCCACTGTCATCTTTATCCGGAAGATCGCCGGGATCGTTTGGAATTGGAGCGAAGGGGTCGTCGAATGGAACATTGTAGTTAATTTTTGTCTTTCTCAGACTAGATTCCAGATATGGATTCATCATTTTGTTCCATGATGCTTCACTTCCACCAAAATTTATGATTCCTAGGCTATCGCATGAAAAAAATGGAGATTCTTCCGTTATTTCTCCAATTTTTGTTACGCTTGCTGGAATATAAAGC
>VSOC01000074.1:0-14866 GCA_009774615.1 Lachnospiraceae bacterium
TCAATCGTAGCCGGCGGCTTAGGACTCATATCAAAACACACCCTGTTCACATTCCCAACTTCCGCAAGTATCCTGTCTGTAATCTTCTGCAATACATCCCAGTCCACCCGCTCTATGGTTGCGCTCATCGCATCAATGGTATTAATCGCCCGGATAATCACCATATAGTCGAAGCATCTTGCATTATTCTTCACGCCCACGGATTTAAAATCCGGCACTACGGTAAAGTACTGCCAAACCTTCTTATCCAACCCGGCCTTTGCAAATTCTTCTCTTAATATCGCATCCGACTCCCGAACGGCTTCCAGTCTGTCCCTGGTAATTGCCCCCAGGCAGCGCACGCCAAGCCCCGGGCCCGGGAACGGCTGGCGGTAAACCATCTCAGCGGGAAGCCCCAGTTCTACGCCGCAGGCTCGAACTTCGTCTTTAAACAGCTGTTTTAACGGCTCTACCAATGCAAACTGCAGATCCTCCGGCAGTCCGCCCACGTTATGGTGCGATTTTACCATCTTCGCCGTTTTTGTCCCGCTTTCAATAATATCGGGATAAATCGTCCCCTGACCTAAAAAGTCAATGCCTTCCAGTTTCCTTGCCTCTTCTTCAAATACCCGGATAAATTCTTTGCCGATAATTTTCCTCTTCTGTTCCGGATCAGCCACGCCTTCCAGCTTTCCTAAAAAACGCTCCACTGCGTCCACATAAATTAGATTTGCATGAAGCTGGTTTTTAAACACTTCAACTACACTTTCCGACTCATTTTTGCGCATCAGTCCGTGATTGACGTGCACGCAGACCAGCTGTTTTCCAATCGCCTTTATCAGCATTGCCGCAACGACCGAAGAGTCCACACCGCCGGAAAGTGCCAGAAGCACCTTCTTATCTCCCACCTGCTGCCGGATCAGTTCCACCTGATCTTCGATAAAGTTTTTCATATTCCAGTTTGCCTGCGCCTGGCACACGTCAAAGACAAATTCCTTAAGTTCTGCCCCTTCCGGCAGCCGATCCATCTTCCTCTCCCCTTTTGCCCCAGGATGGTCAATGGAAAGCATCGGAAAACCGCAGGCATACAGCGCCGGATCAACATCAACGGCAATTCCGTCCACAACCCGGTTTTCCCCGCCGTTAAGCACAACCCCTTTTACATTAGGCAATGCCTTTAACTCCTCCGGGGTAATATCATGGGGATGAATCTCACTATAAACCCCCAGTTCACGAATCTGGCGGGCTAATGCCGCATTTTCCGTACTTCCCAAATCCAAGATTACAATCATATCCTGTTTCATCTGCTTCCTCCTTTTCTTCCTTTCGTACTTCCTTCTTTTCGTGCTTCCTTCTTTTCATGCTTTTAATGTACTCTTATCCCTTTACTTTTCCCGGATCATGCCCAGTTCATCAACCGAAGCATTCGCCGATATCGATTCTAAAAACCGGAACACCCTCTGCTGCTGCGCCGGGTCAGTAACCAGGCTTGTCCGGCAGTTCTGCTGAAGGCAGGGCACGAAGCGCAGTTCTAAAAGACCGTCCCTGCAGATATCAGCTTCCACCAGACCGGTATCTAATGTCCTGCTGTTAAACCAGTAATTGCCCAGACTGTAAAAAATGGGAACCCCTTTATAATACTCCACCCCCTGCAGGCAGTGTGGGTGATCCCCAATGACCAGATCCGCACCCGCATCAATATACTGATGACCCAAAAGCTGCTGATCCCCTTCAAACTGATTCACCCCTTCCGTTCCCCAGTGCACATAAACCACGACAAAATCACTGGTTTCTTCTGCCCTGCGAATAACCTCTAAAAAAGCCTCGGGAGAAAAAGTCCGCAGAACACCAGCTGAAGAGTCCGTCGCCTCCTTCGTAAACACATAGGAACGCTCTACCTGCGTCGCGCTGACAAAGGCAATCTTCATCCCGCCCTTTTCCATATAGACAATCTTCTTTGCCTCCTCTAAATTCCTCCCTGCGCCCACATAGGGAATTTCATAGTGATCCAGGGTATCTAATGTGTCAATCAGTGCCGTTTCCCCGTAATCAAACACATGGTTATTGGCCAGGGAAACGATATCCACGGACAATTTCAGCAAATTTTCCGCCATCTCAGGTTTTGCCCGAAAGGTAAAAGTTTTCCCGGAAAGCGGGGCCCCGCGGTTGCTGTAGGTAAACTCATTATTTACCATCATAATATCCGCCGAATCCATCCGGGCAATTAAATCCGGGGTAATGCACTGGGCAATATCATTTCCCCGGCTGTGATAGCTGACCATGTTCGCATAGCCTTCGGCAAAGCTGATATCTCCGGCAAAGGAAAGCGTAACCCGTTCAAATGCCTGCTTCCCCTCTGCCATCTCTTTTTTCATTTCTTCTTCAGACATTTCTTCTCCGGATATTTCTTCTCCGGATATTTCTTCTTCAACGTTTTCCTTTTTTGACATTCCTTCCCCAAAGCTTCCTTCTTCAGATAATCCTTTTTCAGATCCAAAGCTTCCTTCTTCGGATACCCCCTCTGTCGAAATATAAATTTCCGTTTTTTCCGGAACGGTCACTTTGCCCCAAAGAATAAAAGAAGCACATAACATTGCCAGATAACGCACCACTTCACATACCCTCCTCTGTTCGGACTCTTTCTGTCCTGCCAGCCATTTGCCAAAAGCTTAACACAAAAATGCCGCTGTGACAAGCCTTCTGTTTCATTTGTTTTTTCTTCCAGTTTATATGTTTACAAACACTGAACATTTTTAGTTACTGTTGGTGTAGGTCTGCGCACTTGCTGCATGAACCGCAGGTTAAGCTGAGCCAGTGAGCAAAAATCCTATCAGTAAAGGCAATTTTTATGGATTTTTCCTGTTGCTGTGAATGTGTGAACAGTAACCATTTTTACCGCCTCATCCAACATTTCATGCTTGTTTTTTCTTATTCTTTTCTTTACAATTAGTCCGGAAAGAAAAAAACTTGATAACATTTTGCCATTCCTGAAAGGCTATTACAGCAAACAAACAGCCATAACAGGCCAACAAAGGAGAGTCTGGAGGTTTCCATGGATTTACATTTAATTGAAAATATTCTTATGATCAGTGAAGAAAAAAGCATTGCCCGTGCGGCGGAAAAGCTTTTTATTACCCAATCTGCCCTAAACCAGCAGCTGCAAAAACTGGAATCTGAACTGGGGACTTCGCTTTTTGTGCGCACCCGTTCCGACTGGCAGCCCACACCGGCAGGGGAAATTTATCTCCAGACCGCAAAAACCATACTGGCACTGAAAAAAGATACTTACAGTAAGATTCACGATATCGCTGAATTTGACCAGCGGCATTTTACCATTGGACTGATTCCCGAACGGGGGGTGGATATGTTTACGTCCATTTATCCCCAGTTTCATCATTCTTTTCCGGATATTATCCTTGAGCCTGTGGAATGCAATGTGCGCACCATGCAGAAAAGAATAAGCCGGGGAGAGATTGACCTTGGGCTGATGACGCTGACCCGGCACCAGCGCGATGAAAATACCTATATGCACATGGCCTATGAAGAAATCGTTCTGGCTGTGCCGGCCGGCCATGCTCTGGCGGAAAAAGGAAGCCGGGACATTAAAAATGCCCCGGAAATTGCCCTGGAATCCTTTGCCCAGGACCCCTTTATCCTGATTTACCCTGCCTCTACGATGTATCAGCTGGTCAGGGGATTATTCACCTATGCGGGTTTTGAACCGAAAGTACTTTTTTCCACCAGCAGCAATATCAGCAAATACCGCATGGTTGACGCCGGTGTCGGCTGTGCCCTTCTCCCTGCTGTATTTGCCCTTCCGTCAGAACGCATGGTATTTTTCCGCCTGCCCCAGCACCCGCACTGGGAAATCAGCATGTGCTGCAGAAAGGACGCTTACTTAAGCAAGGCCGAAAAAGCCTTTCTTGACCTCTGCCATACCTACTGGAGCCGGGTTCTTCCTTAAAACGGTGTTTGAACATGCCCCTGCCATACGGCACCGGACACATCGATTTTGTCCATTTCTAATCAAAAAACGAAACCGCCCTGCACGCCGTCCGGTAATCGGCCGGGCTGATAATAATTCCTGTCCTGGCGCTGGCGGCATGAATGACCTGACCGCCGCCGATATAAATCGCCACATGGTTAATGGTATCGCCGCTGGCATAAAACAGCAAATCTCCCGGCTTAACCGCTTCTATGGCAATCTGCCTTCCGTTTGACGCCTGCTCCCGCGAATTTCTCCCTGTATTTATGCCAAAATGTTCAAATATCCGCATCACAAAGCCGGAACAGTCCGTACCGTTCGTCAGGCTGTCGCCTCCATAGACATAAGGATAACCCAAAAACTGCTTTGCATAGGCCACTAATGCTGTTCTGGCGGCGGAAACCAGTTCCTGGGAAGCACTTCCTCCCGGCCCGTAAAGTGAGGTTGTACTTTCTGGATAAACGTTTTCTGCACTGCCGGGACCGTAAGGACTGACCACCGCAGCCGCAGCCAGAGTCGGCGTCGTCCCGGGCGGTGCCACCTGCGGGTTATCTCCCTGCCCTAAAGGATTGGCGGCAATCGTCGCCGGAACACCCTCCATTCCCGAAGATGATGGCTTCTGCCCGGAAAGTCCTGCCAATGTACCCTGCACCGCTTCTGTCTGTCCCGAAAAACTTGTCTGCGTACCCTGCACCGCTTCCGACTGGCCTGGAATCACCTGTACCGAGGCAAAAAAACTTCCGCTTCCGCCGGAATCACTCTTTGCCTCCACCAGCTTTACTTCCTCAAGCTTCTGCAAAGCCGCCTGTGCTTCCTGCTGCCGTCTTGCCTCTTCGGCCTGCTGTGCAGCTTCCTCCTCCAGAGAAACCGCCTGCGGATAAACCATCCTGGTCTTTATGTAATCCATCGACACATAGCCGGTCAGGGTATCATCTACGGCAAGCCTGGCAAAATGATTCTCCTCCCCCAGCATAATATATTCTGCTCCCTGCCGCAGGGTCGTCAGTGCCGGGCTGGATACATCCGGTCTTTCCCGAAGCCGCAGTGCTGCAGTATTAATCATTGCATAGCAGATCCCAACCTCTCTTGCCGCAGCCTCAGCCTGGGCTCCCGTCAGAAAATAACTGGCCTTTACATAACCGTTCACACTTCCGGACTGAATCTGATACCAGCTTCCGCCCTCGCCGTTTACGGTCGCCAGAATATCGGCGGCTGCATTGCGGTAGATTTTTCCCACCACTGCACTGGCTGTCGTTGCCTGCTGGCGGATGTTGACATAGTTGGCGGCCTGACAGACCGCCAGGTTTTGCATATTCTCCGGTGCCTGCACATTCTCCCGCAAAACCCTGCTCGTCCTTAAATCAGCTTCTTCCTGCTCCTGCCGGGAACTTAGAATATATTCCGGACCAGACCAGCCAGCAGCACGGTAACAGCCCATAAATCCCAAAAGACAGCATCCTGCCGCTAAAACTACGCTTCTGCCTCCCAATCTCCTGCACCTCCTCTGCCCTATGCCCTAGTACTGCATTGCGTAAATTCCAGTGAATATGCACTTAATACTTTTCGTTCAAATACCTTTCCACGCTTGTCACCGCATTTGCACCGTCGGCAGCAGCCGTAATAATCTGGCGAAGCGCTTTCGTCCGCACATCACCTGCGGCAAAGATTCCCGGCACAGAGGTCTTACCGTCCTCACCGGCACGGATGTAACCGTTTTCCATCTCCACCACGCCTTCAAACGCACTGCTTAACGGCTTAATCCCTACCGCAATAAACACACCGTTTACCGCAAGATGCAGGGCCTGTCCGGACTTGACGTTCTTTAGGCAAAGCCCTTCCACCTTCTCTGTCCCTTCAATCTTTTCCACCACAGAGTCCCAGATTACCTCCACATTTTCCAGTGCAAACAGACGCTCCTGCAAAACCTTCGCGCCCCGGAGTTCGTTCCTGCGGTGAATCAGATAAACCTTTTCACACATTCTGGACAAAAAAACCGCGTCTTCAATCGCCACATCGCCGCCGCCCACAACTGCCACGGTTTTCTTGCGGAAAAATGCGCCGTCACAGGTTGCACAGTAAGAAACACCCATGCCTGCAAGTTCCTCTTCACCGAAAACCCCCAGCTTCCGGTGCATAGCCCCCGTGGCAATAATCACCGTTTTTGTCTTATAGCTTTTCTCCCTGCCTTCAACTTCGATAACATCCTTCGTCCTGGAAATTTTTACCACTTCATCTTCAGCAAAAACAGCCCCCAGGGCATCTGCGTGTTCCCTGAACTTTGTTCCCAGTTCAAAGCCGTTCATCCCCGGAAGTCCCGGATAATTATCCACCTCTTCTGTAGTCAGCACCTGTCCGCCGCTGATCATCTCTTTTTCCAGCACCAGCGCATGAAGTCTTGCCCTGCGCGCATAAATTGCCGCCGAAAGCCCTGCCGGGCCTGAACCGATAATCACTAAATCATAGCATTCATTCATTGTTCTTTATCTTCTCCATAATAATATTCTTGCAAAAAGTGTCAAAAAGTCTATTCCCGCTTCTTGCAATTTTCTGTTTTTTAGTATATCATATTTCCACAAAATTAATCCAGCTTTATTTCTTACGATTATGTTACAGGAATAAACCGTTACTGTTCACCCATCCCGGCAAAGGAGTCTTTATGCTAAAAAAACACATTGACGAACAACCATTAAAGCATCCGTCCAAACGGCCAGCCGTCCTGATCACCGGCGCTTCCCGCGGAATCGGGAAAGCGGCTGCCCTTCGCTTTGCCCGGGAGGGCTGGCAGGTTGCCGTCACCTGCCGTACCCGCACAGACGAACTCTTAACGGTTCAGAAAGAAATTCTTTCTATGGGCATCCCCTGTCTGGCCTTCACCGGAAATATGGGCGATATGGACGACTGCTTACGTCTTTTTTCTCAGATTCATCAGGAATTAGGCCCTCTCGACGCCCTGGTCAATAACGCCGGCGTTTCTTATCTCGGGCTCTTCCAGGATATGCGCATAGAGGAATGGAACAGCCTTATCCAATCGGACTTAACCTCGGTTTTCTGCTGCTGCAAACTGGCACTCCCCTCCATGATCCGCCGCCGCCGCGGTAAAATCATCAATATCTCTTCGGTCTGGGGAATCTGCGGCGCTTCCTGCGAAGTCGCCTATTCTGCTGCCAAGGGGGGCGTAAATGCCCTGACCAAAGCCCTTGCCAAAGAACTTGCCCCCAGCAATATCCAGGTCAATGCCATTGCCTGCGGAGCCATCGATACCGAGATGAATGCCTGGATGGATGAAGACGAAAAAAACGCCCTGCTGGAAGAAATCCCCGCAGGACGTATGGGACAGCCCGAAGAAGCTGCCGATTTAATTATGCAGTTATGTTCTTCCTCCTCCTACTTAACAGGACAAGTTATCGCCTTAGACGGCGGATGGATTTAAAAATTTATTTTCATGGATTTTTGCCCATTACTGTGAACGTGTGAACAGTTACGATTTTTTCTCCTCTGCCAAAACCTGCTCTTCCACCAGTCCCATTCTGCTCCATCTTCCGGTCTTATACCAGCTATAAGACATCAGGAAATTGACAATCCAGCCGACGGGGATCGCGTACCACACCGCCTGTATCCCAAAAACCGGCGCACAGAGATTGGCAATCGTTACCCGGATGCCCAGGTTGACCAGATTGGCTACCATGTAGACCGTCACATCCCCGGAACCCCTGAGCACACCGTCGGTTGTCGCCTTAAAGCCGATAAAGACAAAGAACCAAGCAATAAACATCAGATAAGCATTTCCCGTGGCAAAAGCGTTCCCGCTCACATGCTCATTGATAAACATCCGCATAATGGAATCGTGGTAAATGCCCAGAGCAGCACAGATCACCACGGCAAAGCCGATAACAATGAAAAAACTGCTGCAAAGTCCCTGCTTTACCCTCTCGGGCTTTTTTGCCCCCAGATTCTGTGCGGTAAACGTCGAAACCGCATTGCCCATGGCAATCATCGGGACAATGCAGATGGATTCCACCCGGGTTCCCGCCGAGTACCCGGCGATTGCTTCCGTGCCAAAGAAATTCACCACAGACTGCACCAGAAGCATACCGATACTGACAATCGACTGCTGGATAATGGACGGAATGGCAATCTTCATCCCGATAAAAAACATTTTCCAGTCAAAAAGCTTTACCTTTTCTCCTTCCGAAACCGAATATCCCCGCAGAATCAGCAAGAGAACAAGGAAGGACAGCACCGCTGAAAGCCCCTGAGCAATCACCGTGGCAATGGCTGCCCCGGCAACCCCCAGCCTGCACTGCACCACCATCCAAATATCCAGAATAATATTCAAAACCGAAGAACAAAACAAAAAAACCAACGGAATATAGGATTTCCCCAGGGCGTTAAATGTTGCAGTAATAACATTGTACATAAATAAAAAAGGGATGCCCGCAAAGTAAATCTGGAGATATAAAACCGCGTCCGAAAACACATCCTGCGGGGTTCTTAACAGCCGCATCAGCAGCGGATTTAACACAAAACCCAGAAGTGCCAGACACACACTGATCAGCAAAAAGCTAATCAGTGCAGTGAATACCGAAGTTCTCATTTTACCATATTCTTCCGCCCCGAGATACTGGCTGGTAAGTACCGAGGCACCGATTCCTCCGCCTATGGCAATCATAATAAAAACATTGGTAAACGCATAAGAAGCCCCTACGGCCGCCAGAGCCTGTGTACCGATGAAGCGCCCAACAATAATCGTATCCACCATGTTGTAAAACTGCTGAAACAGGTTGCCGATAATCATGGGCAGGGCAAAAACAAACAAAACCGCCCCCGGATTTTTCGTTACCATATAATTTTCTTTCATCAGTGATTTATCCATGTTTCATACGCTTTCTTTATTTGCTCATTTGTTACTGTTCATACGTTCACAACAACGTTCATTTTTCCGGCACACAGTTTGTCAATCATAGCCCGGCACAAGCTGTACCGTCATCGTAAGGTACTTGACCACACTTCCTTCCTCCAGTTTTAAATCCTCTTCATGGCTTAATTCGGGCAGATCAAGCCCCTCCTCCATCTCCACAAGAATCCAGTCGGTTGCTGCTTCTCTGGCCCGATCCGCGGTATCCTCCAGATCGGTTCCTTCAGCCACACAGCCTTCAAGATCCGGAAAATATGCTCTATAGCCGCTGCTGTCTTCCTTCTTTGTAAATACTGCTGGATATACGATTTTCATTGCAATTTTCTCTCCTTTTTTCTCTGCCTTTTCTTATTTTTATATTTTCCCATACTTTTCCATATCTTTCTATTTATCCACAACTTTTTTACTGCTGCAATCCCTTTTTCCTCTTCTTTCCGGAAACCGGCTGTTCCTGCTCCCTTACTTTTTCCAGATAGGCAGACGTTTCTTTGTTCACATTTGCAAACAAAAGATTGGTCTTTTTCGGAACATGTTCTAAATATTCTTCCCGGATCGTCTGGTTCGTCGCCTCGATTTCTTCTTTTAACTCCTTTGCCGACAGCCGCAGTCCGCCCTGCCCTAAGATAATCACCTGTTCCAGGCCGTCGGATGTAGCCACCCTGACCCGGTGCTTCTTTCCCAGTTCATGCACGGTCTTTTCGATATACTGATCCGCGGTTTCGGCCTCTTTGGTATACACGACGTAAATATTGTGGTATTTCTGCACCTCGCAGGCATGACCTTCCACCTTATAGGCATCAAAAACCAAAATCACATGGCAGGCTTTAAATCCCTGGTAATTGCATAAGATATCCATCAGACGCACCCTGGCACCGTCCATGCTGACCTTTGATAAATCCTTTAATTCTTCCCAGGAAAAAATAATATTATAGCCGTCCACCAGAAGATATTCCTCCATCGGCTCCGGTTTTTCCCAGGTTCTCTCCCTAATCACAGGGTTTCCCAAAGACGCTCTTCCTATTCTTTTCCTTTCGGAAAATGCCTTTTCGCGCTTACTCTCCCCAAAGGTTCTGCGGAAAATTTCCTCCAGTTCCTTATCGCTTTCCAGGGAACCGGAATAATCCTTCACCCCTTTTGCCGTTTTTTTTTCTTTCCCTGTTGCCCCAAAAGCACCGGAAGTTATTATCCGCCCCGATTCCCGGCCCAAATTCCCTGTCCATCCCGGTTCTGCTTTATCCGCCTGCTGTCCTTCCTGCCCGTCTTCCATTTTCACGCTGCTTTCCAGGTGCATATAGTTTTCCACTTCATACCAGGGAACCACAAAACCGGCACCGTGGGAGCAGAACACCGAACCAGAAGGGTTGTCCAGATCGCTTTCGTCATCATAGGCGGCTGCTTCGATAACCTCTTCGGCATTATGACAGGGTTCATATCCCTTCATTGTACAAAATAATCTTCCCCTGCCCTTTGCATAGGCCGCCACCTGCGTCTGGTAATTCTGCATCTTCGCTACGGGGGCAGAGCCGGTTAAAACAGCACTGTCCCCATCGATCTGCGGCGGTTCAAAGCTTCCGTTCATCTTCTGCACATCCGTCATTGCCCGGCCAATCAAATCTGCCGGAAGTTCCAGGCGGAAATGATAATAGGGTTCCAGCAAAAGGCTCCTCGCTTTTTTCAGCCCCTGACGCACAGCCCGGTAAGTTGCCTGGCGGAAATCCCCGCCTTCGGTATGTTTGCTATGGGCACGCCCGGCCACCAGTGTTATCCGCACATCGGTGAGCGGTGCTCCGGTTAAAACCCCCAGATGTTCCTTTTCTTCCAGATGGGTTAAAACTAACCTCTGCCAGTTCCGGTCAAGAAGATCCTCACTGCAGGCAGATTCCACGCAAATCCCGCTTCCCCGCTCCCCGGGTGACAATAAAAGATGAACCTCGGCATAGTGACGAAGGGGTTCAAAATGCCCCACCCCCTCCACCGGAGCTTCTATGGTTTCCTTATAGACAATATTTCCCGTACCAAAACTTACCTCGATACCAAACCTTTCCTGAATCATCTGCCGCAGCACATCCGTCTGAACCTCTCCCATAAGCTGGACATGGATTTCATTCAGCTTTTCTCTCCAGACAATATGAAGCAGAGGTTCTTCTTCCTCCAAAAGCCGCAGCTTTCCAAGCACCGTGTGTACATCGCAGTCTTCGGAAAATTCCACCCGGTAAGAAAGCACCGGTTCCAGCACCGGAAGCCAAAGCCCCGCATCCTTTCCCAGCCCTTCCCCGGCACAGGTTTTTGTAAGTCCTGTCACCGCACAGACCGTCCCCGCCTCTGCCTCTCCCTGCGTTTCATACTTAACCCCGGAATAGATGCGGATCTGGTTCACCTTTTCCTCCCAGTCCTCCCCGTCCTTTTCCCCGGACAAAACATCCTTTACCTTAAGCCGCCCCCCGGTAAGCTTCATCCAGGTCAGCCGGTTCCCCTGTTCATCCCGGGAAATCTTAAACACCCGTGCGCTGAAAGCCTTCGCCCCGGTCGGATAATCCGGCATCTTTCCATAAGTACTTATACCGCCAAGAAGTTCCTCCACCCCTTCCAGCTTCAGCGCAGAACCGAAATAGCAGGGAAATACCTTTCTCTCCCGGATAAGCGCCTGAATTTCGTCCTTTTGGATCTCCCCGGTTTCCAGATATCGCTCTAAGATTTCCTCATCGCACATCGCCAGATTCTCAAAAAAAGCAGCAATCTCCCCAATTCCCGAAAAGTCCACACAGCGGCTGTCCAGGCATTTTTGCAGCTCTTCAAGGATTCTCTCCCGATCGGTTCCCGGCTGATCCATCTTATTGACAAATAAAAATACAGGGATGGAATAGCGGGTCAGAAGATTCCAGAGGGTTAGGCTGTGCCCCTGGATGCCGTCTGCGCCGCTGATCACCAAAACCGCATAGTCCAAAACCTGCAGGGTTCTCTCCATCTCCGCCGAAAAATCCACATGCCCCGGCGTATCCAGGAGGGTGAGTTCACATTCATCAAACTGCAGCACTGCCTGTTTGGAAAAAATCGTAATTCCCCGGGCACGCTCCATAGCATAGTTATCCAGAAACGTATTTTTATAATCCACACGCCCCAGATTCCGGATACTGCCGCTTACATAGAGCATCCCTTCGGACAGGGTAGTTTTCCCGGCGTCTACATGGGCAAGCAGACCAATGGTAAGTTTTTTCATTCTATGTTTTCTCATTTCCTAAATTATTTCAGTAACATCTTATCACCTTTGTATTCCCGGCGCAAGCAGTATGGCTTAATCCTGACATCGATTATCCTGGCATCCTTTCTGTTCACCCGTTCAAAGAAGCCGCCGAAATTTTGCAGAAAACCATTTACCCGCATCGCCATCCCGGATAATACTTATTCTTCAGACGATTTCCTTCTCCTTTCGCCCACCCGAGAGGAAAACCGCCCTCTAAGCAGACAAGACACCAGCCCCGGATCTCTTCCTCATCATCTTCTAAGACAATCGTTTCCCCCTTTCGATAGCGCAGCACCCGCAAATCTTCATGGGAAAGCGTAATCGACGGAGAAAAATCATCTGCCCGCAGAGTCATGGCAAGGGCCTGTCCAGGTTCAAAACGCCCGTGGTTTAACTTTCCAAGCAGCAGCCCCGTGCGAAGATAACGAAGGTTCGCCCATGAAGGAAAATCCTCAGGCAGATAATAGACCTTATCCTGGAGCACCCGGATTCTTGACGCTTCAGCCGCAAAGGGAAGTTTCTTTAAAAACAGCCGGAAATCTTCGGAAAGGTTTTTCAGATCGACTGCCTTTGGGTTTTTTAAAGCATTGCGATTGAAGTTCAAATTACTTTTGTCCCCATACTCCCCCTTCGCCTTCTGACCGCCTGCATGATCGCCTGCATCTTCCTCCACCTTTCTTTCCCGTTTCCGAAGGAGTGCGATAAAATGCCCTTCCCCGCGTATCTTATGCGGAAAAAGACGGAGAACACCCGAAAGTCCAAACCCATCCGACGCACCGGGAAACAGCGAAAGAGGCACAAGTTCCATCTCCGGCGCATCGGCAAGAACGGACGCAATAACATCCTCATCTTCTGCCTTTGAAAATGTACAGGTGGAATACAGCAAAAAACCACCGGGCTTTAGCATCCTCACCGCCTGCACGACAATCTCTTTCTGGATGGGCTGATAATAAGCCGGGCCTCGCTCCTTCCAGTCCTTTACCATCGCCGGTTCCCTGAAAAACATCCCCTCACCAGAACATGGCGCGTCCACAAGAATCTTGTCAAAAAATTCCGGCAGAACCTTTGCAAGCCTTCTCGGAGATTCACTGGAAACACAGATATTGGGAATGCCGAAAAGTTCCAGATTTTTTAACAATGCCATGGCACGGGAATTGCTGATATCATTGGCAAAGAGCAGCCCCTTCCCCTTTAGCTTCACCCCAAGTTCCGTTGCCTTACCGCCGGGAGCCGCGCATAAATCCAGCACCCGATCCCCGGGGCTGACCGGAAGAAGACTCGCCGGGGTCATCGCACTGGCTTCCTGGAGATAATAAAGACCTGCGGCATAATCCGGATCTTTTGCCGCTTCCCAGCCTTCCTCGTAGAAAAAACCATTAGAAATCCATGAAACCGGTGTCAGCTTCTGACGGCAGCGTCGTATAAATGCCTGCGGGGAAAGTTTAGCATCATTGACCCGAAGGGCATGACTCCTTTCTTTCTTAAATGAATCCAGATACTCTGTAAATTCCTTGTGTCCCAAAAGTTCTTCCATTTCCCGCAAAAACTCCAGCGGCAAAAATCCGGTATTACTCTCCATCCGTTTCACCCTCCCCTATATTCGCTGCTTCCTCCCCCTCCCTTATAACCGCTGCTTCCGGCTTCGGGTTTTCTGCTGCCTGCTCCTTCAGCCATAATTTCTGCCGGATAATCCGCTGCAGGGACTGATCAAGCCTCTCCCTGGACAGCCTTCCCTCATTTACAGCCTGAAGCACGCCCTGGAAGGCAAGTTCAAAATCCTCCGGCAAAAGCAGGATATCCGCCCCGGCTTCTAACGCCCGCACTGCCGCTTCATCCGAAGAATATTCATCGATAACCACTTTCATGGCAAGGGCGTCGGTAACAATGATTCCCTTATAGCCCAACTCCTCCCGCAGAAGATCCGTCATGATATAAGATGATAGCGACGCCGGTGTATCATCCCCTATCACCTTGGGCAGAGAAATGTGCCCCACCATAATCATCGGGATATCCCGCGAAATCCCATCTATAAAAGGAAGAAGTTCACACGCCTTTAACTCCTCAAGCGTCTTATCCGTATAGGAATAACCCTTGTGTGTATCCCCTGCCGTGGCACCGTGTCCCGGAAAATGCTTGTAGCTGCCCAAAATTCCTTTGTTCTGTAATCCTTCGGCAAATGCTGCCGTCATCGCCGTTACCAGTTTTGGGTCTGCGCCGAACGACCGCTTCTTTACCACGGTGTTTTCAGGATTGCTCAAGACATCGGCTACCGGGGCAAAATCCACATTAAATCCCAGTTCCGAAAGATAGCCGCCGATAAATTCGCCCTTCTGGTACGCTTCCTCAGGATGATTTCTCGCTCCAATATCCGCCATATCCTCCCCGCGAGGGATAGCCAGCGCTTCCGTTCCGCCCACCGAAGTCACTTTTCCGCCCTCTTCATCCACACATAAAAATGCCGGAAGCCCCGTCCGTGAAAGGCTGATCTCCTGGAAATCCGAAAGCATGGTCTGCACCTGTTCCCTTGATTCCAGATTCTGGCGCATATAGATGAGTCCGCCCACCGGCCGACGGTCAAACGCCTCCCGGGTCATCTCCCCCGCGGCCGTAACCCGATTTACGCAGCTGACCAGCGTTTCCGGGTAAAGGATGAAAAGCTGGGCAATCTTATCCTCCAGCGTCATATTGTCCAGAATGGTCTGCACTTCATTATCCAGGAGAGGGTTGGATTCCGGGGATTCTGAAG
>VSOC01000074.1:14966-18327 GCA_009774615.1 Lachnospiraceae bacterium
TTCACTGTTTTTTTCTGTATTTTCTGACAAATTTGGGGATTCAGCTTCCTCCGAAAAAGAATTTACGTTTGTTTCCCCGACATCTTCTGATAAAGTCTGATCTTCGACGGTATTTTTATCTGTTTCAATTCTTTCGTTTGCCGACGTTAAATCCGGACTCTGGTTCTTTGCATAAAAAAGACTGCATCCGCTTAATACAACCGCTATGCATCCGGCAAATATAAGTAAATGGTATTTATTTTTCATCACATCCACCATCCTGTTTTTTTATTTCTGTCGTTTATGGGCATGTTTGAATATTTATTTCAGCTATCTTCCAGCTACATTCCTTCTATCTATGTTTCCTAATTATATTTTTTACTATATTTCTGCTATGTTCCTGCTATTTTAGGCACACTCTAAAGTATACTACACAAGGTGCATATATGACAAGAGTTACGTTACATCTGCATTGCCATTCACCTATTTACATGTTACTGTTCGCCTATTCACGTTGCTGTTCACCTATTCATGTTGCTGTCCACATGAATTCACTGTAACTGGAAAAATTCGTATTAAAAAAGATTGAAGAACATCGCATTTTATGTTATTTTTGTTACAAGAAATGAAGAATTTTCCATTTCATCCATTTTTTGTAACGTTTTTACTTATAATCCCGGATGAAACTGACGATTTTATAATTAATAATCTCGTTTTAAAGCACAAACATTCAGAAAATATTGTATAAATTAAGAAAATTTAAAAAACAGCGGATATGCTTAGGTTGAGTGTAACACAATATAGAATTGTGTTACACTCAGCAGGAATGGGCAAATGATAAAAACATTGCATTTTACGAGGTTTACTGCCGATTTGGCTAGTGATTACAGATAAGATTTTTAATTGTTTATAATTGTCTATTTTAGATTTTCATTTGTTTTTTTTACTGCTTTTTTTCTTGGTTTTCCTGAAAAAACCTTGAATGAAAGCAGAAAAGATTTATATTTCCTGAAAAATTTGAGTGTAACACAATTCTATATTATGTTACATTGGGCCAACTGTTTTTTATGGTTTTTTGACTTTATGTAAACTATGATTGTGAAAAGCACAGTAATTATGACCACATACCATTTTACATTTTATACAATTACATGCATAAATACACTTCAAATACCGATTACATACGCTTACAAAAAGGAGAGGCGACATGGCAAAACGCATTGAACAACTATCCGATTCACTGCTCGACCACTATCTTGTTGTAAGCCTGCTGCTCGCCCTGATTATCCTGACCCAGGTGGGCGTGGGGAATATAAAAATTGTAAGTCTGCTCGGACTTCTTCTCTGCGCGATTGGAATTCTTCAGAGAAACATAACCGTAGATCTTTGGATCTTTATACCGCTTGTTTTGTATACCTTGATCGGCACGGTATCTTCCTGGCGGGTTTATGGAAATATCACCGACGGCTATGCATCGACACAGGCACTTTTTCCCGTGCTTTATCTGATTATGGCCTGTCTTGACAAGTATGAGCGGCACTTGCTGAAATACCTTTGTTCTGCATGGGTGGGATTTACTGCGATTATCGGTATAAGTCAATTTATCGCCCGCGCATTATTTCAGCAACGGGCATGGAGGGCAAGCGGTTTTTTGGGAAATCCTAATGCCCTGGGGATTTTTCTGGTTATCGGCTGGTTTTCCCTGCTCTGCTGCATGGCGATCCAGGAAGAATCCGGGAATGCCGATGTGCAGTGCTGCAAAATGCCTTTTCTTCCTTACCTCGAACCCATTCTCCTGATTTGCCTGGCTCTGACCCTTTCCATGGGCAGCTTTCTTGCCATGGCAGCGGGGATTTTCATGCTGGTGTGGAAAAAAGGACAGAATTTTTCCCGGGCAGAAACATTTCAATACGGCTGCTGCCTTCTTGCTAAAGCCAGTTTAGGTTTGGGAACCGGCATATTGATTTATCTTGCAGCGGCCCGGACGAGTGTTCCTTTAAGCTGTATCCCCTTGCTGTTCTATGCAGCCGTCGTGGTTTACTGCTGGAGGACTTATACCATTTTCCTCGCCCAAAAACCACGGACAGCAGGATTTATAGCCCTTATGGGTATCCTTGTCGCTGCCGCGGCCATCGCTGTACGGCCAAGTTCTTTTGCCACCTTCGCCGAACGGCTGGAGATGATGAAGAACGGTCTGCATTATTTTACTAAAAATCCTCTCCTGGGGATCGGACCATACCAGTGGAGGCTTTTCAACCTCTATGATAGCAGTAAATATTTTAATACCTGGCACATCCACAACGTGTTTATCCATATCGGCGCAGAACTCGGCTGGATTGCCCTTGCCATGCTGGTGCTTCTTGCCGTTTATGTTTACCGGAAGAAAAACACACCCGAAGAAAAAGCCGGATTCACTGCTTTTTGCTTCCACAATATGATCGATACCAGTTTCTTTTACCTGGCTATCTTTTCCCTGACCATGCTGACTGTGGGAAATCCCGGCAGGAACGGGCAAAAACTGGGGACTGCTGCTGTCAGAGTATTCTTTTCCCTGTCCGCAGTAATCTTTGCCTGCCATCTCGGCTACAGTCTGTGGATGGGTTAGGGAATCAGGAGATATGCAGGGAAGGAGGGGAGATTGCATTGAACAGAAAACAAAATTCTTTAACGATAGAAAAAAGACAAACCAGAAATGATTTTTTACGCATCAGATTCCTGCTGTTTGGCTTCTGTGCTTCTGCCCTGTTTGTTCTTATCCTGTGTATCCATTATTCTTCAACCCTTCCGGATACCGTGGGAAGGGCATTGACCGAACAGGAAAGGACGGAAATCAAAGGCAGAAACAGTCCGCTGATTGACTATATCTTCCTCTCGCCCAATGCAAATTTTCCGAGGGAAAATGACGTGCAGAAAATTACGATACACCATATGGGCGGCAATCTCAGCCTGGAAGCCCTGGGCGAATCTTTTTCCCAGCAGGATCGAAGAGCTTCGTCAAACTATGCCATTGACAGCAGCGGAAGGATTGCCCTCTATGTCGAAGAAGCCAACCGCGCATGGACATCCAGCAGCAGGGAAAACGACCACCAGGCGGTAACTATCGAGGTCGCCAACGATGAAACCGGCGGCGACTGGCATGTGAGCGATGAAGCGTATAAGGCTTTGATTGCACTGTGTGTTGATATCTGTCAGCGCAATAGAATAGAGGAATTAAACTTTACCGGGGATGCCAATGGAAATTTAACAATTCATAAAATGTTCTCCGACCAGACCGAATGCCCGGGGGCTTATCTGGAAGGGAAGATGGGGGAAATTGCACGGGCGGTGAATGAAGGACTGCTGCGTTAAATATAGATAATTATTTTAGAATGAATGGGAATTG
>VSOC01000075.1 GCA_009774615.1 Lachnospiraceae bacterium
CTTTGTCAATATGTTTTTCATGTTTTTTCAAGTTTTTCATGTTTTTTCAAGTTTCATGTTTTTGATCCGCATTTTTTAATTTCTTTATAGCAAATTTTAAGTTTTATTCTCAGCTTCCGCATCTGCTTTCTCCAGCTACTTCCAAAGAATGCTTAGAAAAAACTGTGAAAGCAGGTTATTATGGTAGAGCCAGGCAATCCACGGTGTTTGCTCTATGCTGCTTAAAATATAATTTCCCCAATCCGTACTGACAAATATATTTAACGCAAGGCAGGCAACCCAGAAATAGGACAGTGCCATCATCACACCAAGTACAGCGCCCGCAATCTGATTCAGCCCGTAAAGAACAGGAAGCCGTGCGATAAGGTTCAGACATCGGCTTAATACGTGCAGTCCGACATTCATTGTTATAAATAACAGGACAAATGCCAGAGCATTGATGATTCGCCCGGCAAGAAAAGATGCTATGTAATCGATAAATCCATCCACCCCCAGAATCCGGTAAATTTCTTCATTATTATTTTCTACTAAAATCTGTTTAACAGACTTTGGCAATGGCATTTCTTCAATGGCTGCCCGCTGCTGCGCCGGTAAATTCATGTTTCCGGTTATCCTTTCCAACCCGATTGCCTCTTCCAGGCTTTCCTGCATCCACTGCTGAATTCCTGTATTCTCTTTCAAAAATGCTGTCAGCGGCGGCATTGCCATGCGGACGGCTCCCAGGGAGAGAAGCAAAGCTGCCATAGATACGGTCAGGCGCAAAAATCCCCGATAATGTCCGTAAAGGGCCATCCCCACCAAATAAGCACCCATAAGAAGGGAGAGCCAATGCCCCTGCAATACTTCCACAATTTCCATACCTTCCTCCAATCTGTACATGTTTTTATCTGACCTGCTTTTCCGTCAGAACATTAATATTATGGTTCACATGCATTCACTGCAGCCAGAAGCCGTATGCTTCTTTTCTGCATTGCATATAAAGAAAAAAGCCGCGACAATCATAGAAAATGCCGGGCAATTTATCTTTTGATTCATCAAATACTTTTTGGCAAATAAGAGAAACAAGCAAACGTCTTCTGCTGTTTTTTTATTTCGGATAACTTCGGATTACACATCCTCTTCCGGCAGCTGCAAAAAATGCCGGATAGCAGCGGCAACTCCGTCTTCTTCATTCGACAGGGTAATATAATCCGCTTTCTGCTTCAGCATTTCCATGCTGTTTGCCATGGCCACACCGATTCCGGCGGCTTCAATCATGCTTAAATCATTGCTGCCGTCCCCCATGGCCATCGTCTGTTCCCGTTTTAAGCCAAGGTAATCGGCCAGATGCAAAAGTGCGTTCCCTTTTGTCGCTGCTGCTGCATTAATTTCTACATTATAATCTAAAGATGAGGTTACGGCCAGTTCTTTATGCTGTTCCAGTTTTTCCCAAAGTTCCTGCCGCAGTTTTTTATCTTTGGTAAAGATATTGATTTTTTCCACAGGAGTCTTTAAAGATTTTACCAGGGCAAGTTCATCCTCTACTTCATCACGGCTGCTGAGCACCAGGCGCTGCATTGCCGGAGGAAGCCCATAATCTTCCAGATGATTGCGGAAACGGGCTTCCATTTTCCCCCTGCCGTCAATGTAGGGATCGTAGGCCACAGGATAATGAGAAATCCATTCTAAAATTTCAAAGGCAAGTTCCCAGTGAATCAGTTCCTGCGAAATCAGCTTTCCCTCCCGAAAATCCTCGACCCTTGCCCCATTAGTGAGAATCGCATAGCGGATTCCGGCAATCTCCCGAATCATTTCAGGGATTCCGGCTGCCGGACGACCAGTCGCCGGCACAATCAAGATCCCGTGACGAATACAGCTTTCCAGGGCTTTTCGGTTTTTCGGAGATAATTCCTTCTGATCATTGAGCAGGGTTCCATCCATATCTAACGCAATTAATCGAATATCCATCATGACATAAAATGCTCTTCCTTTAAAATTAATAAGCCTTCTTTATCGTATTTTGAAGAAAACAACCCCGTGATTCGCTTTCCCAGCGAAGGTTTCTCCGCACGATCGGCTGCTTCTTCAATTAAATCCTCTGCTGCTGTTTTCGTCAGTGCTATGCCGTCCTCTTCCATAATCTCCACCCGTTCGTACAGGGCAAGCATACTTTTCCTGGATATATTGCAGTCAATCTGGCTGGCATAGTGACAGCAATACTGCGCAAACTCATCAACATCCATAATCCGGTCGTCATCAGGTTCTTCCACCCTGTTTTTTTCCTGTTCTGCAAATGACGGCTCATCTGCAAAAGAAGCCTGCGGAGTTCTCATCTGAACAATATTGCTGGAAGCGGCGGTTTCTGCCCGGGAAATTTCAGCCCGAGCCATGTCTGTCTGATTTATTTCCGCCTGGCGTATTGGCTGTGCTGCTTCTTTACGTGGGTTCTGTGTCTGGGCTGCTTTTACATGTGAAGTTTCCACACGGGAAAATACCTGGGTATCTCCGGAAACCGGTGCTTTCAAATCCTCCGAAGTTTTTGCTGCCTTCACCATGTTAGAAGGCACCGCTTCCATATCTCTCTGCACAGCCGACGGGCGAACGGCTCCTGCTTCTCTCTGCGCAGCCGACGGGCGAACCGCTTCTGCCCCTCCCTGTACAACGGCCGGGCGAACTGGTCTTTCTTCCTTCTGCGGTCTTTCTTCTCTTCTCACGGCTGACGGCTGCATCGGTTCGGATTCCGGCCTGCGATTCTGATTAAGCTTCTTAGCCCGGATAAAGAAAAACCTTTCAGCCTCCGATACAGAAGTTACGACCTGGAATCTTTCCGCCAGAGAAGGGCTGATTCTGCGGATTCCTTCCATCTGGCGCGGGCTGTCTACCAGCACTACCAGCATCCCTGTTTTATCCTCTGCCAGAAACTTATCCAGCTCCTCCAGCATGGCATCGCTTAAATCGCCTGCATTTTCCACGATCAAATCTTTGCCTTCCAGCTTTGAAGCGCTTGCCAGAATTCCTCTCTGGTTTAACTTTTCACCGCTGATCTTTGCCGCCGGATGTTTATAGGCCAGGATCACATGCGCTTTTTTCAGTGCCTCCACGGCAACCTCAAGTCCCTCCTGCGCTATCCTGGACTCCACCATAAGATGCCTGGGGAATGTTTGGGGTTTTGCCGGTTCCCTGGCTGCTGCAGCGTCCTCTGCCGGCTTTGCCGACTGGATATGACGGATTTCATCAAGAACCTTTGTCTTTTCCGGCTGTTCTCCTGCCTTTTTTAAATCCTTTACATTTGCCAGAACCCTGGTTTTTTCTTTTACAGGTTCTTCGCTGTAACTGTCCATGGAAATTTTTGACATTTCTTCAGCCAGACTCGCCTCAGCCTCGGCTTCTTTCATGCTGACTTGCAGGCTTTCCTCCGGTGAAACCGAAGTCGTCTGTCCCTGCGGTTTTGCTGCTGCGGCTGCAAAAGATGCCTCGATATTGGAAACCACAGACTCTTCCCGTGCCTGTTCTTTCCCTCTTGCATATGCAGGATTTAACGGGGACTCTGCATGGTTTTGATAGGCCGGTTCGGATGGCGCTTCTGTGTAATTCGGATAGGAAGGCTCGGACGGTGCTTCTGTATAACTCGGATAAACAGGTTCGGACGGCGGATTTGCATAGGCGGCTGCCACCTGATCGCGTCTGGCTGCCGCGGCCATCTCTTCTTCCTCCCGGGAAACGGTTTCTTCTTTAGGCGTGAGGGCACTCACCCCATTTTGCTCAACCTGCCTTAATTTTTCTTCATACTTGTCCCGGTTTTCCACCAAATCCATCTGATATTTTGTCAGGGGAGCATATTGAAGCTTCAGTTCCATCGCCTTATCCACATACTGCCCTAAACCAAAGAGCAGCATAATCTTATCGCAGGTTTTTACACAATCATCGGCATTTCCCGCCTGATGGTATAATTCAGCCAGTTCATACAGCCATTTTTCATCCAGTTCAATGCTGGTATAGCTTTCCAGAGTATGAATCAGCTGCTCAACCGATGCTCCCTTCGCCTTTAAAATCAAATAGCGGAGAATATCCTGCCGGGAATCGTCCCCGGCCAGATCGCAGAACTCCCGGTAATAGGACTCTGCCTCAGCGATATCCCCTTCTTTTAACGCGAGCTGCGTCAGCTTGTACAGCAGCCTTTTTCCAATCGGCGCACGCTCAAAAGCAATCAGCAGGATATCCTTTGCTTCCTGATATTCTGCATTTTTCTCATACACCGATGAAATCATCGAAAGCAGATTGGCATTGCGCACCCGCCTCCAGTCGATGGTATCCGCAATTTTCATCGCGGTTTCAAAATCACCCTTGCTCACCATCTTTTTAATCTGGTCTACTTTGATATTAAACTCATGTTTATCCATTCTTTTGCATCTCCTAACCCTGCCTACAGCTCTACCCTGCCCTCTAATGCCCGCAGAAGGGTAATCTCATCAATATATTCCAAATCCCCGCCCACCGGGACGCCGCTGGCAATCCGGCTGACTTTAATTCCCGTGGGCTTTACCAGCTTGCTGATGTACATTGCCGTGGTTTCTCCTTCCAGGCTGGAATTGGTCGCAATAATTACTTCCCGTATCTCTGCCTGCAGCCTCTGCATTAACTCTTTCAGCCGGATATCATTCGGGCCGATTCCAAGCATGGGAGAAATCGCCCCATGAAGAACATGGTACACACCGTCAAATTTCCCGGTTTTTTCATAAGCTGCCAAATCCCTTGGATTTTCCACAACCATAATCGTGCTGTGATCCCGCGTTTTACTGCTGCAGATCGGGCAGAGTTCCTGATCGGTCAGCGTAAAACATTCCTTACAGTACCGCACATGATTTTTTGCATCGGTAATGGCTTTTGCCAGCTGCTCGACCTGTTCTTTCGGCAGGTTAATGATGTGAAAGGCCAGACGCTGCGCAGATTTTGCCCCTACGCCGGGAAGCTTGGACAATTCTTCAATTAACTTTGTAATCTGTCTGCTATAGTAATCCATCAGAAAGGAAGGCCCCCGCCCAAACCGCCAAGTCCCCCGGTAAGCTTTGCCATCGCCTGGGAATTTGCTTCTTCCATCTGGCGCAGGGCTTCATTCGTCGCTGCCACAATCAAATCTTCCAGCATCTCGATATCCTCCGGATCAACAACCTCCTCGGAAAGCTTCACCGAAAGCACCTCTTTCTTTCCTGATACCGTAACGGAAACGGCACCGCCGCCGGCAGAAGCAGTAAATTCCTTGCTCTCCTGCTCCTTGGTCGCCTCCTCCATCTGACGCTGCATCCGCTGCACCTGCTTCATCATATTATTCATGTTTCCGGGAATACCTCCTCCCGGAAAACCGCCTCGTTTTGCCATATTCTGCTACTCCTCCTCTATTTCTATCCCTATATGAATCTTTTCTTTTAATTCCTCATCACTGACATAAACCGTGTTCAGCACTTCCCCGCTGCCCATCTGCCTCGTCTTTAAATAAATCTTCTTTTGATAATGCTCTTCAATATACCGCTCAATCGCACCAATCACACTCGGACGATTTCCGATAGCATAATTGACCGGGTCCGAAAATACGATGCAAAGGCAGCTGTCCCCGGCCGGCTCCACCACGGTTCCCCGAAAACTGGGGCGAACCGAAGTTCCCATCTGCCGGATAATATTGCCCCATTCATTCCGAATCAACTGTAAATCCTCAAGCTGAGCCTTAGGAATGGAAACCTGCTGGGGCACGGATAACGGCTGGGACGCTGTACCCGAATTAAGCTGCCCGCCTGCACCTGCTGCCCGGACGCCTTCCTGCCCTTTACCGCCTGGAGGAAGCACTTCCTGTCCCGGAAAACCGGATAATCCGCCCGAAACCGCTTCCTGCCCCGGCAAACCGGATAATCCGCCTGAAACCGCAGCAATTCCCCCGGCAGACACCGGAAAAGCTATCCCTTCTTCGACCCGGGCTTCCAGGCTGGAAATACGCTCCAGTAAAGATTCTATATTAACTTCCATCTCCGGTTTTGTCAACTTTATCAAGGCAATTTCAATTAAAATCCGCTTCTGGCTGGCATAGCGCAGCTGGTTTGACAGTTCCGAAAGTATCCGTATCTGGCGAATTAAGGTATTCCCGTCCGTCTTGCCTGCATCATTGGAAAGCTGTTTTAAGTTATCTTCCGACATATCGACAAGCCCGGCGGCATCCTCGGCAGACTGCATTAACAGGAGATTTCGCAGATACCAGATGTAGTCATTGACAAACTGTCCCAGTTCCCTGCCCTGAATCACCATTTCTTCTAAGATAAGAATACAGTCCTTCGTCCTCTTCTCCATCACTGCGGAAAACATCTTAGAAAACAGGGTCTGATCCGCCGCACCTAAAATATCCAGAACATGGTCGTAGGTCAGCATTTCCCCAAAATGAAAAGCTGTACACTGGTCAAGAAGACTCAGCGCATCGCGGAAGGCCCCGTCAGCTGCCCTGGCCAGATATAAAACGGCTTTTTCTTCGATATCGATGTGTTCCGCCTCTGTCACCTCCCGCAGCCTGTCCGCGATAACCCGGGCAGGAATACGCCGAAAATCATAGCGCTGGCAGCGGGAAAGAATCGTCACCGGAATCTTGTGAACTTCCGTGGTCGCCAGGATAAAAATCACATAGGAGGGCGGTTCCTCTAAGGTCTTTAACAGCGCATTAAACGCCCCTATGGACAGCATATGCACCTCGTCGATAATATAGACCCGAAACCGCCCCTGGGTGGGCGGATACTGCACTTGTTCCCGAATATCCCGAATATTTTCCACGCCGTTATTGGATGCGGCATCGATTTCCACCACATTCATGGAGGCCCCGGAAGCGATGGCCTGGCAGCTTGGACACTCGCCGCACGGACTTCCCTCCCGGGGATTATCGCAGTTTACCGCCCGTGCAAAGATTTTGGCAATGCTGGTTTTTCCGGTTCCTCTGGTTCCGCAGAACAGATAAGCGTGACCGATTCTTCCGGAAACAATTTGATTTTTTAACGTCTGTACAATGAAATCCTGGCCTTTGACATCCTCAAAATCAACCGGACGCCACTTACGATAAAGCGCAGTGTAGGACATCACTCATCACCGAAACTGATTCCGACATTCTTTGCCTGGCGGATAATGGAACTTTCCGGATCAACATACTTTAATTTTCCGGCAATCTCTGCCAGAGTAATTTTATCAATTTCTCCGTTCTTTACACAGACCATATAACCGTACTCCTGGTTATAAATCAGTTCGGCGGCGGCAGCGCCAAGCTGTGTGGAAAGCACACGGTCATATGGACAGGGCGAACCGCCTCTCTGGGTGTGACCGGGAACCGTTACCCGAACTTCCTGACCGGTAAGTTCCTGAAGCTTTGCCCCAATCTCGTAGGCCGCAGAAGGGTAAATCATGCCCTCTTCCTTTTTCTTTTTCAGCTCCTTCTTGGTCATGGCTGCTTCCTCTTTGGAAATGGCACCCTCGGCAACAGCTAAAATCGAGAACCGCTTTCCGGCCTTTGCCCGCTTATTAATCGCATCGCTGACCACCCGGATATCATAGGGAATCTCGGGAAGGAGGATAATATCCGCGCCGCCGGCAATTCCTGCATACAGGGTTACCCACCCGACCTTATGCCCCATAACCTCCACGATAAAAATCCGGCCATGCGAAGAAGCCGTCGTATGGATGCAGTCAATCGCCTGCGTAGCAATGTTTACTGCACTGTGGAAACCAAAGGTCATCTCCGTCCCCCACAGGTCATTGTCAATGGTTTTTGGAAGGGAAACAACGTTCAGCCCCTCTTCCCGCAGGAGGTTTGCTGTTTTCTGGCTTCCGTTTCCTCCCAGAACAACCAGACATTCCAGCTTCAGCTTCCGGTAGGTGTGCTTCATGGACTCTACTTTATCCAGACCATTTTCATCCGGCACACGCATCAGCTTAAACGGCTGCCTGGACGTTCCCAGGATCGTCCCCCCCTCGGTCAGGATTCCGGAAAAATCCGATGATTTTAAAATACGGTAATCGGCGTAAATTAATCCCTTATAGCCGTCCTCAAAGCCTACAATCTCCACATCATCATACATATTGTACAATGATTTTGCCACACCGCGCATCGTCGCATTCAGACACTGGCAGTCGCCTCCGCTGGTCAGCATTCCGATTCTTCTCATACAAAACACTCCTTTCTTTCTCATACCATACATTTTTTTATAAAGCCAGCTGCCATCCCGGGAAAAGCCTACTGCCGTCCCATGGGTTCAGCAACATTTTCTGCGTTTCATTATACCGCAAAGCAAATATCTGGGCAAGTAAAAAATAGGGACTGTAAGAAATACAGAACTATTTCTGCAATTCTTTACAACCCCTTAATTTTATCCACGCGCCCTGCTTTGAACTGCAGACACCGACGTTACTCTGGCAGTTGACTCGGTCCAGGCTGCCTCATGTCACACAAGAGGTTTTGCTTAGTGCTGCTGCATTCCTGCCCTGACACGGTTCACAAATTCCTGTTGCATAAGACCCAAACGTCAACGCCACTTACCAAAGGCAGCTCCGCATCATACTAGCCCGGGGCAGGACATCACCCTTGCTGGAGCGGATTGCAAGTACAGGGCACCGCTATCTCCCCGGCTGCGTGGAAACTTTATGACATTTTTGCCTGTTAAGTATACTATCTTTGTGCGGGGCTTGTCAAGGGCAATTGACAAAAAAAACAACTCCGACTATACTAAAATCAGGAAAACACAAAGAAAGGCAAGCTATGGATTTATTTGATTATATGAGGGAAACTTCAAAGGAAAAAGAGGGGCCTCTGGCCTCGCGCCTTCGCCCGAAAACCTTAGACGAGGTGGTGGGCCAGCAGCACATTATCGGAAAAGATAAGCTTTTATATCGGGCAATTAAGGCAGATAAACTCCAGTCCATCATCTTTTACGGCCCTCCCGGCACGGGAAAAACCACCCTGGCCAAGGTGATTGCCAATACAACCAGTGCACAGTTCCGGCAGATTAACGCCACGGTTGCCGGCAAAAAGGATATGGAAGAAGTGGTTGCAGGGGCAAAGGACAGCCTGGGCATGTATGGACAGAAGACGATTTTATTCGTGGACGAGATTCACCGCTTTAATAAAGGACAACAGGATTATCTTCTGCCCTTTGTGGAGGACGGAACGCTGATTTTAATTGGCGCGACAACGGAAAACCCTTATTTTGAGGTCAACGGCGCTCTCCTCTCCCGCTCCCGGATTTTTGAATTAAAACCTCTGGCACAGGAGGATATCCGCGAACTTATCCGCCGTGCAGTCTATGATAGGGAACGCGGCATGGGAAGCTATAACGGGGAGATTGACCCGCAGGCGATGGATTTTCTTGCCGACGCTGCAAACGGCGACGCCCGTGCTGCCTTAAATGCCGTAGAACTGGGAATTCTTACCACCGACCGCAGTCCGGACGGAAAGATTCATCTTACCCTGGAAGTTGCCCAGGAGTGTATCCAGAAACGGGCGGTCTTTTACGATAAAAACGGAGATAACCACTACGATACCATCTCTGCATTTATTAAAAGCATGCGCGGCTCCGATCCGGATGCGGCGGTTTACTACCTGGCCAGGATGCTGTATGCCGGGGAGGATATCAAGTTCATTGCCCGGCGAATTATGATCTGTGCCTCGGAGGATGTTGGCAATGCCGATCCCCGGGCTCTTACCGTAGCGGTTTCCGCAGCCCTGGCCGCAGAGCGGGTGGGAATGCCGGAAGCACAGATCATCCTTTCTCATGCCGTTACCTACGTCGCCTGCGCCCCCAAGAGCAATGCCGCCTGTGTGGCGATTGACGAAGCCATGGAAACTGTCCGTACACGGCGGACAGAACCCGTTCCTCCTCATCTTCAGGACAGGCATTACCCAGGCGCACAGAAACTGGGCCGGGGCTTAGATTACCAGTATGCCCACAATTATCCGAATAACTATGTCAAGCAGCAGTATCTGCCGGACGGTCTGGTGGGAACCGAATTCTACCACCCGTCGGACAACGGCTATGAGAAACAAATCAAAGCACACATGAACTTTCTTAAACATAACATGAATGAATAACTGCAAAAAGGAGGCACAAAAGATGTGGAACAGGAAAAAAAGACCTGCCTTAAAAAAACCGAACCCCATGATCGTCCTTTCCTGGGACGCTGTGGGGAGTGAAGATATTTCTTACTTGAAAGAACTGCCCCATTTTAGCAGCCTTCTTAAACGCGGAGCTTTCTGTGATCAGGTAAAGAGCGTGTTTCCCAGCCTGACCTACCCTGCCCATGCAACGATTATTACCGGCAAAATCCCGGCGCATCACGGGATTGTAAATAACCTGCGCTTTCAGCCGGAAAGGGAAAAACCGGACTGGTTCTGGCAGAGGAAATATATTCACGGAACCACCCTGTTTGACGAGGCAAGAAAAGCGGGGCTTACGACGGCGGCGCTGCTCTGGCCGGTTGCTTCCCGCTCCGGGATCACCTATAATTTACCGGAGGTCTGGGCAAACCGCCCCTGGCAGAATCAGCTGATGATGTCGTTTTTCCACGGTACGCCGGGCTATGAACTGGATTTATTCCGCCGCTACGGCTCGATGATTGACGGTATCCGCCAGCCCATGCTGGATAATTTCGTTCAGGCATCGCTTCTTCGGACATTTCGTGGCTACCGCCCGGATCTTATGCTGGTTCACTTAACCGATGTGGACACCACCCGCCATAGCTATGGCGTCCATTCCCGGGAAGCCAGGGCGGCACTGCGGCGGCAGGATCTGCGTCTGGGCGAAACCCTGGGAATGTTAAAGAAAATCAACCTGGAAAAAAAGACCAATATTATTATTTTAGGCGATCATTATCAGAAGGATGTTTCCTGTATTTTGTATCCCAATTACTCCATTGTGGAGAAAGGATGGGCCGAAAAAAAAGGAAATGCCCTTGGCCGATGGAAGGTTGCCGCACAAAATGCTGACGGTGCCTGCTATATTTACCTGCACGACAACCGGGATCGGGAATTAAAACAGGAAGTGGCAAACTGGCTGTTCGCCTGGAAGAATGCCCCGGACAGCCCTGTCCAGGCGGTGTTTACGGGAAAACAAGCCCGGGATAAAGGTGCGGACCCACAGTGTGCATTTATGCTGGAAGCCAAAGAAGGGTTTTACTTTGGCAACGGATGTTCCTGTCCGAAAGAAACCATCGAAGAAAACAGCAGCCTTCACCGCGGAGCACACGGCTACTGCCCGGATGCCCCGGGATATGAAACCTTCTTTCTGGCTGCCGGCCCAGATTTTCAGCCCGGTGCCCGAATTGAAAAAATGTATCTGATGGATGAAGGCCCGATTATGGCACGGGCTTTAGGTCTGGATTTGGAAGATGCCGACGGCGCAGTACTTAATGCATTTTTCCCTGAATCCCGTTAGCCCGAATTTCCCCCATTTAACCCTGTTATCTTTATATGGATTCTCTGAGAATCAAAAAATAGAGCGGCCCTAAGATCACGCCCCAGATACCGAATAACTGAATACCGATGTACATGGCCGCCAGGGTGAGGAACGGAGAAAGTCCTGCATTCCTCCCCATCATCCTCGATTCCATAAGCTGACGGAAAAGGTAGCATAAAAAGTAAATTCCCATAAGAAATGCTGCCTTTTTTCCTTCGCCCCGAATCAGACAGACGAGCGCCCAGGGAAAGATAACCGTTCCCGTTCCGATAAAGGGCAGGGCATCCAGCAAACCGATAATTACACCCAAAAGCCCGTAGTAAGGATTTTTTAGCAGGAACAGACCGCCCATGCAGAGCGCTATGGTTCCCGCCAGGATAATCATCTGGGTTTTCCCGTAGGCAGCACCTACCACCTTTAAGATCCGTGCCATTTCCCGATATTCCCGGCAAAAAACCGACTGACGAAAATACCGGTGGATCTCTTCGCCCTCCTGCAGTGCCATTACGGTTCCGAAAAACACAACGACTACAAAAACCATCACATGGATAAAGGCCGTTAGCCAGGGCATGGTATTTCCCATAACATAGGGCATAATGCGGGAAGCTGCATAGCTAAGAAGTCTTTCCAGCATTTCCCGCACTACAAGGACAACACTGTTTTTCTCCAATTGAAATGTTCCTTCCAGACGTCTGCACCAGCCGCTAAGTACTATATCGGCTTCATCCAGCATCCGGGGCAGATTATAAAGCAGAAGCCTTCCTTCCTGCAAAAGCTTTTTTCCGCCGAGAACCGTCAGAGCCGTAATCCCCAGACCAAAGGCAAGCAGGACAATCCCACCCCACATCCCCAGAGGGCATAAAAACCGTTTTCCGTGAAAGGAAAAACTAAACTTTTTCTGAAGCCACAGCGCCGCAGGGCGAAGCATCTCCGCCAGTCCCAGGGCAATGAAAAAAGGAATTACGAGGGGCAGCAGATATTTAAACCCTGCATACACCCCCAGCGCAATTCCCGTGATCATCATTAACTTCTTCAGTTTCTTATTCGGTACTCCCATGGACTCACCTGTTTCTACGATTCGATCTGCCCTCGGCAAATCATTTTGTACTTCATTTGTACCCTCCTAGTATGTACCTAAATCTTTACATTATACATAAGTTCGTCGTGAAATTCTGCAAATCTGCCCTCCGAAGGCATGATGGAAAAATCCATTTTTCTTTTTTGTAAGGGATGCACAAAGGAAAGCTTCGCCCCGCACAGGGCAATATTTCCCCGTCTGCTTCCCCGGGCAAAGTCCGGATGATAGCGGTTATCTCCCCAGAGCGGAAGCCCCCGGCTGGCAAACTGCACCCGGATTTGATGATGCCGCCCGGTTAAAAGATTCACTTCAACCAGGGAGAGATTCTCTTTTTCATGGTGTGCCAGAACACGGTAACGCAGTTCGGCCCGCTTTGCCCCTTCTGCTGACTTATCCACAACCGCAGAAAGGTTCATTTTCCCTTCCTTTCGCAGATAATCCACAAAGTTACCCACATTATCCACAGGCTTTCCACAAATTACGGCATAATACACCTTATTCATCATCCCCTCCCTGACCTGATTACTCAGCATGGCTGCGGCATTTTTGGTCTTTGCATACACCATAACCCCGGAAACCGGCTTATCCAGCCTGTGGATAACTCCTACATAAGGAATTCTTTCTTTTTTCCCCTGTTTTCCCTTATCTGTGGATAGTTTTCCCCAATCTGTGGATAACTTTGTGCATAAATGCTTCCCTATTAAGCTCACCATATCCTGCGAAAATCCCCGGGAAGACTGTGCTTCTATCCCCGAAGGTTTTACGACCACAATAATTTCATCATCTTCATAAAGTATATTCAGCATGTTCTGTTAATACCATCCTTTTGTTTCATTCGTTTGTTCCACGTCAAAAAGCATCATTATTTGTTTAAATTTCTAAAAATACTTGCCAAACACAAAAAAAAGAGTTATAGTATTAATTATAAGCACATATAGTTTTCAATACTACATATAATAGTTTTAATAAATACATTATTTTTTAGAAACCACAGTTTATAGTAAACCACTCATTCAGGGACTATCCCTTGATAAGATGGAAAGGAGGACATCCATGAAACTTCATATTAAAGATCCCGGAAGTGCCATTACGCATTTTATCGGAATGATTGCCGCTATGTTTGCTGCTACCCCTCTGCTGATAAAGGCAGCTCGTGAGCCGGATTCCATCCACCTGACGGCACTTTCTATTTTTATTGTCAGCATGATTTTGCTCTATGCCGCCAGTACGATTTACCACACCCTGGATATTTCCCCGGAAATCAACAAACGCCTGCGCAAGCTGGATCACATGATGATCTTTATCCTGATTGCCGGAACCTATACGCCGGTGTGCATGGTTGTCCTGGGCGATAAGACCGGGTGGAATTTGCTGGCCTTGGTCTGGGGGATCGCAGCCGCCGGAATTCTTATTAAAGCCTTCTGGATTACCTGCCCCAAGTGGTTTTCTTCCATTCTGTACATCGCTATGGGCTGGGTCTGCATCCTGGCTTTTACCCGAATTATCCACGCTCTCCCCCGGGCAGGTTTCGGATGGCTTCTGGCAGGGGGGATTATCTATACGGCGGGCGGCATTATTTACGCCTTAAAACTGCCGCTTTTTAACGCCCGGCATAAATATTTTGGCTCCCATGAGATCTTCCACCTCTTTGTTATGGGCGGAAGCTTCTGCCACTATGTGATGATGTACTGTTTTGTCGCTTAATCTGCCGACTCATTGATGTTTGGCAAACTGGTAAACCAGCACTTCTTTTTCGCTTCGGCTAAGACGTTTAATAGCCGCCTCCCGGCGCATGGCTTCCTGCTTACTGGAAAATACTTCCCAGTAAACCAGCTTCACCGGGCGGCGGCCTTTTGTATATTTCGCGCCTTTTCCGGCATTATGCGTACTCACCCGCTTGTCCAAATCATTCGTCCACCCACAATAAAACGTATGATCCCGGCACAGAAGGATGTAAACGACATTTTCCCCCGGCTCTGCCTTCTCCTTTTCTTTCATGACAGACTTTCCTCCTCTTCCTTCGTATCATCAAAAACAGCAAAAAACCTTTTGACGCTTCCGTCCTGTTGTTTTTTCTCCTGCTCGACAACAGGCAGACATCCATAAAAATGCGCACCCCGCGGACTCTCCCACTATGTAAACGGCATCGGCGTCTTGCAATAACGCCGCAGCCGCCCGGACCAGATACCTGCCCGAATCTATGAAAAAGCACCAGCTGGATGCGCGGCAGCACCCAAGTGCAGCCGGATTCCCGGCACACCGGAGATTATCTTTGGAAAAGCATCCCCCGGCTGCCCGGTAAATCCTGGCTGCGGAGAACACTCTGCGTTACTGTTCACATATTCACAGACCTGCGAAAACGGTAACGACTCTACTCTTAATATATCACATTTTTGAAAAATTGTGCATGTTTCCGATTTCTTTTACCAAAATCAGCTTCTGTCCGGTTCGCACCTGCCCATCTTCTAATCCGTTGGTTTCCCTTACCGTGTCCATGGTTGTGTGAAATTCTTTGGCAATCCTCCACAAATCATCCTCCGGCTGCACGATGTAGCCGACAATCCCCGGAAGCTTCTGCAGTCGTTCCAAATCAAGCGGCCTTTCCTCCACGCCGACAATAACCGGCTGCTCCACGGGTTTTTGCACCAGCACTTCCAGATTGACCACCGCTTTAATCTCCACGGAATTCCCCCCCAGCATAACCGCTGTAAGCTGTTCCAGACCGGGGATGACCTGATAGATGCTTTCCTCTGTCACCCCCGGTGCCGTAGCGCTGCACTGGTAAGGAATCGCGAACTGTTCCGACTGAATCGGCGACACATCGTCACTGGTCAGATACAAAAGCGAAAGTTCCAAAATCCCTTCCAGCAAAAGTCCGTCCTCCACCACCGAAACCTCATCCAGCTTTACCGTTCCGTCGCTCCGGCAAATCTGTAAAATCTGACGGCTGTCATTTAAGCCGAATTTCTCCGAAAGCTTGCACTTACAGGCATTTTTAGCCAGGATCTGCTGAAAACATGCGGTTTTTACCACAGGCTCAAGCTCTTCCCGGGTAGAGTAGAGATCGCCAAGCAAGGTCATATCTTCCTCCTGGTAAAGCCGAATATCCAAATCCAGCACGGCATCTGCTCCGAACTCGCGCATTTCCCCGTCATAATCGGGCTTTGCTTCCAGTTCCTTATGCGCCAGGCGGACATTGACCATGGGAACCATCTCCTCCGCGCTTTCCGGAAGTTCCATTTCCCCGGAAAACGGTATGCTCTCCTCCATCCACTGCACAGGGATATTCTCTCCTTCGCCAACATATAAAAGGAAAATCATCAGATCCCCGCTGATTAAAAGCTTTCCGTCGAGCGGCCGGGTATTCACCCCGCGAAGACGCATTTCCTTCCATAGCAGCCGGTCAACATTGGGCTTATTTGCAGGAAGTGTGATATCTTCCTGAATACGGAAGGTATCCCTGCGCCTTACGGCAATGGAGGCAACCTCCATCTGTTCCTTGCGCACCTGTACTTCCTCCTCCGGCTCCATCCCGACATCCACGGCCGCAGACTCCTCGGTCAATCCCTCCGCCTGAATGGAAAACCCGATTAATGCCTTAATCCCCAGTTTCCGGGAATGAATCATTTCCGCGGTCAGATCCTCAAGCTCCCAGCTTAAACTTACCTCGTCCCGCTCTTCCAGATCCGAAACATTCACCGTTTCGTCAAAAGGAACCGAACCGGCCAGGGTCTGCAGTCCGCCCTCTTCCTTCCGGTAAAGCACCTGGAAATCCAGTTTTCCTTTAATCTGCACCTTTTCACTCATCGGCTTTACGGAATCTATAGCTACCTCGCCCGTCGTCAGCAGCACCTGCGCCATATCATCCAGTGTATCCGGCACAATAAAGTCATCATCCAGCGTTATCTGTGTTGAAGCCCTTCCCTTAACCCGGTTCATATGTATCTGCTTTTTAACTAACTCCATAACCCTTACCACCTTCCTGCTTTCCCGGCTGCTCTTTTCCCGCTGCGGTTTTGCCAAAAAGACCAAGCCTGTCATGCCTTTGGGATTACCGGTAAACAGTAACCCTTTGCGCACCTTATGGTAAAGTTTATGCAGAAATTTCTTTAATATTCAGTTTTTCCGGTTTTCGGCGCGTAATCCTCCAGGAAATGATGCCGGACACCCTTTTGCACATAACCCAAACAAGCGTCGAGATTAACATTCTCCACGCTTTTTAAAATATTGTTTTCAATATGGGGACTGATTTTGCGAAACTGCGCAATGAACTCCTTCATTTCCTGGCGCTTGGATGATTTTACAATCTCTCCTGCCGTTTCTTCTGCTTCCTTCCTCTCCCGGGCAATCTGCTCAGTAAAGCGGCAGGCGCACTGCAAAAACCGAAGCCCGTTCTGCTCCTTCCACGCAAGAATATCCGCCTCTTTTACAAAATATAAAGGCCGAATTAACTCCATTCCTTCAAAATTTGTGCTGTGAAGCTTGGGCATCATCGTATTGACCTGAGCGCCGTAGAGCATACTCATTAAAATCGTTTCAATCACATCGTCAAAATGATGCCCCAGGGCAATCTTATTACACCCCAGTTCCTTTGCATGGGCATAGAGATAGCCCCGCCGCATCCGGGCGCAGAGGTAGCAGGGCGACTGGGCAACATCCGCCACCGTGTCAAAAATCTCCGAAGAAAAAATATGAATCGGAACCTCCAAAAGCCCGGCATTTTCCTCAATCAGTGCCCGGTTCGCCGGATGATACCCCGGGTCCATCACCAAAAAATGCAGACCGAATTCCATCTTTCCATGGCGGAGAATCTCCTGCATACACTTGGCAAGAAGCATGGAATCCTTTCCGCCCGAGATGCAGACGGCCACACTGTCCCCCGGCTGCAGCATCTGGTATTCATTCAGTCCCCGGATAAACGGCTTCCAAATCGTTTTCCGAAAATCTTTTATAATACTGCGTTCTATCTGTCGGCAGCGTTCATTCATTGGGGTTTCCTCCTTCTTCCAGACTTTTTCCGCTTTCTTCCATCTGCCGCACCTGGAGGATCACCGTTTCCAAAATCCCATCCATATGTTTAGACATCAATTCCGCCGCCAGATCGGGATTGCGTTCTTCAATTGCCGTGGTAATATCATCATGTTCAATCACATAAATATTGCCCTGCTCCCGGGTTTTTAACTGTGTAATGGTATTCTCAATCTTTTTTTCTTCAAAAAACATCATTTCCAAAATCGCCTTCATAAAACGATTATGGCTCATATCGGCAATAATACTGTGAAAATCCAGCGCCGGATCAACAAAATCTTTTTTCTCTGCAATATAGCGGTAATAGACATTAATCGTTTTTCTAAGCTGCCGAATCTCCTGTTCGGATGCATTTTCCGCAGCCAGGCGCACGGTTTCTATCTCTATCGCCTTCCTGGCCTTCATCAAATCAATTAAATCCGAATACTGGTTAATCTGCAGGGCTTCCGACGACTGCTTTCGTATCCGGGCACGCTCCAGATTCTCTTCCATCGTCCGGAGCCATTCCTGCCCTTCGCCCGTCAGCAGACGCCCCTGATTCCCCTTTTGCACTGTATAACCTCGGGAATCCAGCATTTTTAAATATCTTCCGATCGTGGCGGATCCATACACAATTCCAATT
>VSOC01000076.1 GCA_009774615.1 Lachnospiraceae bacterium
AAATTCGCAAACACCTCCATCTGCTTCCTCAATTCCCCGACAATTTCCTGGTTCGTGTCCATCCGGGCAGTGATTTCTGCCATATCTTCTGCCAGAGTGTGGGTGCTGACGGCTGCGCCGGTGACATCAGGAAGGGCACCGTCGATGGCTTCGGAAATGCCGGTAATGGAGGCAGTGATTTCGTCCATGGCATTCCGCAGGCGGTCGGTTCGCTGGTTAAAGGCTTCCATGGAGCCTTCAATATAAGAGGCGTCCTTCCGGTATTGCTGCCCGGACTGGACAGAAAGTTCAAACTGGGTCAGCACATTTTGCCCAAGGTAATCCACTAATTCCTGGGCGCTTTCGGATAGGTAGTCTACAGCACCGGTTACGACCTTGCTTACCTCCTGGATGTGCCCGGCAGTTTCGGCACAGGAATCGGCGAGCTTTCGGATCTCCTGGGCAACGACGGCAAAGCCTTTTCCTGCCTCCCCTGCCCTTGTAGCTTCGATGGAGGCATTGATGGCAATCAGGTCGGTTGAGGTGGAAATGGAAAAAATATCATTGATTAACAGGTTAATCTGATTTACGCTTCGACTCTTTTCGATAGCACCGTGCAGCACGGACATGATTTCCTCGGTTTTTGCACGGATGGCTTCTTTATTTGTCTGTGCAGACTGTTCCATCTCTTCTGCACGTCCGCGCATTTCTACAGAATAGGCAGTGATTGCCAGACATTCCTCATTTGTTTCTTTTACATCGCTTTGCGTCCCGGAAGCATTGTCCCGAATCGCAGAGGCGTTTCCTGCTATTTCTTCAAATGCCGCAGAGAGGTCATCGGTCATCCCGGAAAGCTTATGTACCTGACTGTGGGAGGTTTTGGTTCTTTTTCGCACCTCACTTACCACACCGTTTATGCGCTCGGAGCTGATTTTCAATGTGTCCATGGCATCGCGGATGGGGGCAATAACGTATTTTTTGATAATGCGGAATGCGGCAGCGACCAGGAATATTCCGACGGTCAGTGTGGCGGCGCTGGTGATCAGGGAGATAATGTAGACCACCGAAAGATGGCTGCGCGCATCGCCTGCCTGGGCACTTACGGAAGCATAGAGGGCATTGATTTCCTCTTCGGCAGCGCCGCTGTAGCGGGCAACATCGCCGTTTGCCATGGCATAGGCTTCCTGGGTTTTACTGTCCGCGCTGGCACAGACCAGAAAAACAAGGGCATGTTTAAAGGAATCGTAATTGTCCAAAAGGGCAGTATAGGTTTGCTGGTCTTCTTTGGAAACAAAGGATGCATAGTCCTCCAGCTTTTCATCCAGGATTTTTTCTTCCTCCTTGATTTCTCCCACCAGCTTAATCATCGTGGCATGATCGGCAGCTACGATGTGGGACAGGGCAAGACGGTGAATATTCATCATTGAATGACGGATACTTTCCAGCTTTGTTTCACTGACCATGTACTGATCGACAATAACGCCTGCATTGGCATTAACATTATGGATGCTGAACACTGCCAGAATATTTGAAAGCAGCATAATCAGTCCCAGCAAAAGAACGGGCAGCACCAGGCGCTGCTGTAGGGTTAGCCTGCCTTTCATAGAATTTCCTCCTAAAGCTTGATAAGCATGTTTATTTTTTGCCGCAGACACGCTCTGGAGCATTGTCCAGACACGCGCTAGTGTACGCACACTAGCGTGCAGTTACGCCTTCGACCATCCGATCCAGCTGCTCCTGAAGGGATGTGCCGGAGGGATTTTGCTCTGCCATGCTGGTGGCAAAGGCGGTTACAGGGTCCCAGAATTTTCCGCCCACACGCTGGAGCTGTGAAAATTCGGACTGTGCAAGCAGTGCGGTGATAGCCGGAGATTCCTGGACTGCGGGGGAATTTGCCGCTGAAATATTCGATGGACCCTGCCCGCGCTGTTCAAAGCGAAGGGTCTGGTTGCGTTCATTGCTGATCCATTCGGCAAGCTTTACCGCCCAGTCCTTGTTTTTGGAGTAGGCATTTACGCCGATGAGCTTGCAGCCGGAAAAGGAAGCCATCTGCAGCTGCTGATTTTTACAGTTATAGGTGGGAAGCTTTGCCGCGCCCATGTTTTTTCCCCAGGCTTTTTCAATGGCAATGCCGTTCCATGCACCACTGACCCCGGCGATGACCGTTCCATCCTGTACGCCGGCAAGAAACTCGGTGTCGGTTTTGCTGGCAAAGCCGGGGCTGGAGGAAATTTCCAGCATTGCCCGTGCAACATCGATGCCGCGAATCGGGCTGTCGGTTTGGTTCCAAGTGCAGTAATTGGTTATGCCATCGGCATTTAAACCGACTTCAAGCCCGGTATTGCCAAAAAAGGCATAGACATACCAGGCAGAAGTCCAGTCCATCGTGACCAGCTTTTCCCGCTCGGCAGCAATTTCAACCATCCGGTTTAAGCTCTGAATATCATTTTCGGAGAAATAAGCCTTGTTATAGTAGAGGAAATAGCCATTGTCCGCCGTCAGGGGATAGGCATAGAGCGTATTGTCCACGGAAGCAGCTTCCACCGAGGCAGAGAGATTGGCAGCACGAATGGTTTCCTGGTTTTCTATAGGTTCCAGGGCGCCGGCAGCGGCAAGTGCTGCAACCTGATCATCAGCAAAGGCAAAAACATCCGCGCCTTCCTCCAGATTGGCAAGCAGTGCATCCTTGCAGCTTGATTCGCTCTGGGGCTGATAATGAATTTGAAATGTAGCCTGATCCGCATAATTGGATTGAAAAGAAGAAAAAATCTCTGCAAGAAGTGCTTCATCATCTTCACCGCCCCAGACGGTCAGTGAAATAACGGAAGATGGTGCAGGGCTTTGGGCAGGAAGCGGTTCCTGCTTTTTACAGCCTGTGCAGAGAAAAAGGCTGGCAGCAGCCATAAACAGATAAAGGACACTCTTTTTCATAGTCGCTAAAATAAGATCCTTTCGTATATGATAATGGGATAATTATACTAAAAAACGGGATATTTTTCAAGAGGGGATGAGGGCAGCAGGGCATGGAATTTCCCTGAAAATGATAAGGTAAAGATGATTTTAGAAATAATGGTAGTCGGTTGGATAAAATTATGGTAAAATGAAAATAAAAAAGAAGGAGGAAAGTGAACATGAGAAAGATAGGGAGGCGGCTGCTTTGTCTATGCGGCACAGCAGCGGTATCTGTTTTAATGTCTGTATGTTCATTTGCCGGAGAATGGAAGCAGAAGGGTGAGCTGTTCTGGAATGTATCAGGGATTCTTTAATATTCTTGATGAACTGCCTTAAATTTCTCTGTAAGGTATATTGCAATTAAATTCTACAAAGATGAAATTCTTGGCAAGACCTCTTGACAAATAGGCAGTAACCCGCTACACTAGAGAAACAAGAAAATACGCAGTTAAGCAGAAGGAAACGCAAAGTAAGAAAGAAACTAAAAATTTAAAATTACAAAAACACTGAGAAAAGCGGAGAAAAGAAGATTAGCCAGTGAAAACATCGACAGAGAGTCCCTCCTTGTGCTGAAAAGGGATGATGCGGAAAGTGGTGAACATGGTCTTGGAGCTTTGGAGCCGAGGGCAGGTGCTTGTTGGTATTAGGTTTAGGCACTATGCTTTAAGTTCTGACGGATTCACCCGTTATCGTGAGGAGCTGTTATTGCATTATCTGGATTGAAGTATTGCACCGCAGCTTGCAGAGGCCGTCTGCCGTAAGGCAGAGGCGAATTTAAAGTGGTATCACGGGAGCACCTCGTCTTTAAACAGATGGGGTGCTTTATTGTTTTTTATGGGAAGATTCCGTATTTTTTACGGGATGAAAAGCAGGAAAATAAGAAAAACAAATCATGATAAAAAACAGGAAAGGCAGGAAAAGAACATGTGTAAGAATTGTAAAAAATCCTATTACATTACCACTGCGATTGCCTATACTTCGGGTAAGCCGCATATTGGCAATTCGTATGAAATCGTGCTGGCGGACAGCATTGCCCGGTTTAAGAGGGAACAGGGGTTTGATGTGCGTTTCCAGACCGGGACGGATGAACATGGGCAGAAGATTGAGGAAAAGGCAAAGGCAGCCGGGATAACGCCGCAGGCGTTTGTGGACAGGGTTGCAGAAGAAATTCAGCGGATCTGGGATTTAATGAATACTTCCTATGATAAGTTTATCCGCACTACGGACAAGGATCATGAAGCCCAGGTACAGAAGATTTTTAAAAAGCTTTATGATCAGGGCGATATTTACAAGGGCTATTACGAAGGCATGTACTGTACCCCCTGCGAGTCTTTCTTTACGGAATCGCAGTTGGTGGACGGGAAATGCCCGGACTGCGGGCGGGCAGTTCAGCCGGCAAAGGAAGAAGCCTATTTCTTTAAAATGAGCAAATATGCGCAGCGCTTAATCGACCATATTCATGCGCATCCGGAGTTTATTCAGCCGGTTTCCCGGAAAAATGAGATGATGAATAACTTCCTGCTTCCGGGGCTTCAGGATCTGTGCGTTTCCCGTACCTCTTTCAGCTGGGGAATCCCGGTTTCCTTTGACCCCAAGCATGTGACCTATGTATGGCTGGATGCACTGACCAATTACATTACCGGTCTTGGTTATGATACGGACGGAAACCACGGCGAACTTTGGGCAAAGTACTGGCCTGCGGATTTGCACCTGATTGGCAAGGATATTATTCGCTTCCATACCATTTACTGGCCGATCTTTCTGATGGCTCTGGATATTCCGCTGCCCAGGCAGATCTTTGGTCATCCGTGGCTTTTACAGGGGGACGGCAAGATGAGTAAGTCCAAGGGCAATGTGCTTTATGCGGACGACCTGGTAAAGGTGTTTGGTGTGGATGCGGTTCGCTATTTTGTCCTTCACGAAATGCCGTTTGACAATGACGGTGTTATTTCCTGGGAATTAATGGTAGAGCGGATGAACTCGGATCTGGCAAATATCCTGGGCAATCTGGTTAAGCGCACGATTTCCATGAGCAACCAGTATTTCGGCGGAATTATGGAAAACCGTCATACGGCAAATGAGGAGGAAGCCGCCATTGACAGGGATCTCCAGGAAACGGTGCTTGCCGCAGTGACAAAGGCAGAGGAAAAGATGGATCAGCTCCGGGTAGCCGATGCGATTACTGCAATTTTTGAAATTTTCCGTCGAAGCAATAAATACATCGATGAAACGACGCCGTGGACACTGGCAAAGGATGAGGCGAAGAAGGATCGTCTGGCAACGGTGCTTTATCATCTGGCAGAGGCAATTACCATCGGCGCTTCCCTTTTAGAATCCTTTATGCCCGAAACTTCCGCAAAGATTTTGGCACAGTTAAATACAAACAAGAGGAGTTTAGAGGAGATAAAGACAGGAGGATTCGGTCAGTATGTATCCGGAAATAAAGTGACCGATGCACCGGAGATTTTATTTGCCCGCCTGGATGCAAAGAAGGTGCTGGCTGAGGCGGAGGAGATCCAGAAGGCGCAGGCAAAAGCTGCTCAGGAAGAAGCGGGGCAGACCGGTGACGGACAGGAGAGCCCTGCATCCGCATCGGCAGAAAACGGCAGGGAAGCAGAGGAAACGGCAGCGATTGATCTGGAGGCAAAGCCGGAAATTACTTATGAGGATTTTGCAAAATTACAGTTCCGGGTAGGGGAAATTATTGCCTGTGAAGCCGTGAAAAAATCGAAAAAGCTTCTCTGCTCCCAGGTTAAACTGGGAAGCCAGGTGCGGCAGATTGTCAGCGGTATTAAGGCAGATTACACACCGGAGGAGATGGTTGGCAAGAAGGTTATGGTTGTAACGAACCTAAAGCCGGCAAAGCTGGCCGGCGTGCTTTCTGAGGGTATGCTTCTCTGTGCCGAGGATGCCCAGGGCAGGCTTGCGCTGATGATTCCCGAGAAGGATATGCCGTCCGGTGCGGAGATTTGTTAATATCATGAAAGAAATTTGTAAGAGTAAGGATTGAAAAGCAGCAAAGAAAACCATCATGTGCCCACAAGCGAGAGCACCATCATGAATAAAAGTCTGCCGGGCGCACTTGGAATACCTGAATGGATGCCGCCTTATCGGCGGCGGACTTATAAAGTAATGAAAGAAGAAAAGTTTCCGGAACTTACCGGAAGGATGCTCAAATGTATTGCATTGCTCTTTATGATTGTGGATCACAGCGCGGTTGTGTTTGTGGAAAGGGGAATTTTGCAGAACCAAAATTCTCTTTTCCTGCCGTTTGCGCTGACGGATTTAGGGAAGCGGTGGCAGAATATTGACTTTATTCTGCGCTGTGCCGGGCGGCTGTCCTTCCCTGTTTTTGCCTTCTTGCTGGTCGAAGGATTTGTCCATACCAGGCATAAAAAAAGGTATGGACAGAGGCTGTTTATCTTTGCACTGCTGTCGGAAATTCCCTTTGATCTGGCGATTTTTGGACAGATGGTTTATCCGAAATACCAGAATGTAATGTTTACTCTCTTGATTGCGTTCCTGACACTCTGCGCTGCTGAACGGTTTTGGAATCATAGGCTGGGAAGAATGATTTTCCTGCTTATCGGCTGTCTGGCCGCAGAATTTTTAAGGGCAGATTACGGGGCAATGGGAGTTATGTTCATTGTGCTTTTGTACCTGTTTCGGGACAGCGGGATACAGCTGAAGGTGGCGGCGGCTATGGCCGTGCTGGAAAGTTTAAGCTGCTGCGGGGCGGCGCTGCTTGGTGTTTTGCTTCTGCGCTGCTATCATGGAAACGAGGGTAAATGGCCGGGAAAATCTCTGTTTTATCTTGCTTATCCTGGACATTTACTGCTACTGGCATGGCTGTATTCGGTGGTGTTTTCCTGAATGATTTAAAAAAGGCAGAAAAAAGGCAGAAGGCAGATTCCGGACAGAAGAAAAGTAACGAGGTAGAATCATGATTTTTGATACACATACACACTATGATAATGCAGCTTTTGATGAAGATCGGGACGAACTTTTAATGTCGCTTTTGGCTGCGGGAATCGGCAAGGTGGTCAACGTGGGTGCCAGTATAGAGAGCACGAAACGGACGGTGAAATTAACGGAAGAATATCCTTTTATTTATGGTGCCGCAGGTGTGCACCCCAGTGAAAGCGGTGAAATGGCGGAGGAAGATTTACTGTGGCTGGAGGAACTTACACGGCGGGAGAAGGTGGTAGCCGTGGGTGAAATAGGCCTGGATTATTACTGGAAAGAACCGGAGATTTCCATACAGAAGCACTGGTTTGTCCGGCAGTTGGACTTAGCCAGGAGGACGAAGATCCCGGTAATTATTCACAGCAGGGACGCGGCGAAGGATACTTTGGATATCATGAAAGCGGAGAAGGCCGGGGATGTGGGCGGGGTAATTCACTGCTTTTCCTACAGCCGGGAGATAGCCAGAGAATATTTGAACATGGGATTTTTCCTGGGAATCGGGGGTGTTTCGACCTTCCAAAATGCCCGGCATCTGAAAGAAGTTATCGCCTATGCCCCTTTAGAACGTCTGGTTCTGGAAACGGATTGTCCGTATCTGGCACCGGTTCCTTATCGGGGAAAGAGAAATTCCTCGCTGTATCTGCCTTTGATTGTCCGGGCAGTTGCCGAAATTAAGGGGATTGAACCAGAGCATGTAGAAAGGCAGACCTGGGAAAACGGAGAACATCTGTTTGAAATACATCAATCATAGCAATAAAAAGGGCAGAAATATCAACAGATTTTTTGCAGAGGCAATATTTTGTATAGTTTTGTAAAGTCACGAAAGGATGGATGGATGGCAGATCTTGGAATACCGAAGAATACCATAGAATTAATTCAAAAACATCAGTTTGTTTTCCAGAAAAAATTCGGGCAGAATTTTTTGATTGATCCGCATGTGCTGGATAAGATTATCCGGGCGGCACAGATAGAAAAGGAAGATGTAGTGCTGGAAATCGGCCCGGGAATCGGAACGATGACGCAGTGCCTGGCAGAATCTGCGCGTCAGGTAATCGCAGTGGAGATTGACGATCATTTAATTCCTATTCTGCAGGAAACGCTGAAGGATTACGATAATGTTAAGGTGATTCACGGGGATATTTTAAAAGTAGATATCCATGCTCTGGCCCGCGAATATCATAAGGGAAAGCCGCTGAAGGTGGTGGCAAATCTTCCCTATTACATTACCACGCCGATTATTATGGGACTGTTTGAAGAACATGTGCCTGTAGATTCCATTACCGTGATGGTGCAGAAGGAGGTGGCACAGAGGATGGAAGCAGGGCCGGGGACGAAGGATTATGGTGCGCTTTCCCTGGCTGTGCAGTATTATGCCAGTCCTTATCTGGTTGCTAATGTTCCGCCAAACTGCTTTATTCCGCGCCCGAGTGTGGGGTCCGCTGTTATCCGCCTGACTTGTCACACAAAGCCGCCGATTGAGGTTGAGGATGAAAAGCTGATGTTTAACCTGATCCGTGCTTCATTTAACCAGAGGAGAAAAACCCTGCAGAACGGACTGAACAATGCAGCAGAAATTCCCTACAGCAAAGAGGAAATTGCACAGGTGATTGAAAGTCTGGGATTTTCGCCGACGGTGCGTGGAGAGGCATTGACACTGGAGCAGTTTGCAGCGCTGGCCAATGGTTTTTCACGGATTTCAAACGGGAAAGATGGTTGAGAGATGCCGGGGAATATGTGGGGAAGCAGAAGCACAGTGAAGAGAAAAACGGAAGAGAGAAATGGGAAAAAAATATAAGAAAAAGAAAAAATTCCGGCAGAGTGAAAATTCGCTCTGCCGGTTTTTTATGCATCAGTGTACAAAAATGATCACAAAAAGGACATTTTCAGTACGTGACAGCAGCCTCTCGGTTTGTATCTGCAGCAGGGGGGTGTTACAGGTTAAACTTAGAAAGAGCTGCCTCATCTGCAACAACAATTACATTCGGATGCATCTGCAAAATGGATGCAGGTACATGCGAAGTAACCGGGCCGCAGAGAGCATCATAAAGAATTTGTGCCTTTTCATTCCCGCTCACGATAAGTAAGATTTTGCGAGCCGCCATGATGGTGCCGATTCCCATGGTAAATGCCTGTTTGGGAACATCATCGATGGAAGCGAAAAAGCGTTTATTGGCCTCAATGGTACTGGGCTGCAGATCTACGCAGTGGGTTCCCATTGCAAAATAATCGGAAGGTTCGTTGAAACCGATATGTCCATTATGTCCTAATCCTAAAAGCTGTAAATCTACACCGCCCAGGCCGCGGATAACCTGATCATAGCGGGCAGCTTCGGCCTTCGCATCGGAGGTAGTCCCGTCAGGGATGTTGGTGTTTCCCATGTTAATATTAATGTGCTGGAATAAATTGTGGTACATAAAATAGTAATAACTCTGGTCATTCTCTCGGGTAAGACCACGGTATTCATCCAGGTTAGCCGTTTTCACTTCGGAAAAATCAAGTTCACCGTCCTTGAAGCGCTCGATAAGGTACTTGTAGGTGCCTAATGGGCTGGAACCGGTAGCCAGGCCAAGTACAGAATCCGGCTTCAGGGTAACCTGTGCGGCGATGACCGAAGCAGCTTTCCGGCTTAAGGCGTCATAGTCTTTAGTCTTGTAAATTCTCATGATGAAAACCCTCCCAATAAATAAAAAAAATTTTTACCGCTTTGCTTACCTATAGGATAACATTTTCGAGGAATAATTTCAATGCTTATTTGCATAAAATAAAAAGTAAAGTTCCGCCTTAGCATAGAAACACAAGTTTTTGTGAAAAATTTGGCAAATTTTTGTGCGAGGCGCACGAATAAATTAAGAAGTGGAAGGGGAGGGCGATGTGACAGAATTTAAAAGACTGATCTCATATCTTTATGAATATGAGGGAAAAGTGAAGGGGAAGAATGTAGGCTTTGTAAAACTGGAAACCAGAAACGGGTTATGTAAACTGAATGTCAGCATAAGAAAGCTTTATCTGGGAAGCGGAAATCTCGGCGTTTATCTTTTATCCGCCCGCAGGGAAATCTTTCTTGGAAACCTGATACTGCGCAATGGCGGCGGGGAGTTCCGCACGACGCTGCAGGCCGCCGATGTCGAACAGTCAGGCGATAGCATAGAGGATTGCTACGGCTTGACCATCCATGAAAAAAAAGATTCCTGGAAGGTATATACAACGATTTGGGAGGACAGCATAGCCCAGGCTGCCGAATTGACATCAGGTCAAAGCCGAGGGCAGGCTGGCGAACGGATATCCGGTCAAAGCATAGCGCGAGCTGCCGAACGGACATCTGGTCAAAGCAGAGGGGGAGAAGCAGGAGAAGAAATCTCATCGGTTTCAGCGCTTTCGTCTGTGGAGGAAGCAGTGGTACAGGCGGCAGAGGTGGCATTTGCACCGGTGAAAGAGAATCGTGCTGCGGAAATGATGGCAGGAACGGAGTCTGCGAATGAGAGCGAGATAAGAATAAGGGATAACGGAGAAGAAAAAAGGAGTGAACAGCCGGGAAGGAGCGAACAGTCAAAGGAGAACAAACCATTTAAAGGAAGTGAGCGGCCGGAAAGTAGTGAACGGACAGAAAAGAACGAAGTATCCGTAAGCGATGAATGGCAAAAGGAGAGCAAAGAGCCGGAAAAGAGTAAATACACAAAAAATGAATTGAATGCTGAGAATTTTGTGCATAAGAATCAAAAAGAAGAGGCTGAAGGAGATAGAAAAGATGGTTTAAATATAACCGTAAAAGAAACTTTAAAAGGAAATGGAAAAGAAACGGTAAAAGAAGACAGAAAAGATAAAATTACGGAAATGACGACTTCATCAAACCGCCCGCAGCAGTCTGCAGGAAATCGAATTACCCGCAGCCGCATGAACAGCTATACCATGGCACCCCGCCGCTCTATGGGGCTGCCCAGGGAGAATCAGCAGCAGGAAAGGACACGGATGGGGAATCAGAAGTTTTTTCATCCACCGGTATTGGGGCAGCAGCCGTTAAATCCGCAGGTGCAGGGGAATCCTCCGTTGAATGCACAGCTACTAAGCCAACAGCCGTTAAACACACAGCCGTTAAGCCATCAGCCGTTAAACGCACAACCATTAAACCAACAGCCGCTAAGCCAGCAGTCAATGAACCAGCAGCCGCTAAACCAACAGCCGCTAAATCAACAGCCATTAAATCAACAGTCGTTTATCCGGCAGCAGGAGGAAGAGCCTTTGATTGTGGGAGATCCGGAAGCTCTGGCAAAGCTGGAAGAGGAGGAGAAGATTCCTCCTGTTCCGTTATGGGATTTTCTTTCAAAGACATATCCGAAGATACAGGCATTTGAGAGTCAGTATGGGTGTGAAATTCTGGTGATAAAGCCGCAGGATATCGGACTTTTGCCAAGGGAGGTCTGGATTTACGGAAATAACAGTTTTCTTCTCCATGGCTATTATAATTACCGCTACCTGATTCTGGCGCGGCTGGAAAATCCGCAGGGATTTCCTCGTTATCTTCTGGGTGTGCCGGGTCATTATTTCAACAATGAAAAGTACATGGCTTCCATGTTCGGTTTTCCTAATTTTGTTCTCTCGAAAAAGCAGCAGGCCCAGGACGGGCGGTTTGGCTACTGGTATACGGATATCCGTCTGGGAGAGCAGAATGTGGCTTCGGCAGCCGTGCGCCGTGTACAGACACCGTAGCGGGAGTTATTTACAGGGAAATTTACAGGAAAATGGATAGTTCAATTTGTATTAATCGACCCCGCGCAGGCTTACCTGTTTTACATAAGGTTTAACGATAGCGGCAAAGGACAGAAGCTCTTCTTTCGTGCAGCTTGTAAATCCCGGCTGGAGAACATTTTCGGAATCAACATAGTTTTGCAGGAAATACTGGGAGGCTCCTGCAAGCCAGGTCCCTATCTCCTCAAAATCCTGGGCGCAGTGAAGTTCACGGACGACGGTTGTCCGAAATTCATAAGGTTTATCCCAGTGTTTTAAGAAGTCAACGGATTCCCGGATAGATGCTAAGTCGATATCCGGGCATCCGCTGGTTTCGCCGTAATGTGTTGGCCCGTTTTTAATATCCATGGCAACATAATCCAAAAGATGCTTTTCGCATAATTGTTTCAGCCTTTCCGGGCGGGAACCGTTGGTATCCAGCTTAATTTCCAATCCAAGAGAACGGATGCTGCGGATAAAGTCTTCGATATCCGGCTGCAGCAGAGGTTCGCCGCCGGTAATGCATACCCCTTCTAAGATTCCCGCCCTTTTTTTCAAAACATTTAAAATTTCTTCAGCAGTAAAGACTGCTTCCGCATCGGCAGGCAATAGTTCCCGGTTATGGCAGAATGGGCAGCGAAAATTGCAGCCTCCGGTAAAAAGAACTGCAGCGATGTGTCCGGGATAATCTAATAATGTTGTTTTCTGAAAGCCGCATAATTTCATGGCAAATTCCTCCTTGCGATATTCTTTTTAAGCATGTATACTGTTACTGCATCGGCATTGTCTGAACATAAACAGCAACAATGTTCCTATTATAGCATTGTTTGTGATGAAAAATAGATACCACAGAAGTATATGCTTTTTATAAGGAGTTTTTATTATGCCCAAGATTTCACTGCCGCCCGTTTCTGAAGATGAAAAATATATGAAAGAGGCTATTCGTCAGGCGAAAAAGGCTCTTGCGCTAAATGAGGTTCCCATTGGCTGTGTAATTGTCCATGAGGGAAAGATTATCGGACGGGGATATAACCGGAGAATGACAGACCACACGACTTTAGCTCACGCAGAAATTATAGCCATCCGAAAAGCCTGCAGGCAGGTGGGGGACTGGCGGCTGGAAAACTGCCGGATTTATATTACCTTAGAACCCTGTCCCATGTGTGCCGGAGCCATTGTCCAGGCCAGGATTCCGGAAGTGATTATCGGCTGCATGAATCCCAAGGCGGGCTGTGCCGGTTCGGTGCTTGATCTTTTGCACCAGGAGGGCTTCAACCACCGATGCGGGGTAAAAACCGGAACGCTGGGGGAAGAGTGCTCGCAGATGATGCGTTCTTTTTTTAAGGAACTGCGGGAAAAAGAGAAGGAAAAAAAGAAAACACAGGGGTAAACCGGCGTAAAGTGCAGCCAAAACCACCAGGGATTTTCCGGTGCCGATTTTCCTGCGCCAATATTTTTCATGGACGGATACCCTTTTTTATGCTATAATGGTTTGATAAGCCGCAAAAAGGCAAAACAATAACTAAAGTCCATACAAAATAGGAGAACGCGATGAAAAACAAGGTTCGGGTTAAGGGAGAACTGAGTATTTATCTCCAGTGGCCGCTCATCCTTTCTATCCTGCTGATTATGGCGACCATGGTGGTTGCTGCGGTGGACGTCCAGGCGGGCGTGGTGATGAGTGTGTTTACCTTCCTGTACATTCTGGCTGCTCTTTGGTTTTACCTGTATCAGAGGAAACATGTGCTGGCGGGATTGGTGGAGTTTTCTTCCGAATATGCCTGGATTCAGAAGCAGCTGCTTTCCGAGATGATACAGCCCTATGCGATTGCCGACGAGAAGGGGAAACTGCTTTGGAATAATGCTGCCTTTGGAGAACTGTTAGGATTGGAACGGCACAGCAGGAAGAATCTGCTGAGTTTATTTCCGGAACTGACCAAGGATGATTTGGAGCCGGGGGAGGAGATGTTTTCCATCCATACGGAGTATGATAACCGCAACTACCGGATGGATTTAAAGTGGGTGGCGTTAAATGACGCAGCGACGCTGGAAGATATTTTAGGAAAGGATTTTTCACGGGAGTATCTTCTTTCCGTTTATCTGGCTGATGAAACCGAAGTCCTTCACTATAAAAAGGAAATTGACAACCAGAAGATGGTTGCCGGGCTGATTTATCTGGATAATTATGATGAAGCATTAGAAACCGTAGAAGAGGTTCGCCGTTCCCTGCTGATGGCCTTGATTGACCGGAAGGTGAACAAGTACATTTCGGCGATGAACGGTATTGTGAAAAAGCTGGAAAAGGATAAATATTTTTTTGCCATTAAACAGCAGTATGTCCAGCGGATTCAGGAAGACCGGTTTGCCATCCTTGAAGATGTAAAGACAGTAAATATCGGCAATGATATGGCTGTGACTTTAAGTATCGGCATGGGGATGAACGGAGAAACCTATAATCAGGATTACGATTTTGCCCGTACTGCCATCGATATGGCTCTGGGGCGCGGCGGCGACCAGGCTGTGATTAAGGATGGGGAAAAGATTCAGTATTTCGGGGGAAAAGCGCAGCAGATGGAAAAATCTACCCGGGTTAAGGCAAGGGTTAAGGCGCATGCGCTGCGGGAACTGATGGAGAATAAAGACCGCCTGCTGATTATGGGGCATAAGATGCCGGATATTGACTCCTTTGGGGCGGCACTGGGGATTTACCGCATTGCCACATCCCTGAATAAGAAAGCTCATATTGTTATCAATGAAGTGACCACTTCCGTTAAGCCGATGATGGATCGCTTTATCGGAAACCCGGATTATCCGGAGGATATGTTTTTAAAGGGCCCTAAGGCGGCAGAACTGGTGGACGCGGCGACGATGCTGGTGGTGGTCGATGTGAACCGGCCCAGTATTACCGATGCCCCGGCGCTGCTTCGCATGGTAAAATCCATCGTTGTCCTCGATCATCACCGTCAGAGCAGCGAGATTATTGACAATGCCGTGCTTTCCTACGTGGAGCCCTATGCTTCCTCGGCCTGTGAGATGGTTGCCGAGGTGCTTCAGTACATTGCCGACAACATCCGCATCCGTCCGGCTGAGGCAGACGCCATGTATGCGGGAATTGTGATTGATACGCTGAATTTTACGAACCAGACGGGAGTGCGGACGTTTGAGGCGGCTGCTTATCTGCGCCGGTGCGGAGCGGATATTACCCGGGTGCGCAAGATGTTTCGGGAGAATATGGCAGAGTATCAGGCAAAGGCAGACGCCGTGCGCCGGGCAGAGGTTTACCGGGAGGCATTTGCCATCAGCGTATGCCCGGCAGAAGGGCTGGCAAGCCCTACCATCGTCGGTGCACAGGCGGCGAATGATTTGCTGGAGATTAACGGAATCAAGGCTTCGGTGGTACTCACCGAATACAACCATGTGATTTATTTAAGTGCCCGTTCCATTGACGAAGTGAATGTACAGGTGATGATGGAAATTCTGGGCGGCGGCGGACACAGAACCGTGGCGGGGGCGCAGCTTGAGGGCGTAACCATTGAGCAGGCCCGGGCAAAAGTAAAGGACGCCATCGATGAAATGCGTAAGAAGGGAGAAGTATCATAATGGAAATTGTGTTATTAGAAGATGTCAAGGCATTAGGAAAAAAAGGACAGATCGTTAAGGTGAATGACGGCTATGCGAGGAATTTTATTCTGCCTAAAAAGCTGGGGATCGAAGCTACGCCCAAAGCACTTAATGATTTAAAATTACAGAAGGCGAATGCGCAGAGAATTGAAGACCAGAAGCTTTCGGAGGCAAAGGAACTGGCAGAGAAGCTTTCCAAGCTTTCGGTTACGGTGTCGATGAAGGCAGGCGAGGGCGGAAAGGCTTTCGGTTCGGTTTCTGGAAAGGAAATCAGCAGGGCCATTACCGAACAGCTGCAGATGGATATTGATAAGAAGAAGTTTTTAATGCCGGAGCCGTTAAAGACCTTTGGAACCCATGAGGTTCCGATTAAGCTGCACAAAGATGTAACGGCGAAACTGGCTGTTAAGGTTGTGGAGGCATAAGATACGATGGATGAAGCGCTGTTAAAGCGGGTGCTTCCCCACAGTGTGGAGGCGGAGCGGTCGGTTATCGCCTGTATGCTGATTGACCGGGAGGCGATTATCTCCGCTTCGGAAATCCTGGTTCAGGACGATTTTTACCAGAACCAGTACGGCGTAATGTTCGGCGCCATGGTGGAATTGTTTAATGAGGGAAGCCCGGTGGATATGGTGACGCTTCAAAACCGTCTGAAAGAAAAGGATATTCCGCCGGAACTTATCAGCCTGGAACTGTTTAAGGAGATTATGGATGTGGTGCCTGTGTCAGTGAATATCAAAAGCTACGCAGGCATTGTCCGCGAAAAGTCCGTTATGCGGCGGCTGATTAAGGTGAATGAAGAGATTGCCAATACCTGCTATGCGGGGAAGGAAAGGCTGGAGGATATTCTGGCTTATACAGAAAAGGCTATTTTTGACCTGCTTCAGAGCCGAAGCGCCGGTGAGTTTGTGCCGATTAAGCAGGTGGCGTTAAATGTGTTGGAAAAGATTGAAGCAGCAGCAAAGTCCGGGGGGACGGTTACCGGGATTCCCACGGGCTTTATTGATCTGGACTATAAAACCTCGGGGATGCAGCCTTCGGATCTTGTTCTTTTGGCGGCACGTCCTTCGATGGGAAAGACGGCGTTTGTGTTAAATCTGGTGGATCATGTTACCGTGCGCCGGGGGCTTCCCTGCATGGTGTTCAGCCTGGAAATGTCCAAGGAGCAGTTAGTCAACCGTATGCTTTCCATGGAGTCGAATGTGGACTCGCAGAAGTTAAGAACCGGAAGCCTGACCGACGCGGACTGGGATGCCGTAGTGGAAGGAATTGGGGTGATCGGCGGCTCGAAGCTGATTATTGACGATACGCCGGGTATATCCATTACCGAACTGCGCAGCAAATGCAGGAAGATGAAGCTGGAATATGGATTAAGCATGGTGATTATCGATTATCTGCAGCTGATGAGCGGGAGCGGGACAAGGAGCGGAGATAACCGTCAGCAGGAAATATCGGAGATTTCCCGGTCGCTCAAGGCACTGGCAAGGGAGCTGAATGCCCCGGTGATTGCCCTTTCACAGCTAAGCCGGGCGTGTGAGAGCAGACAGGATCACCGGCCGATGCTTTCGGATCTTCGCGAGTCGGGGGCAATTGAACAGGACGCGGATGTCGTGATGTTTCTGTACCGGGATGACTACTATAATAAAGATACGGACAGGCCCAATGTGGCGGAGGTCATTATCGCCAAGCAGAGGAACGGCCCGATTGGAACGATAGAACTTTTATGGCGGCCGGAGTTTACGAAGTTTGTGAATATGGCGAAGGAGCAGGGGCAGTAAGAGGATGGAAACGAAGAGAGTAGTGATTCGGGATGTAAGGAATCCGGAAGACGGGGAGCTTTTGGAGGCGGCCGAAGTTTTGCGAAACGGAGGACTTGTGGCATTTCCCACGGAAACGGTTTATGGACTGGGCGGAAATGCATTAGACGAAAAGGCAGCGGGAAAGATTTATGCGGCGAAGGGACGGCCTTCGGATAATCCTCTGATTGCGCATATTTCCTGTATGGAGGAATTGGAACCGTTAGTCAGTGAAGTAAGCACGGCGGGAAAAAGATTAGCCGAGAGGTTTTGGCCCGGCCCGCTTACGCTGGTATTTCCAAAGAGTGAGAAGGTGCCCTATGGGACGACAGGGGGACTGGAAACGTTGGCTGTCCGTATGCCCAGTGACCCGGTGGCAAACCGCCTGATCCGTCTGGCCGGGATTCCGGTGGCGGCACCAAGCGCCAATACCTCGGGGCGCCCAAGTCCGACGACGGCAGAGCATGTCTGGCAGGACCTGGCGGGAAAGATTGAGATGATCGTGGACGGCGGGCCGGTGGGTATCGGGCTGGAATCGACGATTGTGGATGTATCCGGTGATGAACCGGTGATTCTGCGCCCGGGGGCGATTACGCAGGAGATGATCGGTGAACTGTTGGGGAAGGTGGAACTTGATCCGGCGATTACCGGGCCGCTAAAGGAGAATGTGCGTCCGAAGGCACCGGGGATGAAGTACCGGCATTATGCGCCTAAGGGGGAGTTGGTTTTAGTCGAATTAAAAGAGGAAACGATTCGGGAACTGTACAGGCCCGGGAGCGCTTTGTATGGAGAGGTTTCGCGGAAGATGGGAGAATGGGGGAAAAGCTGGAAGGTTGACCGGGAAAGCTTTTACATGGCATGGAAGGCAAATCAGGAGGCGCTGGCGCTGGAGAAGCAGGGAAGGCGCGTCGGGGTAATCTGCACGGAGGAAACGGCAGAGGAATATACGGTGAAGGTGAAGCGAAGCATCGGGAAGCGAAGCAGCGCAGGAAGCATTGCCCATAATTTATATGCGGTTTTGCGGGAATTTGACGACTTGGGCGTGGAGGTGATTTATTCCGAAAGCTTTTCCGAAGACCATCTGGGTCAGGCTATTATGAACCGGCTGAATAAGGCGGCGGGG
>VSOC01000077.1 GCA_009774615.1 Lachnospiraceae bacterium
CGATGGGATTTTTGCTCACTGGCCCAGTTTAACCTACGGTCAGCGCAGCAAGTGCGCAGACCTATGTGAACAGTAACCTTTACATCCCTCTTAAAATTTATGAAAAATTTAGCATACCCCCTCGCAAAGATAAGAATTATATGGTATACTTAATTGATATGACAAGGAAAGTCTTGACATTTCTGGAAGAAGGAGCGGCAATATGCTGAATGAAGAGAAAATCAAATTAATGACAGGAATTGCCATGTTTGAAAAAAAAGAAGGAAAAAAAATCTTCCCGTTAAACCGTTATTTTAAAAGCGATTATATCAGCAGCCATCTGATGGCCGCATTTTTCGGATATACGTTCTGCTGCTGTCTGGCAGCGGTGCTGTGGGGACTGTATCACCTGGAAGAACTTTTGAGCAGCCTTCAGATGGAGATGCTTCTTGATCTGGGAAAACATTTTGCCCTGCTTTATTTTGCGGGCCTTTTGCTCTACCTGCTGCTTGTTTTTTTCGTTTACCGACGGCGGTATGCGTATGCCAGAGGCGGTATGCGGGTGTATGTGGCGAAGCTAAGGCGTCTGGAAAAGCGCTACATGCAGCAGAACCGGGAAAGGGAGATAACAAAGGAGGGCATTCGGCATGATAGGTCTTCTGGTATTTAAGGAACGTCTGAAAGCCTTCTATGCGAGGTATAATTTTTATCTTAACCCGGCACTGAAATTTTTCTATGCGCTGGCAGTATTTCTTCTGCTGAACAGGCAACTGGGCTTTTTAGAAAAACTTAACGGCCCGATGTTTCCGCTGATTCTTGGCTGTTTGTGTGCGTTTCTTCCGCTGAGTGCCACCTCCTTTATCGCAGCAGTGTATATGCTGGCTCATTTATCGGGGTTATCCATGGAACTGGCAGTGATTACCGGGATTTTTGTGGTGATCGCCATGATTTTATACGGTGCTCTTCAGCCGGGAGATTCTTACCTTATGGTGCTGACGCCGGTATTATTTTTCCTTCAGATTCCCTATGTGGTTCCTTTAGTGGTGGGACTGTCCTGCGGGATTTTTTCGGCGATCCCCATGTGTTTTGGCATTTTCCTCTATTATCTTTTAGTTTATGCCAAGCAGAACGCCGGGGTGCTGGCAGGTACGGCCGCGACGGATATTGCGCAGAAGTACGGGCAGGTATTAAAAAGCATTTTTTCTAACGATAGGATGATCTTAATGGTGCTGGCCTTCGCGCTTACGGTTGTCGTGGTGTTTCTTATCCGGAACCGGTCCATGGCCTATGCCTGGACGGTAGCCATCGCAGCGGGGATGGTAGTTGAACTGGCGGTAATTTTTATCGGGGATTCCAAACTCAATGTAAATTTATCCATTGGGTCTGTGGCCCTGGGGGCGCTGGTTTCGGTTTTGCTGGCGTTTGTTGTTCAGTTTTTTTTGTTTGCTGTGGACTATTCACGGACGGAATTTCTGCAGTATGAGGATGATGATTATTATTACTATGTTAAGGCGGTTCCGAAGATCGCCGTGAGTGCACCGGATATCAAGGTGCAGAGAATTAATAAAAGGAATGAATCCTGAGAAGGGAGGAATCTGGCACCATGGCGGAACTTTTGAATGTTCTTCGCTCCTGGCTGTCATTTTTGCAGAGAATCAGCATTTCCAATCTGGTGGAAATTATCATTATCGCCTTTTTGATTTATGAAATTTTGTACTGGATTAAGAATACAAGGGCATGGACTTTGTTAAAGGGATTGGCAGTAATTCTGGCATTTATGCTTCTGGCGGCACTGTTTGAACTGCGGACGATTCTCTGGCTTTTGGAGAAGACGGCGGCAATTGCAGCTACGGCACTTCTGGTTATCTTTCAGCCGGAACTTAGAAAGGCGCTGGAACAGTTGGGAAGCCAGACGCTTTTAAACAATATCCGCCTGTTTGATGACGGGAAGGAAGAGAGCAGTTTTTCGGATAAAACCGTGAATGAGATAGTAAAGGCTACCTTTGAGATGGCCAAGGTAAAGACGGGAGCACTCATGGTCATTGAAAAAAACGATACATTAAAAGAAATCGAACGAACCGGGATAGAGATTAACGGTCTGGTCAGCAGTCAGCTGCTCATTAATATCTTTGAACATAATACGCCCCTTCATGACGGGGCAGTGGTTATCCGGGGAGGACGTGTAACGGCGGCAACCTGCTACCTTCCTCTTTCGGACAATATGACTATCAGTAAGGATCTGGGAACCCGGCACCGGGCTGGCGTAGGCATCTCGGAAACGACAGACAGCCTTACCATTATTGTTTCGGAGGAAACCGGGCGCGTTACGGTGGCCGAGGGAGGAAAGCTTACCCGGGTCAGTGACGGGGAAGGTCTGCGGAAGATTTTATCCGATAATGACGAAGCCGGCACCGCTTCCACCAGCAAGTTTAAATTATGGAAGGGGAGGCTAAAGAATGAAAGAAATACTCACACGTAATCTTGGACTGAAAATACTTTCCGTCATTATTGCTTTCTTTATCTGGTTTGCCGTGGTGAGTGTTTCCAATCCTTTGGAAAACCGATCCAGGGAAATTCCGTTAGAAGTGCAGAATGCGGCGGTTTTGGAGAATGCGGGTCTGGCCTATGAACTGGACACGAAAAAAAGTACGGTTACCGTAAATTATCAGGTGCACAGCATGGATCAGAACAGCGTTTCTGCGGCGGATTTCAGAGCCTATATTAACCTGGCAGATTATTATCCGGCCACGGGTACGGTTCCTGTTTCTGTGGAAGTCTTAAATAATAAGGATTATCTTCTGGAATCCGTAGCGGTAAAGCCGGGCGTTATCCGGGTAAAGACCGAACAGATCCAGGAAAAAGATTTTGATCTGCAGGTCAACCCGCAGGGTACGCCGGCAGCCGGCTATGAGGTTGACCGGATTGAACTTCATCCGAAGATGGTAACGCTTCGCGGGCCGGAATCCATTATCGGCCGGATTAACTCGGTAGGTGTGGAGATTAATATTCAGGATATCCGTGCGGAAACCGCAAACACCGCCGTTCCGATTTTTTATGATGCCAACGGCAATAAACTCAGCCTTGACGAGCGGGTAAGCATGAATGTGAAGGAAATAGCCTACACCGTCTATGTGATGAAAACCAAGGTACTGGCATTAGAGTTTGATGTCAGCGGTGAGCCGGCAGAGAACTGCCGCTATATGGGGATGGAAACCTCCGCAGATACAGTATCGGTCATCGGTGTGGAATCGGTGATTGCCTCCATCCCGTCGATCCGGATTCCCGGGAGCGTGCTGAACTTGGACGGCGCAACCGAAGACCGGGTGATTGTAGTGGATGTCGAGGATTATCTGCCGGATAAGGAAAATATCAGTATTCCATGGAACAGCCAGGTAACTGTCCGATTAAAGGTGGAGAAGCTGGAACAGAAGACCTTAATTGTGCCAACGAACCGGATTATTGAAGAGGGAGAAAACAGTGCCTATCTCTATGAATACAGCAGCGATTCGGTGGAGATTACCTTAGAGGGGTTAAACGCCGATCTGGAAGGGATTGAAGTTTCGGATCTCAGCGTGGAGATGGATGTTTCCCAGATGCTTCCCGGCACGCATCAGGGCGTGCTGACGATTGATGGATTAGAAGAAGTTCTCCTGGTGGGACATTCGGATTTCCAGGTCATTGTTTCGACGAAGGAAAGCCGCAGGGAAACGGAGGAAAGTTCGAGCGAAGAAGATCATACGCCGGCAGGAAGCAATCAGGTTGGAGCCTTAAGTCCCGGACACAGTGAAACCGAATCGGCTTCCGGCTCGGAAACCGATACAGCCCCGGGCAGTGAAACCGAAACCGAAAGCGGAGCCGCTGCCGGGGACAGCAGCCAGCAAACGCCCGAATTTTCCGGGGATGCATCGGCAGAGGAAACAGGCAGTAACGGAGGGACAGGATGGTAAAGGCAAAGGTAGTGATTAAAAATCCAAGCGGGCTTCATCTGCGGCCCGCAGGAATTCTCTGTAAAGAAGCAATTCGATATAAATCTTCTATAAATTTCCATCACCGTCATACGATGGCTAATGCCAAGAGTGTGCTGAGTGTTTTAGGTGCCTGCATTAAGTGCGGGAGTGAATTGGAATTCATCTGTGAGGGAGAGGATGAAGAAGAGGCGTTAGCCGCCATCGTGAAGATTGTCAATGACGGACTGGGAGAGTAAGGTTTTATCGTTATCGGCAGTTGCATAAAATTGATGACAGGCCCGGGATGGTGCCCGGTAAATCCGGATCGGAAAATCCTGGGCTTGGACATAGATTATTCATGAGGAGGTAGTATTTATGTACAAGGGAACAGGAGCTTCGGCAGGAATAGGAATCGGAAAGGTTGTTATTGTCGAAGAAAAAGAATTGGTGATTAAGAGGGAGAATATCACCGATGCAGCAGCAGAGATTCAGCGTTTTAAGGGAGCGCTGGAAACCAGTATGAAGCAGACCGAGGCGTTGGCTGCGGATTTGGCACAGAGGGTAGGCGAGAAGGAAGCCGAGATTTTAAATGGACATATTATGCTTCTTTCCGATCCCATGCTTACCGGCGAAATCGAAGCTATGATTACCAACGACAGTGTCAACAGCGAATTCGCCATTGAAACCGTCTGCACCAACTATGCGAATGTATTCGCTTCCATGGGCGATGAACTGATGCAGCAGAGGGCTACCGATATGAAGGATATCAAGACCCGGATGCAGAAGGTTCTTCTGGGTGTGGAATCCGTGGATATCGCTGCACTGCCAGAAGGAAGCATTATCCTGGCAAAGGATTTAACCCCTTCCATGACCGCGGGCATCAACCCGGCAAATGTAACAGGAATCGTAACCGAACTGGGCGGGAGAACCTCCCACAGCGCTATCCTGGCAAGGGCCTTAGAGATCCCGGCCGTGGTTGCCTTAACCGGTATCCTTAATGAGGTAAAGAACGGGGATGTTTTGGTTTTGGACGGTACGGACGGAACGGTTCTTGTCAATCCCGAGGACAGCATCTTAGCGGAGTATCAGGGAAAGAGGGCAGCATTCTTAAAGGAAAAGAAGGAATTAGAGCAGTACATCGGCAGGCCTTCCGTAACCAAGGACGGTGTTCATGTGGAGGTTGTGGCCAATATCGGCAAGCCCGAGGATGTGGACAAGGTTCTCCAGTACGACGGCGAGGGCGTAGGTCTGTTCAGAACAGAGTTTTTATTCATGGATAGGGATGCCATGCCTACGGAGGAAGAGCAGTTTGAGGCTTACAAAAAGGTTGCCATTGCGATGAACGGCAAACCCGTAATTATCCGCACTTTGGATATCGGCGGCGATAAGGAGATCCCCTACATGGGTCTGGAAAAGGATGAGAATCCGTTCCTGGGCTACCGTGCAGTCCGCTTCTGCCTGGATCGGAAGGATGATGTATACCGTCCGCAGCTTCGTGCACTCCTTCGCGCTTCCGCTTTTGGAAACATTAAGATTATGATTCCGCTCGTTACCTGTATCGATGAATACCGTCAGGTTAAGGCATTAGTGGAGGAGATTAAGCAAGAACTTACCGACAAGGGTTTTGCCTTTAATAAAGATATTCCGTTAGGTATTATGGTAGAAACTGCGGCAGCTTCACTGATTGCAGATATCTTTGCCAAGGAAGTGGATTTCTTCAGTATCGGAACGAATGACTTAACCCAGTACACCATGTCCGTAGACCGCGGCAACGATAAGATTTCCTACCTGTATTCCACCTTTAACCCGGCAGTGCTCAGAAGCATTAAGCGGATCATTACCTGTGCAAGAGAAGAAGGGATTATGGTTGGCATGTGCGGCGAGGCGGCCAGCGATCCGATGATGATTCCTCTGCTTTTGGCTTTCGGCTTAAATGAATTCAGCATGAGCCCCTCCGCGATTCTGCGTGCAAGAAAGATGATCACGGAGTACAGCACCGAAGAACTTCAGGCCATAGCCGATCAGGCCATGGGTTTTGCAACGACTGCAGAAGTTGAGAATTTCATGAGAGAGTTTATAAATCAATGAGAATTTATCTGATTACCTATGTGATAAGTTTTATTTTTTCCAGGCTCGGGTGGTTTTTTCCGTCCGGCCTGGTACTTATGGCCGGAGCCCTGTATCTGTACTGGAAGGATTACAGGGCTTCTGGCAGTTTTATCCACCTTCGGGGGCTTTTTGGCCTCTTTTTTGTCGGCGGGCAGGCGATTTCCTGCCTGAAGTTAAGCCGTCTTCAGAGCCAGTGGCAGATCATGACCTGGCTTTGTTTTCTGGCTGTGGTTCTGGCCTTTTACGGCAGCTTTTCCCTGACCGAAACCTGGGCAGGCCCGCCGAAGATGCCGCATTGGATAAAAAAACAGGCCGGCGGCAGACTACCCGTCCTCCCGCAGGAGAGCAGGCGGGAATTTCGGCGGTATGAACACACCCTGTTTGTATCGGTTATAGCTGTAACGCTGATTTCTCTGGCGGCATTCCTTCTGGAAGTGCTGCTTTTGGGCTATGTCCCGCTGTTTGTGCGTGATATGCCTCACGCCTATTCCTATTTCCATATCAGCGGCCTTCATTATTTTACGGTTTCCTGTGTACTGACTCCTTCACTGGCTGTCCTCTTCTTTATGGCGATGGACGTTCACCGCAGGGAAAGACGAATTATCGTCCTTATCTTTACCCTGATAAGCCTTTTTATCCCGGTACTCTGTGTTTCCCGGTTTCAGCTGATATTTGCTGTGGGAATGGCTGTATTTACCTTTCTTTCCGTGAAACATAGACTGCCCTTTATCCGCGTCTTTCTGGTGGCGGGGCTGATGATCCCGGCCTATCTGGTGCTGACGGTTGCCCGGAGCCACAGTGTGGAGTATCTGAACGGAATCTTTGCCATGAAAAATCCGGCTACGCCTATCTTTATTACGCAGCCGTACATTTATATAGCGAATAATTACGACAATTTTAACTGTCTGGTGGAGGAGCTTGCCGCCTACACTCTGGGGCGGCGGATGCTTTTTCCCGTCTTTGCCCTTACGGGGCTGAAATTTTTAAAGCCGGAATGGGTGGTCTATCCGATTTACAGCACCAAGCCGGAACTGACAACGCTGACATTGATTTATGATGCCTACTATGATTTTGGATTTTTGGGTGTAGTTGTCTTTGGCATAATCCTGGGAGCGGTCTGTGCGCTTCTGGTTCGCGGAATTTCCTACATAAAAAATCCTGTAGGCCATGTGTTTTATGCCCAGATGGCTATGTATATGGCACTTTCCTTCTTTACCACCTGGTTTTCCAACCCGGCAACCTGGTTTTACTTTGCCGTGACCGGGGCTGTGTACTGGTATGTGGAATATCGGTAGGGAGGAACAAATGAAGGAAAAGAAAAAGAGATAATAAGGAGAATCCGTTTATGCAGGACAGTGCATTTATCCGCGGGGCAGTTCCCATGACCAAGAGTGAGATCCGTGCGGTTTCCCTGGCAAAGCTGGATTTAACGCCGGGGGCTGTTTTCTGGGACGTGGGTGCGGGAACCGGTTCGGTGGCTGTGGAAGCCGCCAGACAGCTTTGCCGGATGGAAGCAGAGGTTATGCCTTTGAGAAGAGAAAAAAGCCAGGTTTATGCGATAGAAAAAGAGGAAGAGGGCGTTTTACTTATCAAAAAAAACCGCGAAAAATGGGTTCCTCACTATGGGCAGTTTTCAGTTATCCACGGGAGAGCCCCGGAGGTTTTAACCGCTCTTCCGGCACCCACACATGTTTTTATCGGGGGATCGAATGGAGCACTGTCCGGGATTGTCCAGGTGGTTTTGGAAAAAAATCCCCGGGCAAGGCTGGTGATTAATGCAGTAACCTTGGAAACCCTTTCGGCCTGCATAGAACTGCTTCATAAGTTTTCCTTTGCTTCTTATGAAATTGTCCAGGTGGCAGTGACACATTTGGAGCCAAGAGGTTCGTATCATATGCCAAAGGCATTAAATCCGGTCTACATTATTTTCCTGCAGGGAGGAAGCCATGGAGATGGAATTGGAAACAGAGATTGAAAGCAAGAAGAGGATAAAAGAAAAGACAGAGGAAAAAATAAAGGAAATAATCGGCTCAATTTCGGGACTTAACCAAAAAGCAGCCCGGGAGGCAGGTGAGCACTGGGATAAGATTGCCAAGCCCTTAAACAGTCTGGGCTGGCTGGAGGATGCCGTGGTTAAAATCGCGGGAATAACGGGAAACCCGTTTATCGATATCGGAAAAAAGGCGGTTGTCGTTTTCTGTGCAGATAATGGGATTGTCGAGGAGGGAGTGACCCAGACCGGGCAGGAGGTGACGGCTGTTGTAGCCGAAAACTTTGCCCGGGGAGAAAGCTGTGTCTGTATTATGGCAGAACAGGCCGGGGCTTTCGTGCTTCCGGTCGATATCGGGATAAAACATCCGCTTTCTGCCTACGGCACAGGAAAATATCCGGTCAGAAACTGCCGGCTTATGCCGGGAACAAGAAATTTTATCCGGGAACCTGCAATAAAACGAGAAACGGTGCTAAAGGCAATCGAAGCAGGAATTGAACTTGTGCGGGAGTTAAAGGAAGACGGATACAGGATTTTAGCTACCGGAGAGATGGGCATCGGGAATACGACGACCAGCAGCGCTGTGCTTTCCGTGCTGCTTAATGTCAAGCCGGAGCAGGTTACCGGCAGGGGAGCAGGGTTAAGCGATGCAGGGCTTCAAAAGAAGCTTTCCGTTATCCGTCAGGGAATATCTCTGTGGAAGCCGGATCGAAGGGATGCTGTGGATGTGCTTTCCAAGGTGGGCGGGCTGGATCTGGCCGGTCTGACCGGGGTGTTTTTAGGCGGAGCAATCTATCGGATTCCTGTGATTATCGACGGTTTGATTTCCGGAGCGGCGGCGCTTATAGCAGCAGCACTCAGCCCGGCAGCAAAGGATTTTATGCTGGCCTCCCATCTTTCAGCAGAACCGGCGGGGAAGATGGTTTTGCAGGCCCTTGGGCTTGAACCGATTATTTATGGAAATTTATGCCTGGGAGAAGGGACGGGTGCCGTGGCTGTGTTTCCGCTTTTGGATATGGCAGCGGCTGTTTATGGGCAGATGTCCACTTTTTCACAGATAAAAATAAAAGAATATGAACACTTATCTTAGATCTAAAGCATACACCTGTTTGCGCCCAAAGGGTGGGATATGCTGTGAAGCGTGCACAGAATGGAGGAAACCATGGAGAAAGAATTAATTTTTCATATTTTGGGTTTGGAAGAAACCAAGGATGAAGAGAAAATCAGTGATGCCTACCGCACGGCCCTAAAGTCGGTAAATCCGGAAGATGATCCGGAAGGGTTTAAGCGGCTTCGTCAGGCTTATGAGGAAGGAATAGCCTTTGCCCGAAAGAAAGAAAACGAGGGAGAAGTTAAAGAAAAAAACGAGGTAGATCTCTGGATTGACCGCGTGGAGGCGTTTTATCTGGATGTGCTTTCCCGCTATAAGGTAGAAAAATGGAGGGAGGTTTTATCCGATCCGGTATGTGACGAACTGGATACGGCGCTGGAGGCCAGGGATAAGTTTGTCCGGTTTTTAATGGATCATATCCGCATCCCCCATTCGGTGTGGAAGCTTGTGGACGAGATTTTTTCGCTTCGTGAGGATCGGGAAGAACTTGAACAGAAATTTCCGGATGATTTTTTAAACTTTATGTTTTACTATATTGAAAATGAAACCTTTATGCCCTACGAATTGCTGGAATACCGAAGCCTTGATGGGGAAAATGTCAACGGCGACGGATATATCGACGCTTATCTGGGGATTAAGCGCAGGATTGATGAAGGGGAAAGCGAAGGGCTTTTGCAGGAACTTGATGATCTGGAAGCCTTTGATCTCTACCACCCTTATGAGGATGTGGAGCGTATCCGACTGATGGAAAAGGAAGGAAAGACTGCGGAAAGCCTGGAACTTGTCAGAAAATTAACCTCGAAATACGGTTTTGATTTCTATCTCTGGATTACGGCGGCACAGGCGCTGTGGAGCGGAGGGGAGAAGGAGGAGGCTAATAAGTTCTGCCAGGAGATCTTATCCCGGGAACCGGAACATTACATGGCAAAATACTGGAGCGGGCGTTACTGTCTGGAGAAGGAAGAGTATTTTAAGGCGAGGGATTTATTCCTGGAGCTTTTACAGGTGAACCCACGCAGCGACGAACTGACCGCTTATCTGGAAACAGCGAATGAAAAACTGATTGTCGAGATCAGGGAAGCTCTGGAAAAAGGGGAAACCTATCATGAACTCTCCGGACAGAAATTATGGCTGCGGCTTGGCTGGTGTCTTTTCCAGAACGAAAAGCTGGAGGAAGCCGAGGCGATCGCCGAAAATGTTGACCCTGCGGGAGAAGAGGAATACGAGTACTGCAACCTGTTCAGCCGTATTAAATATGCCATGGAAAAGTATGAAGAAAGCCTTCCTCTGCTGAAGCGGCGTCTGGAACTGACGGAAAAAGCCACGACAGATTCTAAGGAAGATGAGAAAATCCGAAGCCGCAAGGGGGCCTGCTGTTACATGCTTGCGGGCTGCTGTCAGGCATTAAAACAGCAGGAGGAAACCGAAAACTTTCTGCACATGGCGATTGAAGCAGAAGAGGATACAGGAGATCGCTTAGACTATATGCGCTATCTTGCAAGTGTGCTTTTGCAGGCGGGAAAGTATGAAAAGGTGGTAGATGTCTGCGACCGGATTATCGATGAAGATGAGGGCTATTATCCGGCCTATGTTATTCGCCAGGAGGCATTTTATGAGATGAAACGTGCCCAGCAGGTGGTGAATGACTACCACAGCGCCGTCAATATTTATCCCGGTTACTATAAACCTTATCTGTTTGCCGCCGAGGTATTTTTCTACTACGGACAGTATGAGGACGGGAAAAACGTTATCGATCGGGCAAGGGAAAATGAGGTAAAATTTTCTCCGAGGATGAAGCTTTTTGAGGCAAAAATCCTGCGAAATCTTGCAGAAAATAACGAGGACAGGAAGGTTCCTCATCAGCTTTTAGATGAACTTTTTACGGAACTTGACGGTGAGGACTGTGATATCGAAGACAAGTCCGAGGTCGAGTACGAAAAGGGGCTGCTTTACTGGGACGAGGATGAATTTGACCAGGCGCTTGACCATCTTCAGAAGGCTATCGACCAAAACGATGAGCGGCTGCAGTACCGTCTGATCCGGGGAAATGTGTTCCTGGAAATGAAGAAATATCAGCTTGCCCTGGAAAACTACCAGAAGGCAGAGCCTTCCTATAAGAACAGCCCGGAACTTTACTATAACCGTGCGCTCTGCTATGAGGGCATGGACAAGGCCGATTTGGCTGCGGAGAATTTTCTAAAGGTGGAAGAGTTAGAACCCGGCTATCGCAAGACCTATGAAAAGCTTTCGGATTACTACCGGGATCGCTATGATACTTACTGCTGCAGGGAAGATTTTGAAAAGGCTATCGACTATATCAGCAAGCAGCTTGCCATCCGGGAGAGCACCTACTATCTGGTGTGCAGGGGCTTGATTTACAGCGACGCCATGGAACTGGAACTGGCGATTAAGGACTATGAAAAGGCTCTGGAATATTCGCCGGAGGACAGTATCGTATGGAATAATTTATCCTGCTGCTACCGCTCGTTAAAAAACTATGATAAAGCGCTGGAATGTCTGGAAAAAGCGGTGGAACTGGGAAAGGAAAAGGAACGGCTTCCCTATCGGAACATGGCTTCCTGCTACTGGGATCTGCGGGAGTTTGACAAGGCATTTGCCTGGTATAAAAAGGCGCTGGAATTGTGGCCGGACTATGCTTTTTTATGGAAAAAAATGGGCGATTCCTACTATGATATCGGTGAGTTTGACAAGGCTTTGGAGTGCTATGAACACACAAAGGACAGGAGCGATCATTACTCGGATATCAGTGATGTGTGGATGAAAAGGGGCGATGCAAAGAAGGCTATTGCCTGGTGTAAAGAGGGAATTCAAAATGCTCCGTCCGGGAAAGAAGCACAGTATTACAGCGATTTGGGCGACCTCTATATGGAAATGCTGATGGATTATGAAAAGGCGATTTCCTGCTATGAAAAGGCTCTTGCCAGAGAACTTGAACCGTCCCAGCGTTTTTACTATGAAGCTTATCTGGCCCGGTGCTATGTGATGTCCGGACAGAAAAAAGAGGCTAAAATACACGGACAGGCGGCCCTGGATGAACTGGAAAAAAGCGGAAGAACTATTGAAAATCACCTGGGATTTAAAGCCTACGGGACAGCCCGGATGTCCAATATCGCCTGGTGTTATCTGGCGATAGGGGAAACCGAAAAAGGGGAACAGCTTCTCTGGGATATGCAGACCGCGCGTCCGTGCAAGGACTGCGTATTTAAGGGCTGTTTTGAGAGCTGGCTGTATCTGGGACGGTATTATGAGAGCCTGGGAGAAACCAAGAAAGCCCTGGAGTACCTGGAAAAAGCCCATGAGATTAATCCTTTCAGCCAGGAAGCTATAAGGGCAAAAGAATATATTCTTAATCATTAGACAGAAAATATTGAACATTAAAGAAGAATAAAAAGAAGAGGAAAACATCATGATTATTGGAATTGATTTAGGAACCACGAACAGCCTGATTGCCTGCTTTACCGAAGACGGGCCGAAAATCATACCCAATCGTCTGGGGAAACATCTTACGCCCTCGGTTGTCAGCATGGATGAAGAAGAGCAGATTTATGTAGGCGATTCTGCAGTCGAGCGCAGGCTTTTATATCCGGGAAGTGCAGCAGGCGTATTTAAGCGGGATATGGGGAGCAATCGGAAGTTTAAGCTTCTGCACAAGGAATTTACCGCGGAGGAGCTTTCTTCCTTTGTGCTGCGGGCATTAAAAGAAGATGCCGAGCATTATCTGGGTGAGGAAGTTACGGAAGCGGTTATCAGCGTTCCCGCCTATTTTAACGACGCAAGAAGACGGGCCACGAAAAAAGCCGGGGAACTGGCAGGACTTAAGGTGGAGAGGATTATCAGCGAGCCTACGGCAGCTGCCATCGCCTACGGACTGTACCAGAGCCAGAAGCGGGCGCGTTTTCTGGTGTTTGACTTAGGGGGAGGAACTTTTGATGTTTCCATCCTTGAATTATTTGATAGCATACTGGAAGTCCGCGCCGTGGCCGGGGATAACTTCCTTGGGGGAGAAGACTTTACCGAAGTGCTGGAATCTATGTTTTTTGAGAAGTTTTCGCAGATTAATAAGCTTGCCCTGGATGAAAAAACCCTGCGCCATATTCACAAGCAGGCAGATTTATGTAAGATTGGCTTTTCCGAAAAACGGATTTCCACCATGCAGTGCAAGATTGACGGGGAAGTATACAGCATGGATGTGGAAATGGCAAAATACGAGGAAGCCTGCAGGGAACTTCTCGATCGCATACGCCAGCCGGTAAAGAGAAGCCTTTCCGACGCACACATCCGCCTTTCGGATATTGATAAGGTGGTTCTGGTCGGCGGGGCGACAAAAAGCCCGATTATCCGCCGGTTTGTCAGCAAGCTCTTCAAGGCCCTGCCCGATACAAATGTGAACCCGGACGAGGCGGTAGCCCTGGGTGCGGCGATCCAGGCAGCGATGAAGGAGCGGCAGGACGCCATTAAAGAGGTTATCTTAACGGATGTGTGCCCGTTTACCCTGGGAACAGAGGTTGTTCGGGAGTGGGAAAAAGGGTATTTTGAGGACGGGTTATTCTGCCCGATTATCGACCGCAATACCGTTATTCCCACCAGCCGGACAGAGCGTCTGTACACCGTTCGGGACAATCAGAGCAAAATCCGCATTAACGTGCTCCAGGGCGAAAGCCGCCTGGCGGCAAACAACCTTTCTCTGGGGGAACTGCTGATTGAAGTACCTCCGGCAAAAGCAGGGGAAGAGGCCGTGGATGTGACCTATACCTACGATATCAACTCGATTCTGGAAGTGGAGGTTAAAGTATTGTCCACCCAGGCGGTGAAAAAGCAGGTGTTCCGGGGAAGAGATGTGGATATGACCGACGAAGAGATCCAGGAGCGCTTAAAAACCCTGTCCTACCTGAAAATTCACCCCAGGGACAGAGAAGAAAATAAATATCTGCTGCTTCGGGGCGAGAGGGTTTACGAGGAAAGTATCGGCGATAAGCGGGCTTACATCGAAGCCGCCCTGCATAAGTACGAAAAAGCATTAGATACTTATGATCAGGGAATTATTGAAGAAGCAAAGAAAGAGTTTAAGGAGTTTTTAGAGGAACTGGAAGAGTTTTAGTAGGAATTGGGAAAGTTTAAAAAGCTTTATTGATTTGTGGATGAACCGTAAGAGGTTAAGGATGTTTTGGAGGAAGTTGGAGAACTTTAGTTTGCTTTAGGAAGGCAGGGGCGGCAATGATTTATCTGGTAACTGGCGGAAGCGGAAGCGGGAAGTCGGCCTATGCGGAAGAACTGGTTATGCAGTCGGGCAATGAGAAGCGGTATTATATTGCCACGATGGAGGTTTTCGGTGAGGAAGGAAAGAAGAAGGTTGAGCGTCATCGGAAGCTTCGCGAAGGAAAAGGCATGATAACCATTGAGCGCCCCTTAAACCTTTCCTCGCTGGTGCTGGAAGAGTGGGAAGGGGAAGTGGATGGGAAAGTCACGGTTCTTCTGGAATGTATGACAAATCTGTTAGCGAATGAACTGTTTTCTAGGGAAGCCGTGCAAGTGGGAGAATCGTGTTTTTGGGAAAATAAATCTTCGCAGGAAAATGAATCTTTGCGGGAAGCTGCTTCTTCTCAGGTAAATACATGTGAAAGTTTTATCATGTATAGGGCCAGAGTAGCAGCGGAGCGGATAAAGGAAGGCATAAGGCGGCTGGAAGAGCAGTGCGGGCTTCTTGTTGTGGTGAGCGGTGAAGTTTTTTCGGATGGGATAGATTATGGGGAAGAAACGAACGCCTATATCGAACTGATGGGGGAGATGAATTGCTGGCTGGCTGAGAGGGCAGAGCGGGCAGTGGAAGTGGTTTATGGGATTGGCTGTGTCTTAAAATAAAACAGAACGGTCATGCTGCGGCAAAGCCGATGAACCTGTGCCTTGGAAGGGAATGACGAAAAATGTTTAGGTTGAGTGTGGTAAGCGCTGCAGTGGTTTTGGACTGGATATTTGGAGAACCGGAAAAACTGCGGCATCCCGTGTGCAGGATGGGAAGTCTGATTGCCTGGATGGAAAAGAAACTTCGCCGGTGGATACCGGGAAAGGAAATGGCTGGCGGAGTTTTTCTGGCAGTGACTGTGCCTTTGATCTCTGTGTGTATTCCCGGGATGATTCTGTGGATAGCCAGTCTTTTGGAGCAGTATTTTGCGGGAAATGGTTTTTCCTGGATTTTGGGAGAGAAGAGAGGAGTGATTTCCTGGGGACTGGAAACGTTTTGGTGTTTTCAGCTTCTGGCAGCGAAAAGTTTGTATCAGGAAAGCGGGAAAGTGAGGAAGGAACTGGCTTTGGGAGATATCGAAAAAGCCAGGTTCTGGGTATCACGGATCGTGGGGCGGGATACGGAAAATCTGGACAAACAGGGGATAGCCCGGGCGGCAGTGGAAACAGTGGCGGAAAATACGTCGGACGGGGTGATAGCCCCTTTACTTTTCATGGTATTGTTCGGGGCTTTGGGCGGCTTTTTTTATAAGGCTGTAAATACGATGGATTCCATGGTTGGCTATAAGAATGAGCGGTACAGGCTTTTTGGACGGGCGGCGGCGAAACTGGATGATTTCTGCAATTTTCTGCCGGCCAGGATCAGCGGATGTCTGCTTTGTGCAGCCGCAGGATGGATAGGGCTATGGGATAAAACCTTTGACGGGAAAAATGCATGGAAGGTTTTTTTGCGGGATCGGAGGAAACATGAAAGTCCGAATTCCGCCCACGGCGAAGCAGCCTGTGCAGGGGCTTTGCGGATAAGGCTGGCAGGGGATGCCTGGTATTTTGGAGAACTTCACAAAAAGCCCTGGATAGGCGATGCCTTGCGGGAAATCGAAGCCGAGGATGTGCGCAGGGCAGGGAAGCTGATGCTTGGGGCAGAGGTTTTGGGGGTGGTTTTGTGCTGGGTGGTTTTTTGTTTTTGACTATATAATGCTTGATATTAATACGAATTAAAGATTCTAAACTCCCATTGAAACTCCTGGGGATTTTTTGTAAAATTTTCCCATTCTTCAGCGAAAATAACATTCTTTTCCATCCTTACTTCATTATAGTGTTCGATTTCATGCAGATTTCGGATGAGATCATGTAATTTAGCGGCGTTAAGTAAATTCATAGATTCATAGCTATCCCGCATCTCCCAGGCATTTTCGGCAGAATTCCATCTTTCCCATTCGTACCTGGATTCTTCCGTGAGGTATGCGTTATTTAAGGTACAAAGATAAATTTCCCGCAATGCGGTTTGCGGAATGGGAATGATAAGATCCGAATCGCTGTAATGGGAGTGACTGTATTTGTTGCACAGTTCAATGAACTTTTTCCGCAAATCTAAAAATTCCCAGCCGCACCACCAGCATAGTTCAAAAAAACCTTTATTTTCAGGAGCAGAACAGCTATCTTCCTGACGAATAGAAATGACTTGTTTTGTTTTTCTGTTTATTATTCTTGCTTCAATATATAAATCAAGTCCCATGAATTCCTCCATTTTGTGCACTTCACAGCATATCTTATCCTTTATCCTTTGTTTGCCTGTAATGGCATTGGTAAAAAACATAAAATCAAAAATCATAAAAAATCATAAAAATTTCAAAAATCCTCTTGCCAAACCTTAAAAGGTGTGCTATACTGTATTTCGGCTTGCGGGGTTGCCGGAATTGGCAGACGGGCTAGACTAAGGATCTAGTGGTCGAATGACTGTGTGGGTTCAAGTCCCATACCCCGCATGTATTGAAAAATAAATCGGTGTTTTTCAGTACTTGCCAAAATTTCATACAAGTTGCAGAAGTGGCGGAATTGGCAGACGCGCACGGTTCAGGTCCGTGTGGTAGAAATACCTTGTGGGTTCGACTCCCATCTTCTGCATTTTTTTATTGGCGAAAAACCTTGATTTTATCGGGTTTTCCGCTGCTTTTATTTATCGTAACCGACGGTACGTTTGGTACGGTCTACAGAGCCAGTGCTGCTTTTGTGTATTTTTAATTGGATTTCTCCAATAATGTATTTCTTTTCATAGAAAAAGTGAATATTTTTGTAATAGACAGATTTTAGTATTTGGGAGAAACATAATTTATTTATGCACATAGAACTGCCATCTCGGTGATGTGCTCCCGCCACCTAACAAAAAATCATCCACTGGATTATTTTTTGTAAGAGGTGGGGGCTGCGTCTTACATATCGGACAATCCCATGCACTCACCACATGGATCGGCCGCAGGCCACTGGCTTCCTCACGGCTTCGACGCACAGTTTTTTTGTCAAACGCAACAACTCCCTGTACTTTGCCCGCAATAGCACTTGTCCACGGAAAGAACGCCCTGTGGAACTGCTCCGGATCGAGCATCTGGAACACACGATTAATCGTATCATGAGAAGGAATCTCGCCAGGAAGTTCGAGAAAAGTGCCCAGCCACTCTTTTTTTGAGCGTGCCCAGTCCTCAATCTCATTCCAGGTGTCCATCCCACAGATAACAGCCATAATAGCAATGGTAATGATAGCAATGAATTTATGTCTTTGGTTGTATAGGGCTCTCGGATTCGGAACATCCATCATACATCCGATTAGTGAAGTATCTTTTTTTGTAGTTTCCATAAACAATTATCTCCCTTCCAGAATGATAGAGATAATTATACACGATTGTGTAAGACTTGTCTTTTGTTATATCCTATAATAGCAGTTTTTCTCCTGAATTAAAAGATAGAAAATCATGCGTTTACCGTGGATAAAGAAATGCAATTCATCCCACCACTTAAGAAGTGGGGGAATTCTTGCTAATCTTGGTTAAATAATGGTTTAGAATTTGGAGATGCATTAGGAAGAGAAGTAGTAGAAAAGATAAAAGGAAAACCAAAAACAGAAAATCAACCTCTTGATTAGCAACCCAGGTCGCACGCGGCGCGGAAGCGGCCTGGATTGCCTTAAATTTCTTTGAAAAGGCATATTGCATTTTATTTCTGCATATGCTATAATGGCAACAGGCTAAAAGTAGTGAGTAATCCATG
>VSOC01000078.1 GCA_009774615.1 Lachnospiraceae bacterium
ATTAATTTTGATAATGAATTAGGAAGCGGAACCAATAATCCAGTTAATATTGGTACTTCAAAAGGAAAACGTTTGATGCTTCATATGTGGGCATATTTAATGGGAGATAAAAAAGCCAGAAAGATTGAATATACTATTTTTCGGGAACGATGAAAAACAGGGAGAAATTATGAAGTTGTGATGATTTGCAGCTGAAGTGAAGGGGCGATATAAGATGAAAAAAACAGAATTGTCAACGGGGCACTTTATTATTCAGTTGGGGCAAAACGGTAATAGCACAGAAACGCTTACTGAGCTTTATCAATTAAGTGCGTTCCGCTTAATCCATTTTAAAGCATTTCATGATACTAATTGGATAAAAATTAATCATTTGACCCTGCTTCTTGGTGAAAATTCATCGGGGAAAAGTACTCTGTATCAGGCGCTTGGAATGTTATCAGCGGCATATCATTATTTTATTCAGGAAGAACGTTTTAATGATCTTGCAAGGTTAGCCGAAGAATTTGGAGAATTTGATGATATTTGTAATAAAGCTGCAAAGGAGCGAATAGTAAAAATTGGGTTTGAATTTTTGAGGAAAGAGAAAAGGATAGAATATTGGATAATGATTGCTCCTGATGAAAAAAGTAAATTTGGTCGGGTAATAAATGTTTTGGGCAGGCAGAGCGGATTTACAGCAGATTTTCTTTTATATTATCATTCAGTGAACCTGTTTTTTATGGAAAGGAAAACAGGATTAATGATTCCGCCAGAAGTCCAAAAACTGGCTGTTTGCTGTCTTTCATCCTTGCGCAAATTTGCACAATCCTTTCAGATTCTTGCGGCACATCGTTATAGACCAGAACGTGTTATGCAGCTGACAGGAAGAAAACCGGACTGGATGTCACCATCAGGAAGCAATGCCTATGATATTTTATATTTTTATTCTAAAATTCAAAATAAAAACCTGTATATGCTGGAAAATTGGATGAATAAATTTGGTTATTCGTTATGCTGGAAAATGTCGGGAATTAATCAGGGCCAACTTATACTTAAAGAAATAACTACAGGAAGAGAGTCAAATTTAATTGATAACGGGTTTGGAATTTCTCAAAGTATTCCATTGGCATTGGCATTAGATGTTTTGGCAGACAAAACGATTTTTATTGATACGCCAGAAGCTTTTTTGCAGACAAAAATGCAGAGTGAAATGGGGGATTTGTTAGTTGAAGGTGCCAAGAAAGGAAATATTTTGGCAGAAACAGGAAGTGAATATTTAACTTTACGCATACGAAGAAGGATTGCGGAAGGGAAGATTTCAAATCAGGATGTTTCGATTTATTATTTAGAGGAATCGGAGAAGAAAGAAACCACTTGTCGGGAAATTATTCTGGATGAAGACGGTGAATTTCAAGATATGCCGGAATCATTTTCGCAGTTTTTTTCATCGGATTTTCAAGATATTGAAAAGATAGATGAACTTAGGAGGAAAAAAATAAGGGATGCAAAAGACAATCGTCATTGATACAAATATCTGGATAAAAGCGATGATAGACAGTGAGTACAACATTACTTGTGATGATGCATTAAGTTCTTTTTTTCAAAATAAAGAATGCATTCTTGCTTTGGATTATAAAAGCGAGATTGAAAGAGAATATAGAGATAATATTAAAAATAATCGACGTTTTGAGTTAAGAATGAAACAACTAGAACGGGAACAGAGAAAGTGCTGGGTAGATTCCCGGTTGAATAAGGCTCAGGAAGCGGAACTATATAATCTGGGGTTTCATGAAAAAGAAGATCATGTTTTTACCGGAACGGCAATGAATGCTGATAAAATTTTGATAACAGAAGACAGCGATTATGGTGTCCATGGTGAAGCGGTTGCTCAAAAAGTTTTTGTTTACATGAGGGATCAGATGGGTCTGTCTATTGTGACAAGTAAGGGATTTTTGGAAATTTTAAATGTATAATTACCATTTCAGATAGGTTATGCGTAGATAAGCCGCTGAAGACTTGCATCTTCAAGCGGTTTTATTCTTCACATGGCGTCTTTACTTTTTTCGGGCATTTCCTTTATCTTTGTGAAAATCCTTAAGATCTTCTAAAATAACCCTGGAAATCCCATAAATTCACTGGAATCATATGGCATTTCTGACGGATGTATGGTAGAATTGTCTGTATTAACCTTACTGTGCTAGTTGCAGAATTTGTTGAAAAATTTTATTTCTTTTGAGAAAATACCATAAGGCAAAAAAACAGGGGATTTGAGATGGCAGGGGATGTTAGGGAAGTTCGGCATAATGTGATTACGATTTCATCCATTACCGCTTTTGCAGATGTTAAGGGCGGGATTCATGATTTTTGCAAGGATGTTTATTTTATCCGGGCGCTGGGGACGTGCAGCAGTCTAACGGAGGATGTGCGGCGGCTGGAGGATGGGCTTTGGAGGAAGCCGAAGGGGAGTTTTGCGGCCTATAAACGGGTGCGGGAGCTGCCCAAGACGCCTTTGCCCGATGAGGTGAATGCCTGTCTGGAAAGTTACCGGCAGTGGAAGGACAGCCGGGAAGTGAAGATGTTTACCCCGTCGATGACCGGCAGGGCATTGAACGGGCAGGATGGACAGGCTGTGATGCCGCTGGAGGCATGGGCCAGAGTGCTGGGGAATGGCTGCCGGAGGATTGCGACCTTATTTGCACAGAATACGCAGGCGAATGCTTCCCAGGAAAAGAATTTTATCGTAAAGCTGATTTACTGGCTGGACTGGCTGGGCGAGGGCTGGCTTTTTCGGTGGGACGGGAAGGAAGCCGTTAAGATTGTGGCGGAGAATGTGGTAAAAAAGCAGGAATATTTCTTTTATTATCTGCTTACCTTACTTGGGATGGATGTACTTTTGCTGCAGAGCCGCCAGGATATTGCTGCGGATTTGGAAAGGCTGGGGTTGTCGGAAAAATTTGTCCTGGGTGCGTTTGGTGAGGCGGTATTGCCTGCATTTCCCGTAAAAACCGCATTATTTCCCGGGGAAAACCAAAATCGCGGAGGTTCTTCCCAATCTGCGCGTGCGGATTCTGCGCATATGAGTTCTGCACGTGCGGATTCTGCACAGATGGATTCCGTGCATGAGAGCGGCAGGGTAAGGGTAAAGCTTCCTGAACGTCCGGGGCGCAGAAGGGAGAGTTTTTCCGATGTGTTATCTTCGGAAGCTGTACCAAGCGGCAGACGGGCGGCGGTGGTTCTTCCGCCGCGGTCGGGCAGAAATCCTTCTTCTCCGTCTTCCCTTTCTTCTGCTTCTTCCCCGGGCAGCCAAAGCCGTATGCCGCACGGAGCACGCCGGGAGATGTCGTTTGAAGAGCTGGCGCGGCTGGCTTCTTCGGTGGTGATGATTACGGTGCATAATCCTAATGGAGAGCCGGCGGGTTCTGGTTCTGGAATTATGGTGGGGCAGGGCGGCTACATCCTGACGAACCATCATGTGGCGGCGCACGGGTCATTTTACTCGGTTTCGATTGAGGGGGAGGATAAACAGTACCGGACGGAAGATATTATTAAGTATAACTCGTTATATGATTTAGCGGTGATCCGCATTGACCGGAGATTACATCCGCTTCCGGTGTTTAAGGGGAATCCGCCGCTGGTGCGCGGGCAGAAGGTGGTGGCGATTGGAAGTCCGCTGGGGCTGTTTAATTCGGTATCGGACGGGATTATTTCCGGTTTTCGGACAATCCGGGATGTGGATATGATTCAGTTTACCGCGCCGATTTCCCACGGAAGTTCAGGCGGTGCGGTGCTGAACATGTTTGGCGAGGTGATCGGCATCAGCACGGCGGGAATTGATGACGGGCAGAATATTAACCTGGCGATGGGTTATGAGGTGATCAATATGTTTATCCAGGGATTTACCTCATAGATGGCATAGATTCATGCACAGCATGGAGGAAGGAATTCATGTTTGAACGTGTTAAAATCCAGGAATGGAAGGAGTTTTTTCTTGACTATTCGGCGCGGAGGGAGAATGGCGTGTATTTTTACCGGATTACCTGCTATCATCCTGCATATAAGCAGCTCATCCTGCGCTATTATGAGGAAGCGCGGCTGTCGGGCGTGGTGATTGAGGGAGGGATTCCTAACCCCGATGAACGTAACCTTGCCTATTACCGTGAGGTTATGGGGACGGATTTCCGGTTAAGCCCGGAATTTCTGACTACAAGTTTAAAACGGTGGCTTCCCCGGATGAAGGATGAACAGCGAACCCTGGTGGGGAATGCCGTGTATGATACCCTTTTTCGCTTGAAGCAGGCAGGAAAGAATGAAAATATCCTGAAAAATACGTATATTAAATTTATGTGCTGGCTGTATTACAAGTTTGAGCGCATTGTCAACCGGCTGGGGGAAAATCCCCTTCCGAAAATTTTATATGAAGGAAAGCTTGGAAAGTACGAATTGTATCTGCTTTCTGTGCTCGCTAAGGCGGGCTGTGATATTCTTTTACTTCTGCCGGAAGGGGAGGAGGCTTACCAGAGGGCGGACGGCGGTGCGGGATATTCGGATCGGCTGGAGATATCAGGGGAAAGCGAACATTTCCCCGAGGATTTTTCGCTTAAAGAGATAAAAAAGGAGATTGCTGCCCGGCAGAGGCTTGAGCGCTTATACGGCCCGCCTTCCCGGATTGTACAGGTGGTTAATACATGGGCAGCGGGAAATCCTTTTTATGATATAACGGTTCTTCCTTCGCAGCGCGGGCAGCAGGAATCCGGCGAAGCGGATGGGGAAATTGCCGTTTATACCTGTTTTTATCAGGTCAATGGCGTGGAGGACAAGCTTACTTATTTAAAAGAACTTTACCAGCTTCAGCAGCAGATAAGGGAGGACGGCAGGAAGCTTTTGATTCTGGAAGGGAATATTTCCCCGCCCGCGACGGAGGAGATTCAGGGGATTTCGCGGGGGAATGTGAACACGGTGGAGGAGATTGCAGGGACGCTTGCGGCAAATATCCGGTGTCCGGGAAATAATGAACTGCAGCGGCGGATGATCAAGGTTTTTCTGGACTGGCTGTTAGCGCTGGCGAAGAATGACGGACTGCGGGAAAACCAGTTGATGAACCGGGGCGTAAGGATGTTATGCCTGCTGAAACGTTACCAGGAGCTGTGGTCGTTGGACGGCGGGGCTTCCCCGGGAAATCTTTGGGAAACACCATGTATGATTGTCTTAGAGAGCGGAAAGAATGAGAAAAGGAACAGAAATGAAGATAAAGAGGATTTTATCCGGCTGATGGCCCGCCTTCCGGTGGATGTGCTTTTGTTAAACCCTGAAAACCGCGGGGAACTGGTGTTTCATGACCCGATCATCCATTCGGTTTGCTTTGACCAGGCCATGCGGGTGGAGAAGTATCCGCAGGTGAGCACGGATCTTCGGCTGGGGACGGCGGCTTTTCATGCGGAGCAGGAGTTAGATTCCATACTCTACCAGGATTCCGGGCTGTACCGGGATCGGCAGTTTAGCAGGAGTGAAGTGATTACTCTGCAGACCATGTATGAAGAGATTGCTATTTTATGGGATCAGGAATTAAAGTTTCGGCCGAATTTCGAGATTACCGAGGATGTGGTCAGCCTGCCGGTGATTTTTGCCAAGGTATCCGGGGTGAAGGACGGGGCGGTGTCGAAGTACTGGTCGGGGATTCGTTCGATGGTGACGGAAGATACGCTGGTGATCCGAAACGGGCCGTACATCCTGCCTTCTGCGGGGGACAAGATTCTGCCCTTTGTTACTTCCTGGCTTAAGGACGGGCATTTGCAGAGAAAGGAGATCCAGGCGCACCGGGAGTATGCCTGGGGATTTCTGCGGGAGGAGCTTCAGGAGTATCTTTTGGATCGGCTGCAGCTGCTTTTAGATCAGCGCCTTATCCGCAAAACCTTTGAAAACGGGACAGAATATACCATTGTTTCGGTGATCCTGGCATTAAGTAAAGAGATTTTGCGCCTGGCGCAGCGGTTTGATTTTACGAAAAAGAATCCGAAGCTGATTTATGTTTCATCAACGGAAGCAGTGATTTCGCTGGAAGATTCGATTCTGGCGGCGTATCTGCATCTGGTGGGTTTTGACGTGCTGTTTTTTGTTCCCACCGGCTATCAGACTGTGGAGCGGCATTTCCGGGAGGATTTATTAGAGGAGCACCAGGCCGGAGAATATCTGTATGATTTGCGTGTACCTGATTTGGGCGGGGTGGCGGTAAAGCAGAAAAAATCCTGGCTTGACCGGATATTTGGATAGTCAGGCGGATGGATTTTCTCTGGCAGGGAATAAGAAAGCCGATTGGCTCGGATATTTGGATAAATTTCGGTACAGGTAAGACAATATTCACAAAAGGATAAGGAGGTTGTGATGGCATTAGATTTTAAACGGCCCGCAGGGATGGGGCAGACCGCGGTTTCTCCGCAAACCAAAGCGGAAGTGGCGGTTGTGGAGAAGTATGATATTGTGGAGGATCGGGAAAGGCTGAGTAAGGAGCTGGCAAATTCACAGGAACTGGATGATGTGGTCAGCACGATTCAGGTCTATGAACTGGAGTCCATCGTTACCTTTGGGGCAGAGGCGGCCGACGAGGTTTCCAAGGCTTCGGATGTGGTGTTAAACAGCATGAACATGGATCAGCTCAATGATTCCGGGCAGATGCTTACGACGCTGACCAAGATTATGGATAAGTTTGATATTGACGAAATCAGGGAGGACCCGGGGTTTTTCGGAAAGCTGTTCGGCGGAGTGCAGAAGCAGCTGGATAAGATTTTAGCCAAGTACCATACGATGGGCGACGAGGTCGATAGGATTTATGTCCAGCTCAAGCAGTACGAGTCGGAGATTAAGCAGTCGAACCGGAAGCTTGAGGAGATGTTTAAGGTCAATGTGGACTATTATCACAAGCTGGTGAAGTACATCCTTGCCGGGGAACAGGGCTGCCGGGAGATTGAGGCTTATATGGAGGAATTAAAGGGGCAGATGGAGAGCACGGGCGATACGTCGATTCAGTTTGAGATCCAGACGCTGCAAAATTCCCTGATGATGTTAGAACAGAGGACACAGGATCTGCGGACGGCGGAGAGTGTGGCGATGCAGTCCATCCCCATGATTAAGACGATGGAATACAGCAACATGAACTTGGTCAGAAAGATTAATTCTGCCTTTATCATCACCCTGCCCGTCTTTAAGCAGGCCCTTGCCCAGGCGATGATGCTTAAACGCCAGCGCTTACAGGCCGAGGCGATGGCGGCCCTGGATGAAAAGACGAATGAGATGTTAATTAAAAATGCTAAGAATACGGCTGACCAGGCGAAGATGGCAGCCCGGATGGCTTCGGGAAGTTCGATTAAGATAGAAACCCTGGAAACGACCTGGAAAACGATTATTGACGGTATTGACGAAACCATGCAGATTCAGCAGGAGGCCAGGAAGCAGCGCCAGGAGGATCAGGTTCGCTTAGAACAGATTAAGTCGGAGTTTAAGCAGCGCTATCATCTGCCGGAGTAAGCGTTGAAAAGTGTTTGCTGCAAGTAGAGTATTAAGGGCATTTTTCGGGAAGCTTTTTCCCGATTTGCAATAAAGAAGAGAAAAGAGGAGGAAATCGTATGCCAATCAATTTATCAAAAGGACAAAAAGTAGACTTGACCAAGGGTAATCCCGGACTGAAGAAGATTATGGTCGGCCTGGGCTGGGATGTGAATGCATTTGATTCCGGCGCAGATTTTGACCTGGACGCTTCGGCTTTCCTGGTAGGGGCGAATGGAAAATGCCCGACCGAGAAAGAATTTATTTTCTATGGAAATTTAACGCATCCCAGTGAGGCGGTAAAGCATATGGGCGATAACCTGACAGGAGAGGGCGAGGGCGACGACGAACAGATTGAAGTTGATTTAACAAAGATTCCGGCGAATGTGGAAAAGATTGCCTTTACCGTAACCATCTATGATGCCGAAGTGCGCCGCCAGAATTTCGGACAGGTTTCTAATGCTTTTATTCGTATTGTCGATGAAGTCAGCGGAAAAGAACTGATCCACTATGACCTGGGTGAGGATTTCTCGATTGAAACGGCAGTGGTTGTCGGCGAGATGTACCGTCATAATGGAGAGTGGAAGTTTAATGCCATCGGCAGCGGTTTCCACGGCGGCCTGGCGGCCCTCTGCGGACACTATGGGATTGAGGTTGCCTGAGAACAAAGTTAAATCTGTAAATTAAAGAAAATTAAGGAGAAAAAAGATGCCAGTAAGTTTAAAAAAGGGACAGAAAGTCAGTCTGACCAAGGATAATCCGGGGTTGACCAAGGTGATTGTCGGCCTGGGCTGGGATGTGAATGCGTTTGATACCGGCGGGGCGTTTGACTTGGACGCCGCTGCATTTTTAACCGGGGCTTCCGGGAAGATTACCTGTCAGGAGGATTTTGTCTTTTACGGAAATCTCACCCACCCTTCCGGGGCGGTGCAGCACATGGGCGATAACCTGACTGGGGCGGGTGACGGCGATGACGAGCAGATTGTTGTGGATCTGTCAAAGATGCCGGCAAATATTGAAAAAGTGGTATTTACCGTAACCATCTACGAGGCCGAAGCCAGACGACAGAATTTTGGCCAGGTGAATAATGCCTTTATCCGCATTTATAATGAAGTAAACGGTGAAGAACTGCTCCGCTATGATTTGGGCGAGGATTTCTCGATTGAAACCGCGGCGGTGTTCGGCGAACTGTATAAGCATGGCAGCGAGTGGAAGTTTAATGCCATCGGCAGCGGTTATCAGGGCGGACTGGCTGCGCTGTGCGCAAACTTCGGAGTTGACATAGAATAACTGGAAAGTCTGCAGAAAGCGGACAAAAAGCGAACAAAAGCGAGGGAATGTCTTATGGCGATTAGTTTACAAAAGGGACAGAAGGTCAGCTTAAAGAAGGGTGCACCTTCTGGTTTAGGGGAAATCCTGGTGAATTTAAACTGGAATTCCAAGCCCAAGAAACAGGGGCTTCTGAAGAGCTTTCTGGGAGGAAGCCAGGGAATTGACCTGGATCTGGGATGCCTGTTTGAGTTAAAGGACGGAAGAAAGGGGGCAGTACAGGCATTAGGCAATGCCTTTGGTTCCCTGACGAATCCTCCTTACATTGCCTTAGACGGCGACGACCGGACAGGCGCGGCAGTCAGCGGAGAAAACCTGCGGATTAACGGAAATATGATTTCCAAGATTCAGCGGGTGCTGGTCTATACGTTTATTTATGAAGGGATTGCCAACTGGCAGCAGGCGGACGCCGTGGTAACGATTAAGTATCCGGGGGCAGAGGATCTGGTGGTTAAGATGGATTCTTTTGACTCTAAGGAAGTGATGTGCGGCCTGGTGCTGTTTGAGAATGTCAATGATGAAACTTTCAGCGTAGAAAAAATCGTACAGTTCTATCCCGGGCATCCGGCACTGGACAAGGCGTTCCACTGGGGGCTTAGCTGGCAGGCCGGAAGAAAATAATCCTGAACGGATGCAGCTTCGTTGGGGGAGGATTTCTCAGGGTGAGTAAGAAAACAGGTCAAAAAGAACACAGCAAAAGCGCTTAAATGCGTGGAGTGACAGGAGGGCAGACATGTCAGTTAGTTTGCAAAAGGGACAGAAGGTCAGTCTGACCAAGGACAATGCAGGGCTTTCTAAGGTGGTTATCGGTCTTGGCTGGGACGAGGCGCAGAAAAAGGCGGGCTTTTTTGCCAAGAAGCCGGAAAACATTGACTGCGATGCATCGGCATTTGCCTTACAGGGCGGGAAGCTGGTTTATAAGGAAGATATTATTTATTTCGGCAATCTCCGCCACCCTACCGGGACGATCCAGCACATGGGCGATAATCTGACCGGGGCGGGAGAGGGCGACGACGAGCAGATTATCGTCGAACTGGCTCATGTTCCGGCGGAGTATGATCGGATTGTCATTGTAGTGAATATCTATCAGGCGGTACAGAGAAAACAGCATTTCGGCATGATTAAAAATGCCTTTATCCGCCTGGTAGATGCCAGAAATAATATGGAGCTGTGCAGATACAACCTGACCGAGGACTATTCGGGAATGACCGCCATGGTATTCGGCGAGGTTTACCGGCATAACGGCGAGTGGAAGTTTAACGCCATTGGGCAGGGAACGAATGATAACTCGGTTGGAGAACTGGCAAACCGTTATATTGCGCACTAATCCATAAGCAGAGGATAATAAGATTTTTAAGGCGGCTGTGCGGGGAATTTCATAGTTCCCCAACGGCTGCCATAGAGAATGAGGAGAAGAACATTTTATGAAAATGAATGGCTTGACCGAAAAAGAAGCGGAACTTTCCAGGCAGAAATACGGCTCGAATGAAATACCAGATTCGGAACCGACGACCTTCTGGGAGGAGTTTAAGGAAACCTTTGGCGATCCGATGATTCGGATCTTACTGGCAATCGCAGCATTAATGATTGTGATGTTTTTCTTTGGCTATGCGGAGATTTATGAGCCGTTAGGGACGATTGTTGCTGTACTGATTGTCGCATTTGTATCGGCAAAAACAGGCGTAGCCAGCGATACCAAGTACCGGGAATTAAAGGACAGCACCAAAAAAGACGAGTGTAAGGTATACCGGGACGGCCTGATTAAGGTAATAGATGTGGATAATGTCGTTGTGGGCGATAAGGTGCTCTTGCAGTCGGGAAATAAGATCCCGGCGGACGGCGTTCTGATTTCGGGTGCACTTCGGGTAGATAACTCGGCATTAAACGGCGAGGCGGAGGAATGTAAGAAAACCGAAGCGCCGGAAGGATTTGCACTGGCCGACGAGATTACCGGAGATACCTTTGTGGATGCTCATTCGCTGTTCCGCGGGGCGGTAGTTTTTGACGGCGAGGGTGTTCTGGACGTCCGCAAGGTGGGTTTAAAGACCATGATGGGCCGGATGGCGGAAGAGATGCAGGAAGAAGAGCCGCAGTCGCCGCTGCAGGTGAAACTGTCGAAGCTTGCAGGGCAGATTTCTACCTTTGGTTATATCGGTGCGGTGGTTATCGCGGTGCTTTACATGGCATTCTTTGTGATTTCTGCCGGCGGTGTGTCCTCCTATCTGGCATCGGGGATTCAGGAAGTAATTAAGGATGTGGTGGAAGCCGTATCCCTGGCGGTTGTGATTATCGTCTGTGCTGTGCCGGAAGGGCTTCCGCTGATGATTTCCCTGGTTTTAATGCAGAATACCAGCAAGATGCTTGACCATAACGTACTGGTGCGCAAGGCGGAAGGTATTGAAACCGCAGGTTCGTTAAATATCCTGTTCAGCGATAAGACCGGAACCATTACCAAGGGACGTCTGGAGGTTGTGGACTTTTTTACCGGCGACGGGAAATCCATTGCCCTTGCGGATCTGGAAAAGCATGAAAAGGTGAAAGCACTGCTGAATGCGGCGATTGGAAAAAATACCCAGTCCTTATTCGATGCGGAGCACAAGGTTATCGGCGGAAATGCCACCGACCAGGCGCTGATGAAGTTTATGGGAGAAAAGACCTTTAAAGAGCTGGGGGAAAAGACAGAATATACCATTATCAACTCCCAGGGCTTTAACTCGGCAAATAAATTCAGCCAGGCCCAGATCGGCGGCTTAAATCTCACTGTCTATAAGGGTGCACCGGAGCGGCTTTTGGCAAAGGCAGCGACCTATTTGGACGGCGAAGGAAATGAGCAGGCGATGGATAAGGCCGTGCTGGATAAAAAGATTGACGAACTGGCAGCGAAGGCAATGCGCGTGCTGGCCTTTGGCTATTCTAAACAGAGCATGGAAGAGAATGTGATCCATGACGATCTGGTGATTATCGGTCTGGTGGGTATCCGCGATGATGTAAGGCCGGAAGCAAAAGAAGCCATTCAGATGGTGCAGCGTGCAGGAATCCAGGTTGTTATGATTACGGGCGACCGTCTGGAAACCGCGGTGGCGATTGCCAAAGATGCAGGTCTTTTAAAGGAGGATTCCGATCAGGCGCTTTCTTCGGCACAGTTAAATACGATGTCGGATGATGAAGTTAAGAAGATTCTTCCCCATATCCGCGTGATTGCCCGGGCATTGCCCACGGATAAATCCCGTATGGTAAGGCTGTGCCAGGAGATGAATCTTGTGGTCGGCATGACCGGCGACGGCGTAAACGACTCCCCGGCCTTAAAGCGTGCCGATGTGGGCTTTGCCATGGGAAGCGGAACCGAGGCAGCGAAGGAAGCGGGAAAGATTGTTATTCTGGATGATAACTTTAAGTCGATTAAGGACGCGATCTGGTACGGAAGAACGATTTACCACAATATTTTAAAGTTCTGTAAGTTCCAGCTGGTGATTAACGTCGCCGCTGTGGTGGTCAGCGCGATTGCCCCATTCTTTGGTGTAGAAGAGCCGCTAAAGGTAACGCATCTTCTCTTTGTCAACCTGGTTATGGACGGTCTTGGCGCGATTATGCTGGGTAATGAACCGGCCCTTGCAAAATATATGGATGAAAAGCCCAGAAGAAGGGATGAGAGCATTGTCAGCAAAGCTATGATGACGCAGATTGTGATTATGGGAGCATGGCTGACCCTGATTAGTTTTCTGTATCTGAAACTGCCTGTATTTAAGCAGCTATTTGCAAATGAAGAGCAGCATTTGACGGCTTATTTTGTACTGTTTATTGTAAGTGCATTGTTTAACGGCTTTAATGTAAGGGATGACGGTTTTGCCATTTTTAAGGGACTGAATGAGAATACGGGATTTATAAAGGTGTTCTTTGCGATTATCGTTATCCAGGCTATGATCGTCAATGCAGGACGGATTCCGGTTTCCCTGTTTACCGTAATTGGAAATATGTTCAGCTGCGTTCCGTTTGGGATTAAGGGGTGGATCGTGGTGATCTTACTTGCAGCTACGATGATTCCGGTGGATCTGGTGCGGAAAATGCTGACTGGCGCAGGGGCGTCGGGACAGGCAGCGCACAGGACTATTGGGGAGGCTTAAGAGGAGCAGGAAGGGCATTTTCCTGAATTTGGGGAAATGTCCTTTTCCTTTTTTGAGGGGGCTTAAAAGTTCTTTTGCTCTTTTGCGGGGTGCTTAAGAGAACGAAGAGATGTTTTTTCATTATATAGAAGAGAGAGGGTGACTATGGATTTATTTTGTTCCGATTTGGATAATACCTTAATTTATTCCTCAAGGAGGCCGCTGGACGGAGAGAAATTTTGTGTGGAACGGCTGGACGGGCGTGAAATTTCGTTTATGACCAGGCGGGCGCTGGAACTTTTAAAGGAACTGGGAAAGCGGATGCTGTTTATTCCGGTAACAACGCGGAGGGTTGAGCAGTACCAGAGGATTTGTTTTCCGGGAATTTCTCCTTCTTATGTCCTTGCCTGCAATGGGGGCGTTCTGCTGGAAGAGGGAAGGATTGCCGTGGACTGGTATAAAGAATCGCTGGAAATGGTTGAGGATTGCCGCGGCGAGCTGGATAGAGGACAGAGGATTCTAGAGGAGGATGAAAACAGGGATTTTGAGGTGTGGAGGATTCAGGAACTGTTTTTATTTACAAAAAGCAGAGAATCCGGGGAAACGGTGAAGAAGCTTAAAATGTGTCTGGATTTGCAGAAGGTAGATGTGTTTACTAACCAGAGCAAGGTTTATGTTCTCCCCAAGGTGCTGAATAAAGGGACGGCAATTGAGCGAATAAGATGCAGGCTGGGTGCAGAGCGAGTGTTTGCTGCGGGGGACAGTGCATTTGACGTGCCTATGTTAGAGAAGGCCGATTTGGCGTACCGGGGCGGGGAAAAGCCGTTTGCGGAGGAGATGTTGGAGTATTTTTTGGAGAATGAGCAGAAACGGACGGATGAATAAATCGGTGAACAGGAATAAATGGAGAGGAAGAGGGGAGAGAACAAGACGGAGAGGAAGAGAGCAGATAAGAAACAGATATTTACAGGCAAACGATAAGCTAACAGAGAGAGGAAGGTAAGGAAAATGGCAGTATTTGAAGTGGTGAATGAGTTGGCATTAAAGGTCACAGCCAGGCCGGGAGATGTGATTTTTACAAAGGCTGGGGCATTTGTGGGCGGTCAGTGTATGGGACCGAAGAATTATATCTTTGAAAAGGTTCTCCTTGGACCGCAGGGAAACCCTATGCAGGCGATGTTTGGTCAGATTATGCGGCGGCTTACCGGAGAAAATCTTCCGCTGATGAAGGTGACAGCCAATGGAGAGAGTATTACATATTATGCCAACCGTGCGCAGCATGTGGTAGCTATCCGTCTGCAGCCCGGAGAAGCGTTAAATGTGGAATCAGAAAATATTCTGGCATTTACCGCGGATTGTAATTACAGTGTGAGGTTTTTGGCCTCGGGGATTATCAGCCAGAAGGGATTAATGACTTCGACTCTGCGGGGAACGGGGCCGAACAGTTTTGCCGCAATTTTAGTTGACGGGAATCCTATGGTGCTGGACAACCGGAAGGACGGAAGCACTTTAGAAGTTGACCCGGATGCCATGGTAGCCTTTATCGGGGCAGATCCGCAGTTTAAGACGGATTTAAGCTGGAGAAACCTTATCGGACAGGCGAGTGGGGAGTCCTATATGATGGAATGGGCCAGCCATAATCCGGCAGCGGTGATCTATCAGCCGAATGAGAGGAGCGGGGGTATCAGTGTGGGGATTGATTAAGGCTGACCGCCGATGTTTTGGAAGCTTTGGAAAACGGCAGGATGTGAATTGCTGTGCGCAAAAAGCCAGCAAAGAGAAGGTGAGGAAGTAAGATGGCAGAGTTAAATATTCCGATGCGAACGAAGGCTTCGATGGATTTAGGGATGGTTTTTGCACAAGGCGGAGAGGAACGAATTTTGCCGGCGATGGATTTGCAAAACGTGCAGAACGGGATGGGGTCAAAGAGCGTGAACTACAGACCGCCGCAAAGCCAGGGACATCCAGGGACAGCGGGCGGCGGTTTTTCGTCTGTGCAGCGTTCGTCAGTACAGAACCCGTCAGGCAGAACCCAGGGCAGCCCTCCTGCCAGGCAAAATTCGCCGCTGCAGGCAGCAAACAGCAGAAGGGAAGCGCTGCGCCGGGAAGTACGCCATTATGAAGTGCGCTCCGAAGGCGGTATCGTGCTGAATAAGGGCGGGAAGGTTTCGTTTTCCTCCCTGTATCCGGGACGACTGGGGCAGATTGAAGTGGAGATGGGATGGGACGCCGAAGGATTTTCTGCCGATGATGTGGATGCCTCCTGTTTTATGCTGGGGGAAAACGGAAAGGCTATAGGGGATGAATGGTTTGTATTTTATAACCAGCCCGCCAGCCCGGATCGTTCCATTATGCACGAGGGGAAACGCGGCGGAGAAAAAAAGGAAAAGATTACGGTGGATTTTTCACGGCTGGGGCTTAAGGTGAAGCGGCTCGCCTTTGTACTTACCATTAATGAGGCAAGGGAACATGGACAGAGTTTCAGCCAGGTGGGCAATGCCCATGTGCGGATCAGGGACAAGGCGAGCAGGAAGGAACTTGCCCTGTTTAATTTAAGCGATTATTATGAGGGTGTTACGGCAATGACGGTCTGTGAGTTTTATGAATATCATGGGGAATGGAAGATTAATCCCGTGGGCCATGGACTGAAGGATACCGGACTTTTGGAACTCTGTCGGTTTTATGGGGTGAGAGTGGAATAATTTTATGATGCATTGGATGAATGATTAAGGGGTTGATGCAAATGATATGGAGCCGGTCAGTGCAGAAGAGATTATTGGGTTTTTCGGGTAAGGGGGCAGGTAATTTTAATGAATTTGTTTAAAATTGAAAATATTAAAGAAAGGCTCTTACGCTTGATTGCTTATTTTATTTATAGTATAATCATAGAACAAACACGAAATTGATAGATGGCCTGATAAAGGATGGAGAAATATGGGGAAAATTGAAGGGATACGCATTGAAAATTATGGTACTTTAAAATATGTATGTATGGGTAGGTTATTCAGCTATCAGAAGGGAGCTCCGCTTGGCAACATGGTAACTATCATTGGCCCCAGTGGAACAGGAAAAAGTACCATTGCGGATGCTTTTGGTTTTCTTGCAGATTGCCTGGAAAAAGGAGTAGAAGAGGCTTGTGATATGGGGAACCGAGGCGGCTTTAAACAACTTATATCACAAGGGAATGAAAAGGTAATCCGATTTGAACTATATTATAGAGAAACAAGCAATTCAAAACCAATAACCTATGAATTAGCAATAGGATTGGATAAGACCGAACGTCCCTATGTGTTAGAAGAGCGGCTGCGCCAGAGAGTAGAAAAAAGGGGGTGGCCGAAGTCATTTTTGAATCTTCATGAAGGCATAGGATATGCCTTTGAAGGAACGGATGGATGGCAGGATGATGAGGGAAATATCACCGGACGAGGAAGACGGGTGGAGGTTTGTCTGGCAGACAAAAGAAAACTTGGGATAGCGACCTATGGAGCTATGTCACAGTATAATCGTATTGTTGATTTTATGAATTTCTTAAAAAGCTGGTACTTATGTTATTTTTCACCGGATTCTGCCCGCCAGATACAGATGGCAGCACCACAGCCTTATCTGAATAGAACAGGAAGCAATTTAAACAATGTTGCCCAATATATGTACAGAGAAAATCCAACAGCATTTAAAGCAATTTTAAAAGATATTCAGACAAAATTACAGGGGATAATAGCTATAGAACCTAAATATATGGAAAATGGGCAGATGGTTCTCCGGTTTCAGGAAGAAGGATTTCAATATCCATTTTATTCACCGCATATGTCTGACGGGACATTAAAACTTTTTGCTTATTATTTACTGCTTCATGAACATAGCCCCCGGCAGCTGGTATTTATTGAAGAACCTGAAAATGGATTATATCATCATTATCTTACAGATTTGGCCAGTGAAATGAGAAAAAATGTTGGTTCTGGTTTTGCTAAACAGCTTTTTGTTACAACACACAGTCCCTTTTTTGTCAATGCCCTTGCCCCTGATGATGTATGGGTGCTCGAAAAAGAAGCTAACGGATTTTCAAGCATAAAACGAGCAGCAGAATATGAATTTGTAAAAGAAATGTCGAGAGAAAATATTCTTCTTGGCGATTTATGGTACAGTAAATACTTTGGATAAGGAAACGATATCATGCGGATAGAATTTTTAGTTGAAGACAGTTCGGGTAAAAAACTGCTTGATGAAATCATGAAAAAATATATTCAGGAAATGCCGTTGTTTCCGATTGAATATTCCATTTTATCTTATAAGGGAATTGGTGGTCTGGTTAAAGGTGCAGACGGCAGAAACGTTAAAACACAACAGCTTTTAAATGACCTTCCAAAACGAATGAAGGCTATTCAGGCGAAATACTGGGGAGTACCAGCGGTATCTATTGTTATTGTTCTGGATAATGATACTCGTGATATGATAAGATTTCAGGAAGATTTAGAAAAACTGGCGAAAAGAGAAGAGATTTTGATTGACCATGTTTTTTGTATTGCTGTAGAAGAAATGGAAGCATGGCTGCTTGGGGACAGAAATGCATTGCGGGCAGCTTATACAAATGTGGCAGACAGGATTTCTTCAAAGTATTCTTCCTATAAGCAAGACAGTATCTGCGGGACATGGGAATGTCTTGCCGATATGTTGACAAAGGGCGGTATAGCAAAATTCAGAAAAAAGAATCCTACGGCTTTTGACGTTGGACGATGTAAGTCTGAATGGGCTGAAAAAATTGGTCGTGAGATGGAATTACGAAAAAATGTGTCCCCCAGCTTTCAAAAGTTTTTATATGAACTGGATAAAAGACGGGATATATGCTTTGGTTTAAAGTAAAAAGCAGCGGCAAGGCGCAGTTTTTGATTACATTTTTTATAAGAGTACCTTTTCCTTTTAAGTAATGCCCGATGCCCGGCTTAAGGTTGAAGCACCATGAGCCGGGCATTTTATCAAGGCATTTTGTGGCGAGAAATTTTGAAGAAATCAAAGAAATAAAAAAATTTAAAAAATTTGAAAAAAGATGTTGACTTTTGGAAAGTATGGTGGTAATATATAACTCGCGCCGCTGATAAGGCGGTTGCAGTAAAGATAAATTGAACCTTGAAAATTAAAGACTGAACAATACACAAACCCTGAAAATTCTTAAAAAACAAGGCAAAGGTTTGGC
>VSOC01000079.1 GCA_009774615.1 Lachnospiraceae bacterium
GGGCGAAATGATAAATTGTTTCTATTTTATTATCTACGGACTTGTCAGAGGCTATTATATTGATGATGATGGAAATGAGGTTACAAAATGTTTTGTTTATGAAAATGGTTTTTTTGGTTCGGAATGTTATCGTACCAAAGACACTTCGACTTTTTTTGTGGATTGTTTGGAAGAATGTAAATGTATTAAACTTCCCTATTTTCTAATACAGAAAATCATGTCAATAGATCAACGCGTAAATCAACTCATTCATAGTATGTACTTAAACGAAATCGGAAAGTTGGAGGATAGAACAAGAAAACTTTTACTGCTTACTGCCGAAGAGCGCTATATATTTTTTTGCAGGGAATATCCAAACTTGCAGAGGCGGTTACAGCTAAAATATATAGCGTCCTATATTGGTATTAAGGCTGCTTCTATGAGCAGAATTAGAAAAAAGTTGAAAAACCAGATATGAATTAACATAGGTGAATTACAGCCGCTTTTTGGAGAAGTATAATCATTCTCAAAAGGAGGTGTTCAGCTTGAAATTTGCATTAATCACCGGCGCAACAAGTGGTATCGGATTTGAACTGGCAAAATTGTTTGCACAGAATGGTTATGGGCTTGTTTTAGTATCTTCTAACCAAAACCATTTAGATAATGTAAAAAATTCTTTAGAAACCAGCTATTCCATTCCAATTTATATCTTTGAACAAGACTTGACCAAAATCGATGCAGCGGAACAATTATATCACCAGATAAGAAAGGAAAAAATTTCTATTGCTGTATTGATTAACAATGCAGGATTTGGTTTAGTGGGAGCAACAGACGAAATTGATCTTCGACAAGATGAACAGATGATAACTGTAAATGTAACGAACCTTGTTTTGTTGTGCAAGTTATTTCTACCGGATATGTATAAACAAAGGACAGGTAAAATCCTTAATGTTGCTTCAACAGGTGCCTTTCAGCCCGGCCCATATACTTCAACATACTTTGCAAGCAAAGCATTTGTTTTGAACTATACAAGGGCTATCCGATATGAAGCAAAATCCAAGGGTGTTGTAATTTCCACTTTATGCCCCGGAGCTACCAAAACGAATTTCTTTAATAGAGAGGGGACTATTACTCCGCACACTGCTATGTCAGCGGAAAAAGTTGCTCAAATTGCTTTTCGCGGCCTACAAAAGAATAAAGAAATTATCATTCCGGGACTAAAAAACCGATTACTTCAACTTTTTCCGGTGAAAGTAAAAATGATTAGTGTTGCAAAAATGAAACAAAATAAATAAACGACTGCCGCACGACGGCAAGAGAAAAAAAGCCGTCGTATAGCAGCCACTTCCCTGTGCTTTTTATCATATACGGCGGCTTTGAGAAATCGGAGCCGTCATTTTTTTCTGTCTGCGCTTTTCGATTCATAGCAGGCAATAGTAGGCGGCTTATGAGAGGACGCCGCCATGCTTATTTATCTTCGCCCTAATTCACTCAATAACCACTTAAAAAAAGCCTTACCCCGCCACGGGATAAGCTCGCATATGAGTATGAACTATATCGTGTAATTTCATATCGTTTCGCTTCTTTCTTCGCCCGGCTGGTCTGCCACCAGCCGGGCGTTTTTTGTCGTTTTCTGCGGTCTGCTTCACCGCTTAATAAATATTTTGAGAAATTTTCAAATAGGAGGCGATTAGCGGGCAGGCGGCGGAAAACCGTTCGCTTTGTTGGCGGAAAGGGAGAGAACCACCTATACCCCCATAGAAAGGGGGTGAGAAGATGGAAGCTATCCCCCGTGACTATGGCGAACGGTGCCAGTTTGACCGCTACTGTAAGCTGGTGCTGTACCATGAGGCCCTTGACTACCTGCGGGAAATGCAGCGCCGCCGCGACCGTGAAACGTCGTTCGACGCTCTACCGCAGGCAGAAATGGACAAGCTCTGCACGGAAGATCATTACCCCAGTGACAGCTATATTTTTAGCTCTCATGGGTACGACTTATTGATCGACAATGAGCTTGTGGCCGACGCATTTTCCAGTCTGTCCAAAGACGCGCAAAGTATCTTGATCCTGCGCTGCGTTCTGGATATGACCGATCAGGAAATAGCCGACCTTATGGGAATGAGCCGCAGCGCCGTCCAACGGCGCAGGGCGAAAACGCTGAAAGAGCTTCGGACAAAACTATTGGCAATCATGCCGGAGGGAGGTTGAACCGTATGAAGCAGCCCAATTACAAAGGCAGGGAGCTTTTGCCTTATTCGGTGATTGAAGCGGCCCGCGCTGGGGAAGCTGACGCCGTGGATCGCGTGCTGCGGTACTACGATGGCTACATAAACAAACTGTGTACCCGCAAGCTCTACGACGAATACGGCCAGCCTCATGTCCGCGTGGACGAGTTTATGAAACACCGTCTGCAAATTAAGCTCATTCATTCCATCGTCATCACTACCTGATGACACGGCCCCCGGCCAGAGGAAACGGCCTTACCCTTTCCACGTTTCCCTGATCCCCGGAGGCCGCAGGGCTGCACTTTGATAAAGAAAGCGACGCAAGACAACGGCGGCGCAGCATAGGGCAAACGGACACATTCCGTCTGTACCGAGCCGGGCGGCGGGTGCGCCATGATACTTTCCCCTACGGAGAAAGCGGAGCGACCAACACCATGCCGTAATGCAAGCGTGGCAGCTTGCGGGCGATAACATGCAGGCGGGACAATGATACTCCCTTGTCGTCGCAGTCCGAGCGTTAAAAGCGTCGCAGGCAACGAGCAGGGCCGCATGAGAACCATGCGGGGGTGAGATTCCCGTGGAGCTGTGCCAGCAGCCGTCCGTTATTATGCCCCTTTTGTAACTGGAAACCATTTTTCTACTTCGTGAAAGGGGGCAACATGATGGAAACAACTGATGTGCCTATCTGGGAAAAATACACGCTTACCATTGAGGAAGCGTCTAAATATTTCCGTATCGGGGAGAACAAATTGCGTAAGCTGGCGGAGGAAAACACCAAGTCCGGCTGGGTGATTTTCAACGGTAATCGGATTCAGATCAAGCGGAAACAGTTTGAAAAAATAATTGATACTTTGGACGTAATATGATGTAATTTGTCCTTGAATATGCTATAATAGGTGTAGGCATATCAAGGCTCTTTCCGACAGGGAAAGGAGCATGACGCACTATGTCAGAGAAAAGACGGGACAGCAAAAATAGATTATTGCAGTCCGGAGAGAGCCGGAGAAAAGACGGAAGATATGCTTACAAATATACAGATACCTTTGGTAAACCGAAGTTCCTTTATTCGTGGAAATTGACGCCTACGGACAAGATTCCGGCAGGAAAACGCGACGATATATCGTTGAGGGAAAAGGAAGCAATTTTACTGAAAGACCTTAACGACGGGATCGACCCCATAGGAAAGAAAATGACCGTCTGCCAGCTTTATGCAAAGCAGATCAGGCAGAGGGGAAACGTCAGGCACAACACCGAAAATGGACGTGCGCGGTTGATGAAGATTCTCGAACAGGATAAGCTCGGTTCTTGCAGCATTGAGAGTGTGAAGCTGTCAGACGCGAAAGAATGGGCGCTTAGAATGAAAGAGAAAGGCTATTCCTTTAAGACCATCAGCAACGACAAGCGCTCCTTGAAAGCGGCGTTTTATACCGCCATACAGGACGATTGTATCAGGAAAAATCCTTTTGACTTCAAGATGAATACCGTCCTGAAAGACAATACGGAACCAAAGGTGCCTCTCACACCAGCACAGGAAGAAAGTTTCCTGTCCTTTGCCCAAGGTGACAAGGTTTATCAGAAGTATTATGATGAACTCATTATCCTATTGGGGACAGGGCTTCGTATTTCTGAATTATGCGGATTGACTGATACCGACATTGACTTTAATAACCGGATCATCAACGTAGACCACCAGCTTTTGAAAAGCTCAAAGATTGGCTACTATGTTGAAGTCCCCAAGACGGAAAGCGGCGTCAGACAGATTCCCATGAGCGACAAAGTGTATCAGGCGTTCAAGCGAGTGTTGCAGAACCGCAAAGGTGCAAAACCCATTATCATTGATGGGTACGGCAATTTCCTGTTTTTGAATCGGGACGGCCTGCCGAAAGTTGCAGTCAATTATGACAGCATGTTTAAGGGACTTGCCAAGAAATACAACAAGACCCATGAAGAAGCATTACCCAAGGTAATGACGCCCCACACCTTACGGCATACGTTCTGCACGAATATGGCAAATAAGGGAATGAACCCGAAAGCATTACAGTATCTTATGGGCCACTCCAACATCACCATGACGCTGAACTATTACGCTCATGCAACATTCGATTCCGCAAAGGCAGAGATGGATCGGCTGGCGGCTTAGTAGTACGAGGCGGTTTTACTACTACTTATACTACTTTTGAAAGCGAAAACATGAGAGGATATAAAAGTATTTGTGAGTTTCTTCCACATGGGAAATGCCGGGAAAGCCTGAAAATACAGGCTATACCGGCATATAAGAACTTATAAAAGGATAATCAAAAATTAGTTTTAATTTTTACTTAAAACTTCAATTGCTTTAATGATTATCCCCGGCAGAGGAATCCCCATCAAACCCGCATTTTCTGTAATCGAAATCAATTCATTGGCGATAAACCCAATCACCACTGCATCACGAATATACGTTGTTCCTATGGCCAGATCCAATCGATAGGCTATAAGTACAAACAGGAGGGTCATACCTTTCCGGCATAGTCCCTTCCAGCCAATCCCGGACTCCAATGCCCCATTCTCTGTTTTCCGGCTTTTATGGAATACTCCTGCAACAATGATACCCGAAACATAATCAATGCCCATAAACACCACTAACGTCGCAAGGCCGGTATCCCACCCGCCAAACCACGATGCAACAATACTTCCCATTACACCTACCATCGTACAAATTTTTCCTTTCATGATTTTGATTTCACCCTTTCCTTTTTATTTTAATTATGTTATACTTCAGGAAAGGACAATATTTAAAAGGACGGTTTCCCTGGCAGGAAATGAACCGTCCTTTTTTACATACCTTGAATCCAATTTTTCCTTGAATCTTACTTCCGGATATGCTATAGTAAATACGAAGGGAAAGCCAGAAAAGCGGCCTACCCTCAAAACGTTGTAGCATTACCTCTTTTCGAGGCTAGCCGTCACTATTTGCGGTAGTGGCGGCTATTTTTTACCCTTAAAGACTGTGTAGCACAGCCCGATAAGGGCGACGATGAAAATACCTGTTTGTATTAACTCAGAATATGTAATCATCTGCAAGCCCTCCTTTCCTCTTTGGTCTGGAGGGTTAGCCCCTCCGAAGATGGAGGGTAAGCCGCCTTTGCTCTCTGACTTTCCGTATTTCAGTTTATATCATACCCGGTTATGCCAGGCAACAAATTTCTACATGATTTTCCTCCTTCCCTTGGCCTATTTAAAGACAATTTTCACAAGCTACTCTATTCTGTTTTTCCGAAAACACCTGTTCCATCCCACGCTGACCCCCATATATACCTCCACTCAGACCACGCTGCACTAGATCCAGTCCCCCATTTTGACCTAATCGCCATTGCTGGTCGCTGACCTTCACATTCCTTAACCGTGACACCTGAATAATAATTACCGCTTCCTCCTCCTGAATAGGAAATTGCTCTTGGCATGTATCGTCTTAGATTGCTGTCAACATATTGGTCAGTCTTAAATGGTATATAGATTTGTAAACACACCCAGCCAGAGTTAAATACCAACAAAAATCCCCATGAATTTATTTTGGGAGCGTGCTTGGTTTTGGCATAATCGAAACCATTATCTACCCCTATTTCATAAAATCCAGGTGAAGTAAAATTATCAAAATCTTGTCCTTGTGTTGACATACCAGACCTTTTATTTGGAAAAGCACCTATCTCATCAAGTGTAAATGATACATTAGCACTACCATCAAAGCTTTTACCCTTGCTACCTATTGTAATAGTTCTTGCCGTAGATAGCTTTGCTGCTTTGTCTGCGCTGGTAGCACTTCCACCAGCAAGAACCTGCATAATTGTGTGTATGACTGCTTGAAGCATAATTACTGTGCGTATGAGAAGCATTTGCCTTTCCATTCCAAGTTGATTTCTCTGCATCAGTGACAAAGCGATGTGTTGAGTCCTGAGAAATCATGGTTGCTGCGTGAGTGGAAGGATGGCTGTAATTATTCGCTTTCTCAGCTATCCCATCCAGCTTTGTCTTATCCGCCGCACTCATCAGACCATTTGCACTTTGGGTTGCGGCGCTGTAGGTGGTATTTGTATCCGGCGGGGTCTGCCAGGTGCCATCTCCTCTTAAATACTTTGCCTGTGCTCCGGCAGCTGGGGCAGGGACTAATCCAGCTTTCCCGGCAGCACTTGCAGATGCAGCGGTCATGTTATTGTGCGTATGATCAGCGCTTGCCTTTCCATTCCATGCTGTTTTTTCTGTGTCACTTACCAGCCGGTGTTCACTATCTTCCTGCAAATCTGCAGCTTTCCCTGTCACAGCTACCTCTTTTAAAGCATTTCGTATCTCCTGTTCCGCTTCATATATCGTATGAAACAACCAGTTAAAATACGGAGCCGGAGGCTTATAGCCAGCGGTAAATCCTTCTTCCTTCAAGCTTTCAGGAGGTTCTGTCCCCGATGCCCTCCATTCCGGCAGCTTTTTATTCCAAATCATTGTATCTCCTCCTCGCTTTTTACTCTCGCACCATCCTCGTCAGACTAAAGCGGCAAGACAGGAATCTTATCATCTTCACCCAAAAGCAACCCCAAATACCCACCGATGCTCTGTTCAATATCAGCAAACCCTGCTTCGGCATCATACTCCATTGCTTCACCGCTAAAGGTAAATGTCCCTTCAAAGTTATCGGCAAACAACTTCACACAAATCGGCAGAAGCCGCTCCACCATCTCTACGGCCTGCCGACTGGAAAACCCGGCATTTACCAGCACAGATACAGGAAACTTGCTCAGCTTGACCACACAGGAATCTTCCCATTCATCCAGTTCCAAATCTTCCAGAGTGATATCCCCGGGTTTTCCGCCGAACATCAGCAGCAATGCCTTCATCACCGACGGATAACTTCCCTGAACATTATTCCTTCCTATGCGGGCCTGAATCATGTACCTGTACTGCTCATCATTTAAAAGTCCCCGCTGCTGCTCAACCATTTCTCCATATAAATCCAGGGTCTTTCCTGTAGCTATCTTTAAATCCAGCGATTCCCCCACAGCCAAAATATCTTCTTTCAGTTCTTCAATCGCCGATGCATTCAGATACAGCAGCTTATAAATATTCCCATATTCATCTTTCCGGTAACAATCCGGCAAACGTTCTGCACGATTCATCCCAACACCTCAATCTCTATCCATTCGGCACAAGTCCTGGCTATTTCATGGCTTTCTATCAAGATATTTCCCGCAAAAAAATCCTCCCCATTACTTGATATCTGCAGATTTCCAACACTCACCACGCCATGAACCTCATGAATATAACCAAAAAGACCAGACAGATAAACGGGTTCTCCGTTCGCCAAATTATTGACATGACTAAGCAAATTGTCTTTTATCTGTTTTTCTCCATCCAATTCAAAAAACTGGTTCGTAAGGATTTCTGCCCTTATATAAATATTTTTCTGCTTTGTCCGGGAAAATCGTATGATGTGCGGCTTATTTCCGTCATCAAATACCTGTACTTCTACCTGTCCCACCGTTTTTATCCCCAGAGGCTTCTTTTCAAAAATCGCCTCGGCAATCAACTGGTTCTGGCTTTCCGGCGCAAGAACATAACACTCAAAACTGTGCGGCGGCCTTCCGTTTACGATTTCTTCCGTATCATTTTCTTCTATTGACACACCATCCACCAAAGGAACCCTGTAAATAGCACCATACAGCGCATCTTTTGTCGAACTTCCGGACCCGGCCACGCTTTTATTAAAACGGATACGCAGCGCCTTGTCTGTTTCCTCTTCCTGTCCATAATCGGCAATCGAAAGAAACTCCACCGATTCCACATCCGCCGACGGGTTTTGAATCCGAAGAAGGGTATCCTTTTCAATGTTTCCGCAAATCCCGGCTGTCGCACAACGAACATAACCTTCCACTGTCCCATCCGTTCCAAGATAATAATCCCTGTCCGCATAAAATGTCTGTTCTCCTCCGGCAACCAGAAAAGCCATGGGAACAACCGCCCCTGCACGTCCCCGAAAGCGCACGGCCAAACGGGCAGCCGTCGCCGGGTCACGGCTGATGCCGGAAAATGCACACAGCCGATCCAGGCTCTGCCCTCTGGCCGAGTTTGGGAAACGGGCATAATGAATATCTTCCAGCAGTTCATAGCAGTTTTCTAAATCATAGACATTAATCCTGAGAAATTTCCCCAGAACCGAATTGCTGCTGGTATCAATATCCTCCCCGAACAGCTGCTTCGCCCTGCCTACCTGCCGCTCCAAAAGCACATGAAAATCCGGCCGAATAAATCCTTTTTCTGTCAATACCATATTTTTTTCCTTCCTAAACGAATCAACCGAAAAGTTACTGTTCACACGTTCACAGTAACACCGAAAAAACAGCCAAAAAAACAACGATTACATTTCCATCATAAATGCCGCAGAGGCATCACCAAAAGAAAATATGCAATTTATCTCCAGTTTTCTCCCCTGCTTCTCCTTCATCTGGCAGGACTGCAATTGCAGGGAAGGGTCCACCTGCAACGCCGCTTTTTGAATATAATCCCGAATCTTTCCCGGCTCCGGATTTTTCTTTACGATCTCCCGCACAGGAATTCCCTCTTCCTTGTCCAGCCACCATTCCCCGTTATTCGTGCTTAACACCTGGTGAAGTTTTTGCATAAGCAGATCCATTCCATGAACCAGAGCAATATCATGATGACTTATCACTACATCTCCCAGACTGTCCAACAAGAAATCTTTCATGAATCTTATCCACCTCTTTTACAGTATTCCGACAACAACTGCATCGGTCAGCTCATGATGTCCGGATACCGGTACAGCAACCGCTCCATTACGGGTTTCGGAAATATTCCGTTCCGCGCATACACAAAATACCGTATCTCCTGGCTGAACACTCCGGACTGCTGCCGGATTAAGCGCAGTAAACTTCACCGCACTCTGCAAAACAGGGCAATTCTCAATAATCGCCTGTTTCTTTGCCGCCCCGCCTGCGGATTTCACCATATCCAACGGCTGTATGGTCGCCATGTTTCCATTCACCCTGACTACGCTTCCTACAAACGCCGTGTGGACCTGTAACAGCGCCTGTTCGATTAACGCCTGAAATACAGCACTCCCCATTAATGTATCGCAAGCTTGCCACGGTCTAAACCTCCTTTTCCACAGCTTGTCCTTTATTCCCGCCATCAGGCGGTTTCATCCTTTGTAACTTTTCGATAACCTGCAGTTGTCATTACTCTTTCATTCAATATTCTTGAAACTTCCTTCTGTTCTTCCAAAGAAAGAGAATCAAATTCCACCTCTTCCCGATCGCCTATCTGAATAAAATTACGAACATGAATTTCCTTTCCTCTCATTTATTTCTCCACCCCTTTCTTTCATTAGAGTTTATGCAATATGGTTTGTACCTGTTTCCGACTACTTTTTGTCGTCTTTTCCTCCTTCCTATGTTCCTTATTCTGTTGTTTTGATGAAAGCAACATTCGACGCTTCCGCATACTCTTTGCATCTGTTTCCCGGCCTTACGCTTCTCTGCCATCTTCCACAGAAACCGCAGTCTATTGCCTCAAACCCTCTCTTATAGTGATTGTGGTAATACTGCGTGTAGCTCTGGCATGTAACGCATCGGGAACCTGTGATTTCAATTTTCATGTAGCTTTTCCTCCTTACTCATAGTGTTCCATTAGAGCATCTTTTGTTTATATTACAGTGCTCCATCAGAGCACTGCCAAGTTATTTTTTAATGGTGTACAATAAGAACATCATAAAATTAGGAGGTAATACTATGACTTTTGGAGAACGTCTTAACTAAACCAGAAAGGAACATGGACAAACTGCTCAAAACATGGCAGACATGCTTGGAATCGGTCTGCGCTCTTATAGAGCATATGAAAGTAATGACCGCGAACCATATTTTGAAAACTTAGTTAAAATAGCTGACTTTCTTAATGTATCTACTGACTATCTGCTTTGTCGGGATGATTTTCTCTCAAAAAGCGCTGATTAATTTTAAATACATCCTCCAGCTTATCTCACATCCAGATTGCTCCAAGCCGTTCACCACTTTCTATAGTTTTGTAATACCTACAATTAATCCCCCAATTTATCCGCCATCTGCTGCTGGGTCAGCCCAGCAGCTTTCCTGGTGTTTTTTAAGTTCTCTCTCAATTTTAGTTCCCTCTTCTATTATGCTGCTCCTGCCCTTCTTTCCTTCTCACACCTGCATACACCACAATTTTTACGTAATTTACTTATTTTTATTGACGTTACGTAAATTATGTAATATAATATAAGCATAGGAGGTGGTTAATTGAAACGAAGGGACTTAATAAAAAAACTAGAAGCTGCCGGATATAAAGTAGACCGAGATGACGGCAATCACACAGTCTATGAAAAAGAAGGCAGCCGCCCAGTACAGGTTCCAAGGCACCGGGAAATCAATGAAAACACAGCAAAATCAATCTTAAAAGTGGCGGGGCTAAAATAAGCTCCTTCTTCACCAACCACCACATAACAAACAGGAGGTAATTTTATGGCAGAATATGTATATCCAGCTCTATTTCATTCCAATGAAGATGGCTCTTTTACCATCACTTATCCCGATTTACCCGGTTGCATCAGTGAAGGAAAATCTCTGGGAAACGCAATGTATATGGCACAATCAGCTTTAACACAGTGGATAGAATATCTTACCGATAAAAAACAATCCATTCCGTTAGCCAGTAATTTAGAAAGCATAAAAACCACTCAAGATGAATTTGTCAACTTAATCCGTGTTGAGATTAAAGAAAATCGTGCTGTGAAACGTACTGTCAGCATCCCCAAATGGATGGATGATAAAGTAATCGAAACAGGTTTAAGTTTATCCCGTGTGTTACAGGACGCATTAAAAGAAAAACTAAATGTAGGATAATACTGTCTGCTGCTGGGTCAAACCAGCAGCTTTCCTGGCGTTCTTTAAATTTTCTCTCAACTTCCAACTCCTTCCGTTCTACACATCCATGCTCTTGTCCTTTTCTTCCCTTTACCTTATACTGTACTTACAGGCTCCTGCCAGAGCCGAGTACATAAGGAAGGAGAATTGATATGGGAAAAGACCAGTGGGTTTCTCCTCGTGGTGACAAATGGGCTGTTCATGGTACCGGAAATGAGCGTGATACGAAACTCTTTGATACTCAAAAACAGGCGCAAGATTATGCCATCAAAATTGCCAATAACCAAAAGAGCGAAGTTATCGTACAAGGCAAAGACGGAAAAATACGCTCCAAAGACAGTTATGGCAATGACCCATGTCCGCCACGTGATACCGAGCATTAGTTATATTCTGGTGTCAACCGAACCCTGTAACCGTCAGCAATATTGACTTCTTCTGAAGTTATTTCCGCTATAGTTATAGGGTTTTCTTCATCTGTTTCCACAACAATTTTCGTATAATCTTTTAAAGTTTCTATTCCTTTCACCCCCCTGTTTTTTTACTTCATCAGCCGATATCACTCAATTTTTTGATTAGTCAATAGCTTTCTAATAAAAAATTGAATATTTATATTGATTTTAATAACTTTCTATGGTAATATCGAATGGAAAGGATGGTGATGGTAATGACCAAAGAAGAGATAGGAGAAAAATTAAAAGCAGCAAGAATCTCCTGTGGAATGACCCAACAAGAAGTTGCTAATAAAATAGGCCGAAAACAACCCATTATCGGACACTGGGAAACAGGTTATTCACAACCAGATGCTAATACCTTATTTATGCTTTGTGATATATTTGGAACTACTGTCGATGAAGTATTTGGTTTTAACAAAGATAGACCTTTTATATCATCAAAAGATAAATCTTTACTTAATAAATATCATTCCCTCGACCTCCACGGCCAGCAGACGGTTAATATAGTCCTCGACCGGGAACTTGACCGCACCAGCCAGGCCAAGGAAGCCACCAACACAATCGAACAACTCCAGCAACAATTAACCCTGAACGCCATCCCCTCCCGTTTCTTCGCCTACTACGGCAAAATTGCCGCTGCCGGAACCAGTGTAGAGTTTTCCGACATAACCGCCGGGGTCAGGGTCTATCCAGAAAATGAACTTAACAAAAATGCCGACTATGTCATCGGCGTAAGCGGCAGCTCCATGGAGCCAGAATATTCCAATGGTGATATCGTATACGTTCAAAAGACTGATTATATAGATACTGGAGATATAGGCATCTTCCAGAAGGGCAATAATATTTACATCAAAAAAGCTGGCGAAAATGAATTGATTTCTCTAAATCCGAATTATCCGCTGCTTACAGACAATGGCGACAGAATTATCGTGTTAGGGAAAGTTCTGGGAAAGGCGGAAGAAATTTAAAATTGAAGAAAGAAATCTGCAAAATGAGTGAAAGGGAACAAATGTATCAGCTTTTAGATACTATACCAGATAATAAAATAGCCTATATTATCGGCTACATCCAGGGATTAACCACAACTGAACGGGATATTCCAAATGCGGAAACACTTGCAGCTTTTGCTGAGGTAGATGAAATGAAAAAAACAGGTTCCGCCCAAAGTTTTAATAATCTTGATGATTTATGGGCAAGTTTGGAGGAATAAGATGCTGGGGAAGGCAGAAGAATAGATTAATCCCAAAGGAGGGTAAATAAATGCCAACATTAAGTATGTTTTACGGAATCATTATTCGCATGTATGCAGAAAAAGGAGGTCAACATAATATACCACATATTCATGCTGCCTTTAGTGGTCATGAAATTGTTGTTGACTTGACTGGTAACATTATTGAAGGAGATTTTCCCAAAGGAAAACTAAAATTGTTGCTTGCCTGGATAGAAATTCACCACGAGGAATTGGAAGCCAACTGGAAACTTCTTTGTGATGGAGAACCAGCTTTCAAAATAGAGCCATTGAAATAAACAGAATTGAGGTGATTTTATGAATCCGCGCCCTGTTAATGTAAAAGCTTTAGATAATTATGAACTCCTTATCTGTTTTCAAAATGGTGAACAAAAAATATTTGATGTAAAACCACTTTTGTCAATGCCGCTCTATCAACCTTTAAAAAATATCAACTTTTTTAAAATGGTAAAGGCTGATGGTATGTGCATTTATTGGAATGACTGTATTGACCTTTGTCCTGACATGGTTTATACAAATTCGCGGCCATATTTGGCAGTTATGAAAATAGAGTGAATCATGGTATTAGAAAAGGTACTGGGGAAGGCGAAAGCATAAAAATGATAAATATCGAAACATTAAGAACATATTTTCAAAAAGATATGATTGTCATATCTGAACATGCAAAAAACAGATGCCGGGAACGCAATATAAAACAAAAAGACATTGAACATTGTATTATGACAGGTGAAATCATAGAACAATACCCTGATGACTTCCCTTTTCCAAGCTGTTTAGTTTTTGGCTACGGAATCAATAATCAAATTATACATGCAGTAGTTAGCAGCGAAGGAGAATCTGGTCGTATTATAACAGCATATATTCCTAATACAGATAAATTTGAAACTGACTTAAAAACCCGAAAGGAGCATAACACATGAGATGCACAAGTTGTAAAAATGGAGAAATGCAGGAAGATACAACAACATATTTTGCACAGCTTAAAGAATGTTATGTAATCATTGAAAATGTACCCTGTTTAAAATGTAAACAATGTGGTGATGTAGTATTTAGACATTCTATCGCCGAAAAGATTGATGATATTTTAGATAATCTGGAAAAGATTGTTAGTAAAATTTCAATTATTGACTATTCTAAAGTTGCATAATAACTATTTTTACAGCAAAAGCCGCCCCTGTACCAACAGAAACGGCTTTTGCTTAGGATTTGGCCGAATTACTTCGACACAATCTCTATGCCACGCAAAGATATTGTACCATTTCCAGGCTATCCTGGCAAGAGATGTATTTTTTATTTTTACAAGACGTACAATGAACCATAATCATACACTGCCGCAAACAGAAAGGATACCACATGAGTAATCTTGAAATCGGCGCTGCCTACGTCCGTGTAAGCACAGATGAACAGACGGAACTCTCCCCGGATGCCCAGGTACGGGTTATCTTGGATGCAGCTAAAGCCGACGGCTTTCTTATCCCGGAAGATTTTATCTTTGTCGAAAAGCGTGGAATCTCCGGCCGAAAGGCAGATAACCGGCCGGAGTTTCAGCGGATGATTGCCTTGGCCAAGTCCCAGGAGCCGGCACCCTTTAAGCGCCTCTACGTCTGGAAATTCTCACGTTTTGCCCGCAATCAGGAGGAATCCGTATTTTATAAAAGTATCCTGCGCAAAAAATGCGGGGTAGATATTAAAAGCGTATCGGAACCCATCATGGAAGGGATGTTTGGTCGGCTGATTGAATCCATTATCGAATGGTTTGATGAGTACTACTCGATCAACCTGTCCGGTGAAGTTACCCGCGGGATGACGGAGAAGGCTCTGCGGAATGGTTATCAGAGCGTGCCCCCACTGGGCTATAAAGCTGTCGGTGAAGGCAAACCCTTCATTATCGACAAAGAACGGATGGAAATGGCTGAATTTATCTTTACCGCCTATCACGAGGGCCGGGATATGACATCTATTGCCCGCGAAATGAACCGGCGCGGATGGATGACCCGGCGCGGAAACCCCTTTGAGCGCCGAACCGTGGCCCGCATACTTTCCAACCGCTTTTACATAGGTGAAGTAAGCTGGAATGGAATTACCTTCCACGGAGAACACGAAATCCAGAAATCCATCGCGGATGTCTTTGAGGAAAACCAACAGCGCATCGCCAGAGAATCTTATTTTTCCAACCGGCGCGAAGCATCCACCTGCAAGCACTGGCTTTCCGGCCTGCTTACCTGCTCTGCCTGTGGTGCCACCCTCTCCTTTACGCGCTCAAATAATCAAAAAAAACGCCCGGACTACTTCCAGTGCTGGAAATATTCCAAGGGCTTCCACCCCGGTTCCTGCAGCATTGCCGTAAAAAAGGCAGAAAAAACGGTTCTGGAATCCTTAGAGCACGTCCTGGAAACCAATGAGGTAAAATTTGAATACATCCCAAAAAACAGCGATATTATAGCAAATGAGTGTACCCGCATTGAGGCAGCATTATCCCGAACAGAACTAAAGGAACGCCGCATCCGTGAAGCCTATGAAAACGGTGTGGATTCCCTGGCAGAATACAAAGCCAACAAAGAGCGCATCCAGGCTGAACGTGCACAGTTAAAGCAGGAACTGCACACCCTTCTCTCACAAAAGCCTGCTATGCCGCCCAGGCAGCAGAAGCTTCAGCTTATGGCCAACATCCAATCTTCTTATACTTTGCTTTCCGATCCTGATGTTAGCTATGAAATGAAAGGCAGCGCTCTCCGGAGCATCGTAAAAAATATTGCTTTTGACCGGGAAACCGGCAATATTGAGATTCACTATTATGTTTAGTACAGAATTTTAGTTAGCGTTTTGGTGAACTACCCATAGTCTAAAGCCAATGGGATTGCGCCCACAATATTTCAAAAATTAAGGCAAACTTTTATCATAGGTTTCTGCACTACGGCGGACCCGACGGCGAACTTAGTGCATCTATGCGCTATCTTTCTCAGCGTTATTCTATGCCTTATTCTATTGCAAAAGGAACATTGACCGATATTGGTAGAGAAGCCCCTGAAATGTTCCATCTCAGGAGCTTGCGCTTTTTTTAGCGGTCTACTCTGAGGACAGTTTACGCTTTTTGCAACCGTGCAGCTCCGTTTGAGGGGGAGCAGGTTCAAATACACGTCAATATGGTCTTTATCATTCACAACCATTTTATCTCAGATTTCTTTGTAAAAATCATCTTCATATTCTACGCCGTTTATAAGCCCTGTAAACACCGAATAAAGTGATATTTACAGCGGAATTGTTCTGTAAATTGGGATTTTTATTTAAGAATTGTTATTTCCCCGCCCCATCCGACAGACTGCCGATGAAACGGTAATGAATTTCGATAGACTGGACTTTCTCACCGTCAACCTTGCGGACATCGCCCACATAGATTTTGGTAATCAGTTCCCTTATGATGCCTGCCGTCAGTTCCTGCAGGTCATTGTACTGGCGGATCAGCGCAACCCACTTTTCAGCGTTCTGTGCCGTTTCCCTCTGTTCGCTGCTTTCTTCCTCGAACAGCGCAAGCTGTGCTTTCAGTTCCCCCTGTTCCTTCCGGTACTTTGGCAGGAGTAAGTCAATCTGGTCCGCCCCTGCCTTGCCTAAAGCGTAATCCTCATAGAGTTTGGCAATGACTTTCTCGACCTCCCCGAGACGCTTTTCAAGGGAAAATTTTTTCTCAATAACTGTGCCAGCGTCAGTCTTGTTCTTGTTTTCATGCTCCATAACTTTGTCAAGGACTGCCTTCTCGTCCTTCAGCGCCAGCTTTGCCCACTCCCGTATGTCCTTTAAGACCGCATCATGCAAATCCTGTTCGTAGATACGGTGCGGCGTGCATCCCTGTCTGCCGATCTTGCGGTATTCCATGCAGGAGCCTACATAAATCTTCTCCGCCCTCTCCGGCACAAAGGATATGCGCCGGCTGCAGGTATCACAGAATACCATCCCCGAAAAGATGCTTGCCCTGCCTGTCCTCTTGCGTGACCTTGTGGGATTGGCAAAACCCTCCTGCACCCTCTCCCACAGTTCCCTCTCCACAAGCGGCTCAAACACGTCCTCGACGATAACCCATTCCTCCCTCGGTCTTACAAAGGATTTGCCGACTTTGAAGATGTGTGTCTGCCTCTGCGCCACAAGGTTCCCGATATAGACCTCATGCTGGAGAATGGAACGCACCGTTGTGTCAAACCAGCGGTAGTTTGCCGCATCCCCCTCGCCCTTGTAGCCCTGCCATGCCCTCTCGCCCCGTACATGGTGCCAGTATGCCGGAATCGGTATCTTTTCCGCCCTCAGATAGTTGGCGATTGCCGCCGGCCCCCTGCCCGATGCGGACAGTTCAAACATTTTTATGACATAAGGGGCTGTTTCCTCGTCACGCAGCAGCATATGGCTGTCAGCAGGCGATTTCCTGTAGCCGAACGGCGGCACTGTGCTGTGGTAGATGCCCGCCCTCGCCTTAGTGGTAAGGGTGCTGCGGATTTTTTTGGATATGTCACGGGCGTAAAAATCATTGAACAGATTTTTGAAAGGCGCCATCTCGTTATATCCTGTGCTTGTGTCGATTCCGTCGCTGATCGCTATGTAGCGCACCCTCTTGCTTGGGAAATACATATCGGTGTAATACCCTGTCTGCAAATAGTCACGCCCCAGGCGTGAGAGGTCTTTCGTGATGACCGTGTTGATTTTCCCGCTTTCAATATCCGCAATCATGCGTTTAAAATCCGGTCTTTCAAAATTCGTACCGCTCCATCCGTCGTCAACGTAGGTTTCGACAATCTCTATGCCGTGGTATTCCGCAAACTGCGTCAGCATCTGCTTCTGGCTTGTTATGGAATTGCTCTCACGGTCAACGTAGCCATCGTCAACCGATAACCGGGTATAAAGCCCCGCCTTTGGTGTACCTCTGTATGTTGTCCTGCTCATCCTGTTCTCCCTTCTTCGTCTGAATCCGGTTGAATGCAGATAAGCCCTCTGTCCCCTATTATACTTTCACTGCCCGGAACCTGCAAGGTTTTTTCGTATTTATCTGAATTTAATATCGCCCTCACAAACGCATCCTGCGGTGTGCGCTCACTGTCAAATACCCTCGTCACTATCAGTTTCGCTTTATTCAAATATATTCCCTCCAATCAATCCA
>VSOC01000008.1:0-62871 GCA_009774615.1 Lachnospiraceae bacterium
AAAGATGGCCGTACAAATGATATTGTAAAGGCAGCAAAAGACAGGAAATATCAGGAGCAGTTATTTATAGAATATGGACTGGAAGATTAAGGAGATAAAAGCAGTAATAGAACTAAAAATAGACAAATTTGCAGATCTACACCAAAATACAGCAGATTTACAAATCCCAAAACATAAAAGAAAAGCCCTGGAAGGGTTACTTTCCAGGGCTTTTTTGGAGAAAATCAAACGGGTGGTGCCCCTTTTTATCTGCAGTATCACAGAATATTTCATAGATGCATTCCCAGTACTTTCCTGCAAAACCAGATTTCTAAATGAATAATTTCAAAGAAAACGGCAGCCGAAATTTTTTGCATATGGTTGATTTTTAAGTATTTTTCATAGTAATATATACAACTTTTATTCCGAAGTTTTTGCCGTTCCCACGCATTATGATAGGTGCGGGAAATACTGGTGGAGTGGAGGTGATCATAGGAATCCGTGAGAAGCAGAGCTGTCCGATATCCTGCATTTTTCATCCGGCTGCCAAGGATAGCTTCTTCCTGATAGAGAAAAAGCCCTTCGTCATAACCGCCACATTTTATCATTTTTTTTGCATCAACCATCAGCAGAGAACCATGAACAGCATCGACATAAACGGCTTTTTTACCCTGAAAATATCGTTTTGGATATTCTAAAAATGGATTAAAAATTCGTCGGCACAGTGGTCCGCAGCGTGCCAGCTCATGCCAGAAATCAGAGAGAGGCCAACCGTTTCGCTGCCTTCCAAACACTGGATCATTCATACAGGCGGAAACAGTGCCAAGTTCTGGATGATGCTTAAACATCCTGCATAACTTAATGATTAGTTGTTCTGAAAAATCCACATCGGGATTGGCAATCAGTACATAATCCATGTGTAAAATATCATGAGAATAACGAATTCCTATATTATTTCCTGCGCCATACCCCCCGTTTTTTTTCGCAGACAGAATGATGATTTTTTTCGATTTTTGGTTGAATTCTTTTTTTAGTTTTTGATTGAATTCCATTTCCGGTTTTTGGTTGAATTCCAATTCCGGTTTTTGGTTTAACTCCTCGGCCAGCTTCTTTAAATCTGTCAGAGAGTTATCCGATGAACAATTATCCACCAATATAATATAACGAAAAACCGTATAGTGACAGATTTTCCGAACCAGTTTTTCTACTGTGGCAGCATCATTATAATTTAAAATTACACAACTGATACGAGGGAATGGTAAGGTGTGATAGGAATGAGTTTCGGTGTTTTCGTGTGCCATAGCAGCCGCTTTCCTCCTCTTTTTAGAGTATCTGGTCTTTTCTTGACTTCCTGCTTTTAAACTTCCTGCTTTTAAACTTTCTCCTTTTTATCTTCCTGTCTTTAAGTTTCTTGCTGCCTAATTTTCCCGCCTTTAGGTTTTCAGTCCCTTTTTTCTGTTCTCAACAATTTTCATTCCAAATTTTCGGCTAATCCACCAGCGGATGGAGGGGAAAAACCAGGTGATCCAGTCCATCATATGATAGGCAAATAGGTAGATTTTCTGCTTTTCATCTCCTTCTTTTTTTGTTCCCTGCCACGGTGTCATGGACAAATATTGTTCGTAGGCTTTGCGGTAGTGGTTTAAATTTCCGGCTTTCCATGGGCGTTCATCTCCGGCAAAATGCAGGATTAGCGGGTGCTTTTTTGCCTGTATAAATGCTTTTTTTGGTACAACCGCATAGGAAGGTGAGTGCTTTGCCAGGGCGTTATAGCGGAAGTATCGATAGTTGGTAAAGAAGTTATAGCGGGGAGAAAGTACGCGGATTTTTCCTTTTAATGTGCCGTTTAACAGGTCCTGATCACATCCAAAGGTCTGCCCGCCAAGCTTCTGATAGAAGGATAAAATATGTGCTTCAATATGCTTTTTTCGCCAGTTTTTCAGGTCAATAAGCAGTACACCGGCATTAAAATAAGGGTCATTTTCCCGAAGTCCAAGGGCTGGTTTCAGTGAGTTATAGATGGTTGGTTCAAGCACTGCACCCATGATTTTTCCGTGCAAATCCAGGTTCCAAAGCTTTTTCAGCGACCCAAGAACCACTGTGTCACAGTCTAAATACAACACTCGTTCAACATCTTCAGGAAGCATGGTTCCGATAAATAAGCGGCTCATAGTGCTGATATCAAATCCCCCGGTTTCGATGTCATAGGGAAACTTTTCTTTGAGATTTCCCATGGGAATAAAGATGATTTCCCGTGTAAACCGCCGAACAACCGCAGAGAGTTTTTCCTGGTTTTCCCTGCTGATATCCACGGATAAAATAAATATACGGATTCGTTCGGCAACCTGGTTATGATCCATCAGTGAATACATGGCAACGGCCAGATGCCGGGCATAATTATCATTAGAAGCAAAAACCACATCCATAAAATACCCCTTCCTTTTCCTGATAGTTTTGTAAAATCATTGCCGGACGGCAGTTCAGATAGCAAATTCTCTCTCTGCTGCCTGCATTGCAGAAGCAATTACCTTATCCATATCATAGTACTTATATTCTCCCAGACGGCCGCCGAATAAAACCTTTTTCTCTTTTTTTGCCAGTTCAGCGTATTTCTGATATAATGTCTGATTTTTCTCGTCATTGACCGGATAATAGGGTTCCATTCCTTCCTGCCAGTCGGTCGGATATTCCCGGGTAATTACGGTTTTTGGCTGTGTGCCGAATTCAAAGTGCTTGTGTTCGATTATCCGTGTGTAGGGGACTTCTCTTGCCGTATAGTTGACTACGGCCACGCCCTGATGGTTTTCTTCGTCAAGGACTTCGTTTTCAAATTTAAGGCTGCGGTATTCCAGCTTTCCGAAGCTGTACTGGTAAAAGGCATCAATCATCCCGGTATAAACGATTTTACTGCCCATAGAATCATATTTTTCACGGTGTTTCAGGTAATCTGTGTCGGTTTTAATGTCACATCCGGCAAAAAGTTTATCTATGATGATATTATAGCCGCCGACAGGGATTCCCTGGTATAAGTCGTTGAAGTAGTTATTGTCGTAGGTGTAGCGCACGGGAAGACGTTTGATGATAAAGGCGGGAAGGTCTTTGCAGTCCCGGCCCCACTGTTTTTCGGTGTAGCCTTTGACCAGTTTTTCGTAGATATCCCTTCCTACCAGGCGGATAGCCTGTTCTTCCAGGTTTTTTGGCTCTCCGGCAATTCCTGCCCTCTGCTCTTCAATCTTTGCTTTTGCCTCTGCCGGGGTGGAAATGCCCCACATCTTGCTGAAGGTGTTCATGTTAAAGGGCATATTGTACATTTCTCCGTGGTAATTGGCAACCGGGCTGTTGGTATAGCGGTTAAATTCGGCAAATTGATGGACAAAATCCCAGACTTTCCGGTCGCTGGTGTGGAAGATATGCGCCCCGTATTTATGCACATGGATATCTTCGATGGTTTCACAATAAATATTTCCGCCGAGGTGGTTTCGCTTTTCCAGAACCAGGCAGGTTTTTCCCGCCTTTGCGGCATACCAGGCAAAGACGCCGTTATACAGGCCGCTTCCCACAAGAATATAATCGTATTGTTTCATTATGGTGTTTCCTTTCTGCTATGGATTGTTATTCTATAATTTTTGCCTATTGCTGTGAATGTGTAAACAGTAATTATAGTTTTTGCCGAATAAAGTGAAAATCATTACTGTCTGGCAAGAAAAAGCAAAAGAGCCTGGAACCCCAGACTCTTTCACCATCTTTTTAAGCAATTGGTTCACCTGGCTGGATATCCTGAACGGACTGAACATCCTGTACCGGTAATGTGTTTGGTTCTACGGTTATGGAACCGCTTCCGCCAAGGAACTGAGATTCTGCCTCGCGCTGGGCTTTTGCACTGGCTTCAGCTTCTGCCCATGCCTGTTCCTGTGCCTGTCTTTGTGCCTGTACGGTTGCGCTGTAGGCTACTGCTTCAGGAACCGTCGGATCGGTGGGATCGAAGGTCATATTCGCAGGAATCAAAGCATCCAGAACCGGAGGTTCGAACGGCCCGTTAATCGGGGAGTCGTAGATCTGTACGGTAGTTCCTACCGGGCAGTTGTCATAAATCCACTTTACTTCTCCGGTTTTTAACCTTGTACAGCCATGGGAACGGCCGATGCCAAGGTTGTTGTAGGTGATTGTATCCAGCGTATAAGGGTTCTGCTTGTTGAAGATAACCGAATGAACCATGAATCCGTCCTTTAAACGCATGGCATATTGGGTATAAACATCACCGTACATCAGACGCCAGCGGTATTTTTCCGGAATCTTAAAGGTTCCGTAAGGCGTATCGTCGCCGGTGGTGGTCAGGAAGGATACGATCGGCAGGATATAGCCGTTAGCACCGTCCTGGGCATAGACCGTCAGTGTGTCGGTAACACGGTTGATTTTCAGCATGTACGGTCCTACATAGCCTAACATATCCCGCAGGTCGGATATGAGTTTTCCTGTGGTTTCTTCAAAATAGTACTTGTATCCGTCAATATACTGCCAGCCGGTTGCTGCCTGATCATTGATAAAATAATATCTCTGGTTATTATCCCAGGCCCATCCGGTGTAGGGAACGCCGGAACCGTCCTTGTAGGTAGGAAGGGCATTCGCATGGAACTGGATGCCGTCCGTTCCGGTCAGGGTATCCATGGTGTTTGCCGTGGAATAAGGGAATACGGTAGCCTTGGGATGAAGCATCATCTTAAAAGCAATCATCCACTTTCCGACGCCCATGGTTCCGGAGGTTTGTCCGTTTTTCGCCCAGTCTAATTCCGTGCCGTCGGAAAGGGTTGCACGGTAGTAAATATCGTATTCATTCGTGATAACGCCGGCCATACGAACCTGAACTGCTTCTACGGCAGAGCCATCGGTTAAGTGTGTGGTTTCTGCGCCGTTCATCGCCCAGGCAGACCAGCCGGCGGTACTGGAATATGTACGGTAAAACAGGTTTCCAAGTTCGTTGCGGATAATCATCTGCATGGAGTACCAGCCGTTTCCATGGTTATGCATGGTGTCATCGGTAATAAAGGTAGGTGCCCAGTGCTGATCAATCTTGCATACGCTGCCTGCAATATAAGGTATGGTTTCACCGTTTTCAACCGTCTTGACAACAGCACGCTGAGCCGCTTCCGCATCGGAATTAAAAACCGGGGGCGGATAGGCAGAGGACTGTGCAGCCTGTGTCTGAGGCAGGGTATCTGCCGGCAGCACAGCAGTATCCGTCGGTGCCTGGGGCAGCTGTGCATCTGTCGGTGTCTGTGCTGCCTGTTCCTGGGGTTGTGTTTCCGGTGCCTGTGCAGGATCGGAAGCGGCATCAGGAGCCGGAACTTCCGGTGCAGTGTAGCCGGGGCTTGCCGGTGCAGCAGTGGTTTCATCTGCATATGCCGTCAACATCCCCGTAGATGCCATGGAAAGGGATAAGAGCACGGCAGCAGTGATACGTGTTAATTTGTGCATGGTTTTTCCTCCTGTTCACTTACCATTCAGCGAAAGAATGAACGTCTGGCTGATAGGTAAACATTATTGTTCCTCATTGAGTCCGCCGGAAATTTTGGCATTACCTGCGAAAGAAGCCAAACTGCCATGGGACATCACTATTAATTTAATATATTTGAGGAAAAAAAGCAAGAGAAGCTTTACTTTTAATTGGCAATATTGTAAAATCGTAACGATTATGACTGAAAAATGTAATGATTAGAGATTTTAGAAGAAGCAAAGAAAAGGTAAAGGTGCAGCCGATGAAAGAAGATATGCCGGTTACGGGGAAGGCACCGGTTTTGGTGACGCGCTCCTCCATGCCGCCTTTTGAGGAGTACAGTGAACTGATTAAAGAATTGTGGGAGAGCCGGTGGCTGACGAACATGGGAGATTTCCACCAGCGCTTAGAGCATGAACTCAAGGCTTACTTAGACACGCCGGGGCTTACGCTGTTTATGAACGGACACATGGCCTTAGAGTGTGTCCTGCGGGCATTTGGGCTGTCCGGGGAAGTGATTACTACGCCGTTTAGCTTTGCCTCGACCACCCATGCCATCGTGCAGAACGGACTTACCCCGGTATTTGCCGATATTCGGCCGGATGACTATACGCTTGATCCGGAAAAAATCGAGGAGAAGATTACCGAAAAGACCACAGCCATTGTTCCGGTACATGTTTATGGAAATATCTGTAAGGTGAAGGAGATTGAGGAAATTGCCGGCCGACACGGGCTGAAGGTGATTTATGATGCTGCCCATGCTTTTGGGGAAGCATTGAACGGGGAGAGTGCGGCTTCCTTTGGGGATGCCAGCATGTTCAGTTTTCATGCCACGAAGGTTTTCCACACCATCGAGGGCGGTGCCGTGGCGTTTAAGGACAGGACTTTGGAACATGCGCTAAACGGTCTTAAAAACTTCGGCATTATGGACGAGGAAACCGTGGAGCTGGTGGGCGGCAACGGCAAGATGAACGAGTTTCAGGCGGCGATGGGGCTGTGTAATCTAAGGCACATTGCTCAGGAGATGGAAAAACGCAAAAAATTATATCTGCGTTACCGGGAAAACCTTTCGGGGCATCCGGGAATTGTCTTATGTCCGGAACCGGAGGGCTTAAGGCGCAACTACAGCTATATGCCGGTGGCCTTTAAGGATTCTTTTAAGAACCGGGATCAGGTAATGGCGCAGCTTTTGGAGGAAAATATTCATCCGCGAAAGTATTTTTATCCCTGTATCAATGCTTACTGGTGCTACCGGGATCGCTTTTCGCCGGAGGACACACCCATTGCCGGGAAAGTATCCAGGGAGATTTTAACCCTGCCGCTGTATGCGGATCTGGCCCTGGAAACCGTAGATGAAATCTGCCGGATTATTCTCCGGAAATAAATGTGCGCAGTTTTGCGTGTGGAGGAAAGACTTATGCAGGATGTTTTGCTGATTATTCCTTCGTACAATGAAGAGAAAAATATTGAACGGGTTGTCGGGGAGATTAAGGAACGTTTTCCCTGGCTGGACTATCTGGTGGTCAATGACGGCTCTACCGATCGGACGGCGCAGATCTGCCGGGAAAAGGGCTATCATATGTTAAATCTTCCGGTAAATTTGGGACTTGCCGGGTGTTTTCAGGCGGGGATGAAGTATGCCTATGAAAAAGGCTATCCCTATGCGATTCAGTTTGACGGCGATGGTCAGCACCGGCCGGAATATATTGAAAAAATTTATGAAAAAATAGAAGAAGGCTACGATATCGTGATTGGTTCCCGCTTTGTGGAATGCCCGAAAGGGGGCGGTATGCGTATGCTGGGAAGCCGTATATTGGCGCTGGCTATCCGGCTGACTACGGGGGTGAGGATTTCCGATCCTACCTCGGGTATGCGGATGTTTAACCGGGAGATGATTCGTGAGTTTGCCTTGAATTTAAATTATGGGCCGGAGCCGGATACCATTTCTTTTCTGCTGAAGCAGGGAGCAAAGGTTGCTGAGGTTCAGGTGGAGATTGGCGAACGTCTGGCCGGGGAAAGCTATTTAAAGCCTCTGGTGGCAGTAAAATATATGGTGAGAATGCTGATTTCCATCTTTTTGATTCAAAATTTCCGTATGAGACAGTAGAGGAGTTGCTGTGAATATGTGAACGGTAACATAGCGGGCAGGAAAATCGGACAGGCCGCAGGTGTGCAGGTCTTTGCGTGCGGCAGGTTTTCTAAGGTACGGAAATGGACAGTTCAGGAGCAGAGCGATGACAGAGAAACGATTTCGCCGGTTTTTTCGGCTCTTTTTGTACAAGGGGGAAAGGCCGGAGCGGCAGAACATGATCTGGAACATGCTGGGGAGTTTTGTCTATGCGGCGGCCAGCATGGTTTTGTCCTTTCTGGTTATGCGGATTGCCGGAGCGGATGCCAGCGGCGTGTTTGCCGTGGGATTTAGCACGGTGGGTCAGCAGATGTTTACCGTGGCTTACTATGGCCTTCGCCCGTTTCAGGCTACGGATGCGGGGAAGGAAAGCGGAGGCTATGCTTTTGGAGAATACCTAAGGCACCGGAAGTTTACGTCTGCGGCGGCGCTTGCGATGGCTGCGGGATTTTCTGCCTGGATGGTTTTTTCGGGTGCTTACGGCGGGACAAAGGCGATGGCGGTGTTCTGGCTTGCGGTGTATAAAATTATTGACGGCTATGCGGATGTGTATGAGTCGGAGTTTCAGCGCCGGGGGAGTCTTTACCTGACGGGAAAGGCCAATACGTTTCGGACCGCCTTATCCGTAACGGTGTTTTTTCTGGCGCTGCTTTGGAAAAAAGACCTTCTTTTGGCCTGTGTGTCGGCGGTGCTTGCACAGGTTTTGGGATTTTTTTTGTTTGATTTTGGTGTTATCCGGGAGCTTTACGGTGTTGACTGGTCGGTGCGGCGGGGGAAAATTTGGCAGTTGTCTGTTCAGGGAGGACTGCTGTTTATTTCCGTATTTTTGGATTTTTATATTTTTTCCTCGGCCAAGTATGCGATTGACAGCCAGTTAAATGATGCGGCTTCCGGTTACTTTAATTTGCTGTTTATGCCGACGTCCGTGATTTATCTGGTGGCTAATTTCGTTATCCGCCCGTTTTTGACGAAGATGACCGCCTGTTGGGAAACGGGGGATCGAAGGGCATTTTTAAGTCTGATGAGAAAAATCGGCGGGATTATCGCGGGCCTGACCGTGCTGGCGGTGGGCGGGGCCTGGTTTATCGGACCATTCGTTCTTTCCCTGATGGAAATGCTGCTTGGCACCGCTTTTCGGGGAACGCTTTCCCTCTACCGGGGAAGCTTTACCGGGATTGTCTTTGGCGGCGGGATTTATGCCTTTGCCAATCTGTGCTATTACAGTCTGGTGGTTATGCGCAGGCAGAAAAGGATTTTTGCAGTGTATCTTCTGACCGCAGGGATTGCCCTTTTTGCGGCTCCTGCGCTGGTGGCCCGTTTTGCCATTCCTGGGGCGGCGGTGGTGTACGGAGGGCTGATGGGCATGGAACTTTTAGGATTTGGCGGCTGCGTTGCCTGGGAACTTTGCCGAAAACCCGATAACAAACCTATGTTCTGAGGTGCCCAAAAGTGTGTATGGAAGGGAGGAAATCAAGGAAACCATGGAAAACGAGAAAAGGAAATTGACCATTGATGTGATTATTCCGGTTTATAAGCCGGGGGAGAAATTCCGTAAGCTTCTTGTGATGCTTCAAAAACAGACTTATCCGGTAAATCAGATCATTGTGCTCAATACCGAGGAAAAATATTGGAACGGCGTGTGGGAGAAAAAGCTGCAGAATTTAGTGCTTCGCCATATTAAAAAAGAAGAGTTTGACCACGGGAAGACCCGGCAGCAGGGGGTGGAGTTGTCAAAGGCGGATGTCTTTTTGTGCATGACCGATGATGCTGTTCCTGCGGATACGCATCTTATCGGAAGAATTATGGAGGGGTTTTCGCTTCGCGGGCCTTTGGGAGAAGTCCCGGCGGTTGTGTATGCCCGGCAGCTTCCCGATAAGACGAGCGGGCCGATAGAGCGTTATACCCGGCATTTCAGTTATCCGAATAAGGCTCTGGTTAAAACTGCGGCAGATCTTCCCCGTCTTGGGATAAAAACCTATATGGCCTCAAATGTCTGCTGTGCCTATCGCCGGGAAATCTATGACCGGCAGGGAGGTTTTGTTTATCCGGCGATTTTTAATGAGGACATGGTTTTTGCCGGCAGGGCGGTGCAGGCGGGCTATGCCGTGGTCTATCAGGCCGGGGCAAGGGTTATCCATGCCCATAACTACAGCGGCAGGCAGCAGTTTCACCGAAATTTTGATCTGGGGGTATCCCAGGCGGATTATCCGGATGTGTTTTCGGGTGTTCCCTCGGAAGGCGAGGGAATCCGTCTGGTGAAGCAGACGGCCCGCTATCTGGTAAGAAGCAAAAAGCCCTGGCTGCTTTTTGACCTGGTGATAAAAAGCAGCTGCAAGTATGCGGGTTATCTTCTGGGAAAGCATTACCGCAGTCTTCCCGGCTGGATTATCCGGTGCTGTACCATGAATCCGATATACTGGGAAAATATCGGCGGTTTTGCGGTACAAAAACACGGGAGCGAAAAACATGGATGGAAGAAGGATGAAAGAAAGTCTTTGTCGAAAGAAAGCAGGGAAATAAGATGATGACAATGATGCTTCGTGTGGTACTGATTCTGGTATCTGCCGCAACGATGATAATGATGATACAAAAGATTAGAAAGGCAAAGCTGCAGATTGAGGATTCGATTTTCTGGGTGCTGGTTTCCTTTATGTTTGTGCTGTTTAGTCTTTTCCCTCCGGTGGCGGATTTCCTGGCGCATTTGCTGGGGATCTATGCGACGGTAAACTTTTTGTTCCTTCTTATGATTTTTCTGCTGTTAATGCGGGTGTTTTCCATGACAATCCGTATGTCCCAGCAGGAAACCAAGTTAAAGGAGCTGGCGCAGAAGCTTGCCCTCTACGAACTGGAACAGAGGGAAAGAGGGACAAGGAAAGAAGAAGGGGGCTGTGGGGAGGAAGAAGATGAGTGAGAAAAAAGAATCGGTGCTGCATGGGGCCAAAAAGGGGTTAAAATCCCGGAAGGCTGCGGGCGGGGAACACTGGCTGAAATATGGGATTGCCTTTTTTCTGGTCGTTGTTCTGGGCTTTGGCCTGGAGTATTTCTGCAATGTTCCCGTATTAAAAAGACAGAACCGGGGTATCCGTGAAATCTCCATGGATACGGTGATTGCCGAGGGCTTTACACGGACAGAGGAAGGATTTTTGCTGACGGAGGATGTGGGAAAGCTGACGATAGCATTGGACGGTGCCTACGTGGATCGGTTCGTCTATTCCTTTGCCTATGACTATCTGCTGAATTTAAAAGCCTATATCTGCTATTATAATGCCTATGGCGAGGCCGATCCGGGACAGGATCTTTTGCTGGAGGATTTTAATCCCCGCTGTGTGGATTCTTCCAGCTTAAAAATCGGCAAAAAAACCGAGTCCATTGTGTTATCCGTTGACCGGGCGCTTTTGGAGGGGCTTGAAAAAGAGGACGGAAAAGAGATGTCGCCGCTGCTATTTACCGGGTTTTCGGTAGAGAATGTTCCGGCATTTAACTGGTATCGTCTGGGATTTTTCTGGGTGGTTCTGGGTCTGGGTGCATTTTTCTGGCTGTTTCGGGGGTATCTGGGGCGGCATGTGGAAGCTGGGTTTCTGGCGGTTTGTCTGAGCGTGGGGATATTGATGATCTATGCCCTTCCGGTGAATAAGATTGGCTATGATGAAGAAGTCCACCTTTACCGGGTGATGGGGCTTGCAAGCTTTCCCCAGGGAATGAATATTAATCAGACCATCTTTAATTTTATGCAGCCCAGTGTGGATACCTGGCCGAAAAATCAGCCGGGTTCTGCCATGGAACAGCAAGCTTTGCGGGAGTATTTAAACGAAAACAGCGATTACAAGACAGGTTCTATCTTTGTTGATGCCGATATGCCTGCCATGACCATAGCCTCCTATCTGCCCATGGCCCTGGTGATGAAACTCTGCAAAGGCTTCAGCCTTCCCTGGGGGATTATGTTTACTCTGGGAAAACTTGGAAATCTTCTGGTGTACGGACTGCTGATGTATGAGGCGATTAAGAGGACGCCGGTGGGGAAGGTAATGATGAGCATTATCGGGCTTTTGCCCAGTTCGCTGTTTATGGCCTGCACCTATTCTTATGACCCGTGGGTGATGGGATGGCTGTATCTGGGAGCGGCTTGTTTTTTAAAGGAGCTGCTGACACCGGAAAAGAAAATCAGCCTGGCCTCCTACGGGGGTATGCTTGTATGCTTTCTTCTGGGCTGCAGTGCAAAGGCGGTTTATGCGCCGGTGGTGCTGATTATGCTTCTGCTTCCTGCCGGAAAGTTTAAGGATGAGCGGCAGAAATGGCTGATGCGGGCAGGAATCGTCCTTCTCTTTCTGGGACTGATGGCTTCCTTCGTCCTTCCGGTGCTGATTGCGCCCAAGGCTACAGGAGATGCCCGGGGAGGGGCTACCAGCGAGGTCGGGCAGATGAGCTATGTCCTGGGGCATTTCTTCGGCTATCTGCAGATCTTATTTTACAATATTTTTGCCAACCTTCCCAAGATGGTTTTTGGAAAGGATATTTTTTCGATTCAGGGTCATCTGGCGGACAGCCCTTATACCTGGTTTGCCATGGGTCTTGTTGCCTACACGGTGATTACGGATACCCGGACGACCGCGCAGACAGAATTAAAGCTTTGGCAGAAGTTCTGGATCTTTTTGATGCTGGGGGCCAGTGTCCTTCTGGTGTGGACTTCGATGTACATTGCCTACACCGTTCCGGGGCAGGTGGTGATTGCCGGGGTGCAGGGAAGGTACTATCTTCCGATACTGTATCTTCTGTATTTGCTGGTGAATTCCCGTCTGGTCGTTGCACATATGAAAAATATGTGGTATCATACGGGAGTATTAGCCGCCAGTGCAGGACTTTTGCTGACAACGATGTGGATGACGGTGATTGTACCAATGTGTATGTAAAAATACCTGGCTGTATTTAAAGGGTATGCCAGGCTGCGAAACGTATATCGGTTTGTATGCAGAGGGTATGCTATGCGAAGCGTATACTGATTTGTATACAGAGGGTATGCTATGCTGTGAAACGCACAAAATGGAGGAAGAGATGAGCAAGATTAAAGTGACGACCAATGAAATTGAAGGTTTGTATGTGATTGAGCCGAAGGTATTTCCCGATGCAAGGGGATATTTTATGGAAACCTATAATGAGCAGGACTTCCACGAAGAAGGTCTGATGATGAAGTTTGTCCAGGATAATCAGTCCATGTCGGTGAAGGGTGTTCTGCGGGGCCTGCATTTTCAGAAACAGTATCCACAGGGAAAGCTTGTCCGGGTGATCCGCGGGGCGGTTTTTGATGTGGCCGTGGATCTGCGCTCGGATTCAAAAACCTTTGGGAAATGGTTCGGCGTGGAACTGACGGCAGAGAATAAGAAGCAGTTTTATATCCCGGAGGGGTTTGCGCACGGCTTTTTAGTGCTCTCCGACGAGGCCGAGTTTGTCTATAAATGTACGGACTTTTACCACCCCGGAGATGAGGGCGGACTGGCCTGGAATGACCCGGATATCGGGATTAACTGGCCGATTCCGGAGGGTATGGAACTGATTTTATCGGAAAAAGACCAGAAGTGGGGCGGGATTAAGGATGGATTCCGTTTTTAGATAAGGTGCATCGGGGGCCTGCCTCTTATGCGGTAAGGCGTGCACAGAATGGAGAAAGCATGAATTATGTCTTATCTCTTATCAAGGAGATTGTTAAAAAAAGAAAGATGATATTCGATCTGGGGAAGGCAGATTTTCGCAAGCGCTTTGTCGGGTCGTATTTTGGCATTGTGTGGATGTTTGTTCAGCCGATTGTTACGGTGCTGATTTACTTTATGATCTTCGGGCCTTATGGGTTTCGATCCGAGCCGCCGGTTCCCGCGCCCTATGTCCTCTGGCTGGTTCCCGGGATTGTTCCCTGGTTTTTCTTCAGCGAAGCGTTAAATACCGGAACAGGCTGCCTGCAGGAATACAGCTATCTGGTGAAAAAAGTGGTGTTTCGGGTGGAGGTTCTGCCGCTGATTAAGCTTTTTTCCTGTATGATGGTTCACGCATTCTTTATCCTGATTATGTTCGGACTGTATTTCTGCTATGGATGGATGCCGTTAATGACCTGGATTCAGGTGATTTACTATTCGTTTGCCGCGGCGATGCTTGCCCTGGCTGTCAGCTATCTGACCTGTGCCATCCATGTATTTTTTAAGGATATGTCGCAGATTGTGGGGATTGCCCTGCAGTTTGGGATGTGGATGGTGCCGATTATGTATGACGAGGGGATGTTTACCGAGAAGCTTCCGGCGCTGGAGATGGTCTTTAAGCTGAATCCTTTTTATTATATTGTGGTCGGCTACCGGGACAGTATGCTGACCGGAAACTGGTTCTGGGAAAGGCCGACGCTGACGCTGTATTTCTGGGGCGTTACGATTGTGCTGATGCTTGCGGGATTGAAGGTATTTAAGCGGTTAAGACCTCATTTTTCGGATGTTTTGTAGGGATAAGGGATTTTTGTTATTGTTCCTATAGGTCTGCGCACCTGCTGCGGTGAACCATGGAAACAGGAACAGGATGGAGGAATGTGTATGCTGGAAAAGCTGCTTTTGGATTTTTCTGACGGACAAAAAATGCGGAAGCTGGAAATCCGGGTGGTGTATTCGGCGAGGAAGACCCTGGGGCTGGAGGTTGACCGGGAGGGGCTGGTGCGGGTGCGTGCACCGTTAAGGGCTCCGGAGCAGGCGATACGGCGGATGGTGGAAGAAAAGAAGGCGTGGATTGTCCAAAATATCCTAAAGACGGAGGCTCGGCAGAAGGAAGCCATGGAAAAAGGGGTGCCGGACTATGTAAAATATCCGGCGCTGGAAAACCGATACCGCAGGCAGGCCAGGGAGAAACTCCAGCAGAGGACGGCGTATTTTGCCCGCCTTATGGGGGTAAGCTATGGAAAGATTACTGTCCGTGCAGCAAAGACGCGGTGGGGAAGCTGCAGCGGCAGGGGAAACTTAAATTTTCACTGGAAGCTGGTGCTGATGCCGCCGGAGGTTTTGGACTATGTGGTGGTTCATGAACTGGCCCACCGAAAGGAAATGAATCATTCTCCTGCATTTTGGGCCGAGGTAAAAAAAATCCTTCCTGACTACCAGGAGAGGAGAAGATGGCTGAAAACTTACGGACAGGGCGTGTAAAACTGCAGAGAGTATGCTATACTGTGGTTACGGTGAACGGTTAAAAACCGTAACCGATTGCTGACAGGAGGAAGAGATGTCAGAAGAAAAAAGGGAATGTGCCATAGCGGTAAATGATGTGACAAAAATTTACCGTTTGTATGATAAACCGATTGACCGCTTAAAGGAATCCTTAAGTCTGACCCATAAAAGCTATCACAAGGATTTTTTTGCCTTAAATACGATTTCTTTTACGGTGGAAAAAGGGCAGACGGTGGGAATTATCGGGACGAACGGTTCAGGAAAATCAACGATTTTGAAAATTATTACCGGTGTTCTTACACCGACCTCGGGACAGGTGGAAGTGAAGGGAAAGATCTCCGCCCTTCTGGAACTGGGGGCAGGCTTTAACATGGACTACACCGGTATTGAAAATATCTATATGAATGGGACGATGATGGGCTATTCGCGCAGAGAGATGGATGCAAAGCTTCAGGAGATTTTAGACTTTGCGGAAATCGGCGATTTTGTGTATCAGCCTGTAAAAACCTATTCCAGCGGTATGTTTGTGCGCCTTGCCTTTGCCCTGGCGATTAATGTGGAGCCGGAGATTTTAATCGTGGACGAAGCATTATCCGTGGGCGACGTATTTTTTCAGGCGAAGTGTTACCGGCGCATGGAAGAGATCCGCAGGAGCGGGACGACGATATTAATGGTTACGCACGATATGGGCAGTATTATTAAGTACTGTGATAAGGTCGTGCTTTTAAATAAAGGAGAGTTTATCGCCGAGGGAAGCGCCGGACACATGGTGGATTTATATAAAAAAATCCTTGCCGGGAAATTAGATTCTCTGATGGAAGAACTGCAGCACGAGAGGGAGCAGGTATTAAATGCTGTGGGTTCTAAGGCGCAGGAAACTAAAGAAGCTTTGGAAGGCGGCGGGGATACGAAAGAGAGCAGCAGGAATACGAAAGAAGGCGACAGGGGATCTGGGGAAGGCGATGAGATTTCCATGTCGGATTTTTCCGGGGGAATCCATGACGGCCTGATGAAGGAGCAGATTACGATTAATGAGAACCGGACGGAGTACGGCGACGGGCGGGCAGAGATTTATGATCTGGGGCTTTTTGACCAGCGGGGCAATTTAACCAACCTTCTGCTTAAAGGAGAATTGTTTACCATCCGGGAGTGCATCCGCTTTGCGTCCGCTATTGAGGCACCGATCTTTACCTATACGATTAAGGATAAAAAAGGTACGGAACTTTCCGGTACGAATACGATGTATGAGGGCACGGAGATTCAGCCCGTAAAAAGCGGCGACGAGTACCAGGTGGAATTTACGCAGAAGATGACCCTGCAGGGAGGGGAATACCTGCTGTCCATGAGCTGTACGGGATTTGAACACGGAGAGCATGTGGTCTATCACCGCCTGTACGATGTGGCGAATATCACCGTGATATCCAATAAGAATACGGTGGGCGTCTATGATATGGAATCCCAAGTAAAGGCAGTGAAGCGTGGAAACTGATTGATGGATTTTTGCCCGTTGCTGTGAACGTGTGGACAGCAACAAAAGCACTGCATGAACCGGGAATGCGGTGCTGAGAAACAGGCATTAAACGGAGGAAAGAATGAAAGACATCAGCTACGATATTTTAGATCTTATGGAGGAATATGGAGCGGATGCGGCGGGGATTAACCGTATTCTGGAGAGCCAGACCGCTCCGGAGGTTCTGATGGCCTTATCGCCGATCCGGGAAAATCTGGTGGAATGGATTGCCATTGGAGAAAACGAGAAGGTTTTGCAGATTGGTTCCGGTTACGGGGCGGTTACGGGTGCACTGGCAAGGAAGGCGGGGGATGTTCTGGTTATCGATCCCCGGGTGGAAAACCTGGAGGTCTGCAAAAGACGCCATAAAAACCTGACCAATATCCGCTGCCAGGAGGGAGAAGATAAGGATTTAATCGGGCAGCAGTTTGACTGGGTCTTCTTAATCGGTCCCGAAACGAACGAGGCGGTTTTTGGCATAAGCAGGGCAAAAGATAACTGGGATAAGCAGGAGGAGCAGAGGATTACCGTGATTGAAAAGATCCGCAGGGCTGCCGAACTGACCCGCCCGGGAGGACATATGGTGCTGGCATTTCCTAATACCCATTCGATGCGGGTGTGGTCCGGCGATAAACCGGATACCGAGGAACTGACGGTGGCATTAGCGGAACTGAACACGATTGTGGACAGCCTGCATGGAAAAAAGAAAGAGATGTATTATCCGCTTCCGGATTACAAGCTGCCCTCCGCGATTTATTCGGATATCTATCCTCCGGCGAAGGGGGAGATCCCGGCGATGTTTGCGGCGTATGAAAAACCGCGGCACAGGCTGTTTTCTGAAGATGTCGCTTACAGTGCGCTCTGCGAAACCGGGGGTTTTGCGCAGTTTGCCAATTCGTTTTTGCTGCTATGGGAGAAATCGATATGAAACAGACATTATTTGTAAAATACAACCGAACCAGAAAGCCGCAGTATCAGATCCGGACAAGTATTATCGAGGAAGACGGTGTGCGCTATGTGGAGAAAACGCCGCTCTGCCCTGAAGGAGAGTTCCATATCCGGTCGCTGGCGAAAAAGAGGGAGGCGCTTTTTGCACAGAACCTAAAGGTAAAGGTGCTGGAGCCGATGTTTTCCGAAGAAGCCGTCTGCGTCCGTTTTCGCTTTTTACAGGGGGAAACGCTGGCGGAACGGCTGGCAAAGAGGATTCAGGCAGGAGAACCGGCAGCGGCAGTTTTAGAAGAAGGTCTTGCGATTTCACCGGGGCAGCCGGATAAGGCGTTTGTGCCAACCGACGAATTTCGCCGGGTGTTTGGAGAAGCACCGGAGATTGACGATAGGAGCTTTTCGGTTTCCAATGTGGACGGGCTGTTTGAAAATCTGATGATCACGCAGGACGGAACATGGGTGATGGACTATGAGTGGGTTTTTGACTTCCCTGTTCCGTTTGGCTACTTAAAATACAGAATTTTATATTATTTTTATGAGCGTTTTAAAAGTTCTTTTGGCTGGCAGGATATCTATGCATTTTTTGACCTGTTTGGCATGAATGAAGACCTTTGTAAGCAGTATGGGGCTATGGAGGAGAACTTTCAGACCTTTGTCCACGGCGACAGCAGCCAGGGGTATCTGCGCCGCTACCAGCAGCCGGTGGAAACCTTGGATACCCTGCTTTCCAAAGAAATCGTGCTGGAGGATCTGCAGGATAAGCACAAGGGTCTGAACATCAAGTATGCCATGCTTGAGGAAACCCTGGAAACAAAAGAAGTGGAGATTACCAAGCGAAACGAAGTCCAGCGCCTTTCCAATAATCATATCGCGAATCTTGAGGGGATGATTAAGCAGCTCCGTCATGATATTGACGAGATGAGAACCCTGATTGCTTATCTGGAAAAGCATGAGTCCGTGATCAACCGAACGAAGAGAGGGATTATGGATAAGATCCGCAGCCGTTTTCCCAAGGGGAGCAAAAAAAGAAAGATCCTGGATTATGGGATAAATACCATAAAGCATCCTGTCCGTTACGGAAAGCTGTATCTGACCGAGATGGGCAGAAACCGTATTGCGGGTGACTTTGCTATCGGCAACGATTATCTGGAAAAAGGGAAGCTCATCTTTCCGGCATTGGGGGATGCTCAGCCCATGGTATCCATTATTATTCCCGTGTACAACCAGATTCACTATACCTATGCCTGCCTGGAATCCATCCTGGAGTTTACAAAGGATGTTACCTATGAGGTGATTATCGCGGACGACGTGTCTACGGATGCGACAAAGGATCTGGGGCTTTACTCGGAAAACCTGGTGATCAGCCGCAACAGTGAAAACCAGGGATTTCTGCGCAACTGCAACCAGGCGGCGGCAAAAGCCAAAGGCCGCTATCTGATGTTTTTAAATAACGATACCAAGGTAACGAAAGGATGGCTGAGTTCACTGGTTTCTCTGCTTGCATCCGACCCTTCGATTGGCATGGTTGGTTCCAAGTTAGTTTATCCTGACGGAAGGCTGCAGGAGGCCGGGGGGATTATCTGGAGCGACGGTTCGGGCTGGAACTACGGGCGTCTGGACGATCCGGATAAGGCAGAATATAATTATGTTAAGGATGTAGACTATATTTCCGGTGCGGCGATTCTTTTATCGAATGAACTGTGGAAGCAGATTGGCGGCTTTGACGAGCGGTTTGCCCCTGCTTACTGCGAGGATTCCGACCTTGCCTTTGAAGTGAGAAAGGCCGGATACCGGGTGGTTTACCAGCCGCTTTCCACGGTAATCCATTTTGAGGGCATTTCCAACGGAACCGATGTGGAAGGCACAGGACTTAAGCACTATCAGGTGGAGAACAGCAAAAAGCTGAAGGAAAAATGGAAGGACGAATTTAAAAAGCAGTGTGTCAATACGGGAAGCCCGAATCCTTTCCGGGCCAGGGAACGTTCCGTGGGAAAGCCGGTGATTCTGGTGATCGACCACTATGTGCCCACCTACGACCGCGACGCAGGCTCAAAGACCACCTTCCAGTATTTAAAAATGTTTTTGAAAAAAGGCTATGTGATAAAGTTTTTAGGGGATAACTTCGGGAAAGAAGAACCCTACGCAACAACTTTAATGCAGATGGGAATAGAGGTCTTGTACGGCCCGGACTACCAGACAAGGATCTGGGACTGGCTGAAAGAGAACGGGGATGAGATTAACTATATCTACTTAAACCGCCCGCACATTGCCAGCAAGTACATTGACTATATAAAAAATAATACCAGCAGCCGGCTGATTTACTACGGCCATGACCTGCATTTTCTGCGCAAGCGCCGCGAGTATGAACTGACCGGCGATTTAAAGGAAAAGCGGGATTCCGATTACTGGAAGTCTGTGGAATTTTCCATGATGTATAAGGCAGCGGTTTCCTATTATCCGTCGAATGTGGAGGTTGAAGCCATCCATAAGATTGACCCGGAGATTCCGTTAAAGGCGATTACGGCCTATGTCTATGAGGAGTTCCTGGAAAATATTCCGGAGGACTTTGCAAAGCGGGAAGGCTTGCTGTTTGTCGGCGGCTTTGCTCATCCGCCGAATGCCGACGCCGTGCTCTGGTTTGCTAAGGAGGTTTTCCCGTACATCCGCGAGCGCATACCGGGGATAAGGTTCTATGTCGTAGGTTCAAAGGTTACGGAGGAAATCCAGGCCCTGCATTCCGAAGAAAACGGTATAATCATTAAAGGATTTGTTACCGAAGAAGAACTGGCAAGCCTGTATGCTTCCTGCCGGATTGTCGTGGCACCGCTCCGCTATGGTGCAGGAGTGAAGGGAAAGATTGTGGAAGCAATCTATAATGGTGCTCCCATTGTCACGACCTCCGTGGGCGCAGAGGGAATCCCCGGCGTGGAAACCGTGCTGGAGGTTGCCGACGATCCGGATGATTTTGCCGTGAAGACAGCCGAACTTTATGCGGATAAGGACAGGCTCCTTGCCATGTGCCGCAGGACGCAGACCTATATCCGGGAGCATTTCAGCGTGGATGCGGCCTGGAAGGTGATTGAGGAGGATTTTTCCTGATTTGGCGGTTTCGCGTGGCAGGGGCAGGCTTGCCGGGAGGCAGGAGATGTTTTGAATTTACACAGGAGGCAGAGAGAAGATGCAGGCAATTTTACTGGCCGGGGGCTTGGGAACGCGGCTGCGCACGGTGGTCAGCGACCGTCCAAAGCCCATGGCGTTAATCGAAGGTAAGCCGTTTATGGAATATGTTGTCCATGAACTTTCCCGCTATGGAATTCGGGATATTGTATTTGCCGTGGGCTATAAGGGCTCTATGGTGGAGGAATATTTCGGCGACGGAAGCGCTTATGGGATAAAGGCTTCCTATGCCTACGAAGAAGAACTTTTAGGAACTGCCGGGGCGATAAAAAACGCAGGAAAACACATTCATGAGGGCTGGTTTTTTGTTTTGAATGCAGATACGTTTTATCAATTGGACTATCGCCGGATGTTAAAGCTGCGGGATGAGAAAAACCTGGATTTTGCCCTGGTGCTTCGCCGGGTGCCGGATGTATCCCGCTACGGCCGTGCCGTGCTGGTGCAGGATATGCTGGTGGAATTTAATGAAAAGACAACCGAGCCGGTTCCGGGAACGATTAACGGCGGGGTCTATCTGATGCATAAAAAGCTTCTGGAGGAGATCCCGGCAGGAAAGGTTTCCCTGGAAAATGAGATGATTCCCCGGTGGCTTGACCGGAAAAAGTCCGGCTATCGCCTGGGCGGGATGGTGAATGACGGCTATTTTATCGATATCGGCGTGCCGGAGGACTATTTCCGCTTTCAGGAGGACGTAAGAAAAGGAGTTGTGGTATGGTAATCAGAGGACGAGCGCCGCTTCGGGTGAGCTTTGGCGGCGGAGGAACGGATGTAGCCCCTTTTTGTGTGGAACAGGGCGGGGCGATTATCGGAAGTACGATTAATAAATATGCTTACTGTTCAATCGTGCCCAGAGAGGATAACCAGATTGTGGTTCATTCCCTGGATTTTGATATGACGGTAAAGTACAATACCAAGAAAAACTATGTCTATGACGGAAAGCTTGATTTGGTTAAGGCGGCGTTAAAGGCCATGAAGATTAACAAGGGCTGTGAGGTTTATTTACAGTGCGACGCGCCGCCCGGTTCCGGCCTTGGGACTTCATCGACGGTCATGGTGGCGATGCTGATTGCCATGGCACGGTGGAAGGGAATGGAGATGGACGGCTACCAGCTTGCCGATCTTGCCTACCAGGTTGAGCGGGAGGATTTAAAGATTTCCGGCGGCTACCAGGATCAGTATGCGGCGACTTTTGGCGGGATTAATTTTATCGAATTTCACGGGCGCAATAACGTGGTGGTCAACCCCCTGCGCATTAAAAAAGATATTCTGCACGAGCTGCAGTATAACCTCCTTTTGTGCTATACTGGAAATGTCCATGTTTCGGCGAATATTATTCAGGATCAGGTCAGCAACTATAAAAAGGTGGATGCCTTTAATGCCATGTGCGAGGTAAAGGCTTTGGCCTATGCCATGAAGGATGAACTGCTGAAAGGAAACCTCTACGCCTTTGGCCGCCTTTTAAATATCAGTTGGGAGAGCAAAAAGCGGATGAGTACGAAGATTACTAATCCCCAGGTGGATGCCCTCTACAACGAAGCCATGGAGGCGGGAGCACTGGGCGGAAAGCTTCTGGGTGCGGGCGGCGGCGGTTATCTGCTGATGTACTGCCCCTACAACGTGCGCCATAAGGTTGCCGAACGCCTGGAGGCTGCCGGAGGACAGCTTACCGACTGGAATTTTGAACTTCGCGGCGCACAGAGCTGGATTTCGGATGATCTGCGCTGGGATTACCATAAGGTCAATGTCGTGACCACGCATGGGGAGTACAGTTTCGATGTGTAGGCCAGGGAAGACAGGGATGACAGGAAAAATATGTACAACGGGGAAAATCGGCGGGGCAGGAAGGGCAACCATATTTTTAGATCGGGACGGAACCTTGAATGAGGAGGTTCACTATCTTCACCGGACAGAGGATCTTCGCTTTCTGCCCACGGTTATCGAAGCGCTGCGGCTCTGGAATCAGGCAGGGTTTCGGGTCGTCGTGGTGACAAATCAGGCCGGGGTGGCAAGAGGCTACTACAGTGAAGAAGATGTCCGAAAACTCCACGAATATATGAACCGTCTTCTTGCCGCCGAGGGAGCGCATATTGACCGGTTTTACTATTGTCCGCACCATCCCGAGTACGGTGTGGGATGCTATAAAAAGCAATGCCGCTGCCGAAAGCCGGATACAGGGATGTTTGAACAGGCAGAACGGGATGAGGCGGTAGATAAAAATCATTCCTATATGATTGGAGATAAGTGGATCGATATTGAGTCCGGATTTCGCTTTGGGCTGACAACGGCTCTGGTCGGAACAGGGTACGGAAAAGAGATGTTTGACGAATATCAGAATAAGGATAAGGTTCAGGGCAGAACGGAAGAGACGAAGGAAGGGCTTGGTTACTTTGGCAATACGCTTTTGGATGTGGCACGGTGGATTTTAGACAGGGAGCAGGCAGCTTCCGGTATGAAACAGGCAGTTTCCTGCAGGGGACAGGCAGTTTTCGACAGGGAATAAGAAGATAGAGGATGACAGATGATGGATAGAAATACAAGGGTGAATGAACAACTGGAACTTTTAATACGGCGTTACCCTATTCTTGCTTCGGTAAAGGAAGATATCAACGGAGTTTACCGGATTTTGGAGGAATGTTTTCTGCACGGCAATATGCTTCTGGTTGCCGGGAACGGGGGAAGCTGTGCGGACAGCGAGCACATGGTGGGGGAATTGATGAAGGGATTTTGCAAGAAACGTCCTGTTCCGGAGGATTTTGCCAGGGCACTGCAGGAAATTGACCCGGAGCGGGGAAAGATTCTTGCCGCCGGACTTCAGGGAGCGCTTCCCGCGATTGCACTGACCGGTCATCCCGGGCTTTCTACGGCCTTTTTAAACGATGTGGACGGGGAACTGATTTATGCGCAGCAGGTTTACGGCTATGGAAAAACCGGCGATGTGTTTTTGGGAATTTCAACCTCCGGAAATGCAAAAAATGTACTGTATGCTGCCGCTGCTGCCAGGGCGAAAGGCATGAAGGTTATCGGACTGACCGGAAAGGACGGCGGAGAACTTCGGAATGCGGCGGACGCAGTTATTGTGGTGCCGGAAAAGGAAACCTATCAGATCCAGGAGCTTCATCTTCCGGTCTACCATACCTTGTGTCTGATGCTGGAAGAGAGATTCTTTGCGGAGTGAGGGGAAGGGCAGAGCGGAAGGGAATTTTGCCGATAAACAGGAAGTGAAGACGGAAGGGAATTTTGCAGATGAATGAAAAAGGCAGGCTTTCAGCCGTTCGACGGGAGAAAAAGCAGTGAATGGAAAAAAAAGGAAAGTATATATTGACGTAGCCAAGGGATTTGCGATTCTTCTTGTGATCCTGGGGCATATGAACCGGTTTTTTGCTTATGAGGGAAGATTGATGCAGGTGGTTTACAGCGTCCAGCTTCCCCTGTTTCTGATCGTCGGCGGTTACTGGATGCGGGTGAAGGACGGGGAAACTCCGGGACAGTTTTTTACCAAAAAGTTTTACCGCCTTTTGCAGCCCTATTTCTTTTACGGCTTCTTATCCATTATTTATGCCTGGCCGGGAAATCAGGAAGGGTTTGTGCATTATTTTAGCGGACTGCTCTGGGGAATCGGTATCAATGACTACCTTCCCAACCTTCCTATCTGGTTCCTTCCCATGTTTTTTCTGGCCAACTGCTGGTTTTACCTGGCGCTTCTTCTCGGGAAAAAAGGAAGGAATCTTAAAGAGCAGCTTCTTTTGGAGGCAGGGGCTGTTGCCGTGTTGATGTCTGTGGGCTTAATCATCAATGATCCCTTCAGCCGCCTGCCCTGGGGATTTGAACTTTCACTGATTATTCAGGGATTTTTCTTTGCGGGACATCTGTGGAGAATTGGCGAGGAACGGTTTTTTCCGGAGGGAAGGGTTTCGGCAAAACAAAAAAGGATTCTGGTGCTTATGTTGTTCCCTGTATTTGCCGTCTGGCTTATCTGTGTAAGGTTAAACGGAAGGATTGACCTGAATGCGGACTGGTTTGGGAATACAGGGCTTTGGAGCTGTTATCTGGCGGCATTTGCCGGGTGCTATCTTTTGCTTTTTGCCGCGGCGATAACGGCAAAGTGCAGGCCGCTTGCCTGGATATTCTCGCTTTTTGGGGAAAACAGCATGGCGGTTATGGCTGTCCATGTGCCTGTATTGATATGGATGGACGGGGTGATTACGCCGTTAATGCCCCAGGTGATTAAAGAAAACTTTATGGTTAAAAACTGGATAGGGGTGAGTTACAGCTTTGTGACCATTGCCCTGCTCAGTCTGTTTGCAGCAATGCTTTTAAAGAAGAAAGAGGTGTGACGGATATTGAAGGAATTACACATGTTTGCCATCTGTGCCTATAAGGATTCTCCCTATCTGGAAGCTTGTATCCGTTCGGTTCTGGGGCAGAACTATCCGACAAAGGCGATTATCTGTACATCGACGCCCAGCAGGTTTATTGAAGGTCTGGCAAAAAAATATAACCTGCCCTATTACGTCCGGGAAGGAAAGAGCAATATCCGGGATGACTGGAACTTTGCCTACCGGATGGCGGACGCACGTCTGGTTACGATTGCCCATCAGGACGACTGTTACCGCGCAGGCTATGTGCGGGCGATGGTTAATGCTTTCCGTCGGTTTCCGGATATGACGGTATTTGCATCCGATGCCATTACCGTGAAGGACGGACATCCGCAGCCTTTAGAAAGGCTTCGGCTGGTGAAAAAATTTCTTCGCCTTCCTCTGCGAAGTCCTTACGCTAACCATTTGTCACGGATAAAAAAAAGCGCCCTTATCTTTGGAAATTCCATCTGCTGCCCGGCATGTACCTATCATAAGGATGTCTTGGGGGAAGTTTTATTTTCCTCGGAGTTTCAGTTTGCGCTGGACTGGGATAACCTGCTTGCGCTGGCGAAAAAGCCGGGGCGGTTTATCTGTGCAGAAGAGGCGTTGATCTTCCATCGGATTCATCCGGATGCAGCGACGGTTTCCTGTATGGATAACTGTAAAAGGGCACAGGAAGAAGAGAAAATATTTGGAAAAATCTGGAATGCAGGGGCGGCAAAATGGCTGATGTGTGCTTACCGCAGGGCTTACGGTGCGTATTCTGCAGAAGGAGAAGGGAATGTTGAGAGAAAAAACGGACAGAAAGGGCGATAAGTTCCGGCTTTTGCTTTTTCTGGTGCTGACTGCAGTTTGTCTGGCATCTGGCATGGGGGCCTTTTTCTCCTCCAGTCCAATGAAAGAAAAGCTTTTTGGTTCGGAGGGAAGGCAGATGCTGGGGGAAACCCTGCTTATCTTTGCCGGGCAGATATTTTTTTTCTATCCGCCGAAATGGTTTTTGCGCAGGCTGCCCCGAGGAAGAGAAAGAACCGTGCGGGCTGCGGGGGTGATGACCTGGCTGGGATTAGGGCTTTGGTGTCATCAGATATTGATTCCCTTTTTGGCGGCCGGGTGCTGGCTGGCCGGTCTGCTGCTTTTTGGGGATGTTATTTTTCGCCATTCTGTGTTGAAAGAGAAAATGGACAGTGTATATTTCCGCCTGCTTGCCGATTTTCTTATGGGAAGCGGGTGCTGGATTTGTCTGGTCTGTGTTCTTTCGGCATTTCGCATCGGCGGTGTGAGCCGGATGCGGGGGATTGCCGCCGTGCTGGTTTTTGCGGCAGCTTTAGAAGCCGGGGTTGAAATGCGGTGCAGAGCCGTAAGCGGAGGAAAAGCGGGAAGGCAGGTAAAAAAGCCGAAAGGGGCAGAAGGCTTTAAGGGTGCCGGGCAGTTTTTAAAAGAGGCCGACCGTTTTAACGGTGCAGAGAGGTTTTTAAAAAAGGCAGGAAGTTTTAACGGTGCGGAGAGGTTTTTAAAAAAGGCAGGAAGTTTTAACCGTGCGGAGAAGCTTTTTCTTGCGGTGATCCTGACCATGGTTTTTGTCCAGCTTGCCCGGATAAATCTGATGCCCGACTATGATTCCCTGCATTACGGGCTTCGCTCGCACTATATTTTGGATGCAGGGCATGGAATCTATGAAGATTTGGGCAATATCCACCTTGTCTACACCTATTCTAAGGGATGGGAAGTCCTTACTTTTCCGTTAAGCGGGACAATCACCTACGGATTCCAGCTTTGTTTTAATCTCTGGATGGCTGTGCTTGTGGTTGTGCTTTCCGGAGGATTGGTTTTTCGGATCAGCAGAAGAAGAACGACAGGGCTTTTTTGCGGGATGCTGATCTCCCTGATTCCGGGAATAATGAATATGGGGATAACGGCAAAAAGTGATCTGCTCACCCTGGTCTGTCAGCTCTGTATTTTATGGGCGGCGGTGGAAATCTTTAAAACTTCGCAGACGGAGGAAAAAAGCGGGTGGTTTGGCATTGCCCTGGGAGCGTGTCTGTTCAGCTTTGCATTAAAGCCGACTTCACTGGTATTTTCAAGTCTGCTTGCCTTGGGATGCCTGGGGACATTAATAATAAGTAAAGAATTTGGACGTTTAAAGAGATTTTCTGCGCTGGCTGTGCTGCTAATGCCGGCAGTTCCCTGCGCCGGGGCATTGGCGGGGATGTGGATTCGCACCTGGAGGATGACCGGGGTTTTGACGACATCGGTGTTTACTTCTATCTGGGAGAAACTGGGATTTTCGGTTAAATGGCCCTATGCTTTTTCTTCGATTCCCAATGAAGGGATGCAGATGGGCGTGTGGGAGAGCATTTCCTTTTTGCTGAAGCGTCTGTTAGGTGTTTTATTTGCCCCGACGGGGGACGATATGTTTCATGTCCGCCTGGCCTGGGGAAGTTCGATTGTATTTCTGGGTCTGGCGGCCTGGATGTTTTGGGGAATGGGAAAGGAAAAAGAAAAAAGATGCCTGAAGGTATCCATAATTGTTTTAGGATTGTTTAACCTGTTAAGCCTTTATCTGCTCTGGCAGGTGGACGGAAACTATTACATGCTTTTTTATGTGCTTGCGGCGATGGCAGGGAGTTTTTCACTGGAAAATGCCGGTTTTTGGGGACGGGAGGATAACCGATGCCAAAGCCGGGAGCGGGAAGGTAACGGATGCCAAAGCCAGGAGCGGGAAGGTAACGGATGCAGGAATCAGGAACTTTCCTGCAGCATGGCTTGTCTTGTTTCTCTGGTCTTTGCCGGATTTGTCCTTGTTCAGACCGGGCTTATCCTGGGGACGAACTGGGCGGGGACGAAGGGATTTACTCCGATAAAGCTTTTGCACGGCGGGGTAGTGAATCATCAGCAGGAACGCTATGCCGAAAAGTGTGCATCCGGAAACCGGGAGATATGGCATATTCTTTCGGAAAATCCGGGGACACGGGTGATTGCCGCAGGGGAACATCCCATGGTTTTGCAGTTTCCCTGCAATGTACAGAGTTATTATGATGTTACCGGGAGTGGGGGAAATGTCCGCCTGGTTAAGACATTGGAGGATTTTAAAGCCTTTCTCCGTTTTGCGGAAACCGAATATATCTATGTGGAAGCCGGATATCTGGAGGAGGGAAGCCGGGTTTATGATGTGGTTCGCTATCTGATTGAGGAGGGAAGCCTTGTGCAGCTTTATTTTGAAGAGGGAAATATGCTGGGGAAGGTGAATCTGGATGGGAAGCTTCCTTCTGATCCCGAAGGGGAGGCAGAAGCGTTTTATCAGCAGATAGGGATGAAGGTTATCAGCAGATAGGGATGAAGGTTTTGGAAAACGGACTGGCAGGGTATGCAGAGGATAAAGAGGAGGCGTGAGCCGTGAAACCACTTTCTATGGAACAAAGGTTAAAATTCAATCATGATGTGGCAGCGATACTGCTTCTTTTTGGTTTTTGTTTTTGGGTAAACCGCGGGATAGCGATATGCGGGCTGGCAGAAGACGATCTGTATTTATGGGCAGGCTTTAGCGAAACTTCTTTTTTCCGGTATGTTTTTCCGGTTGGAGGGAGGAATTTTCGATGCCTTTATTACCTGGTTTCCTGGCTGGAATTTACCCTTGCGGGGACAAGAATCGAATGGATGCGGTCTGTTAATATCATCCTTAACAGCATTCTGGCAGGGTTTTTGTATTATCTGGGAGGGAGGCTTTCCGGAAGGAAGATTTTGGGCTTTTTTGCCGGGATTTTGTTTTTGGCGTCGCGCATGGCCTTTTATCAGATTGGCCAGGTGATGGGGCTTTTGGAAACCATGGTCTGTTTTCTGGCTATTGGATTATTTTACTGCCTTTATGTATATTTCCATGAAAAACAGGAAAAAATATGGTATTTCCATGGGGCGTGCATCCTTTATTTTGCCCTCTGCTTCGTTCACGAGCGGTTTATGGTGCTGGTTTTATTGTTTTATCTGGTTTTAATCTTAAAAAAGCGCTATCAGCTTCGCAAATGGTTCTGGCCTCTGCGCCAGCTTCTTCTGGTCGTCCTTATCCGCTTTCTGGCCATGGGCAGTTCGTCTTTTGACGGAATTGTGCAGGGGATAAAAGGGGAAGGCATTTCGCCAAAAGAAGTACTTTTCCATGGGGCGCAGCAGGCGGCTTATCTTTTGGGCTTTAATATGGGCCCTAAGCACTTAAATGCCCTTTCCTGGAAAGATGCTCCCGGGCTGATTCACGGGCTGGTTTACGGCGCGGATATTTTGCTGGTTTTACTGGCGGCAGCATTCCTTGTCAGGGCAGTAAAAGAAAAAGAAGAGCGGATGCAGCGGCTTGCCGAAAGCTTTTTATTTCTTGTATTTATCGGATTGTGTATATTTTCCAGCAGTTTTTCCCGGCAGGTTGAAGTGCCGTGGGTTTATGTTTCCTATGGCGGATTCTTACTGCTTATTATGTATCTGTGCGGCGCACTGCTTTTGCCGGAAGAAGGGCAGGGGGAAAGTCACGCTGCAGCGGGCGGATGGTCGGGAAATGCTCCCGGCGGTGACAGTGCAGAGGCAAATTTTCTCTCCCGGCACGCCCACCAGCAGGCACAGAAAAAGCGCTGCGGAAAATGGGTGCTGTGCGGCGGTGCCGTGCTTTATCTGGTGCTTATGCTGCCGGTGGAGATATTCTTCAGAAGCCATTATAACAACTTGTATTTCTGGGAAAAACAGGTAAAGATAAATTCACTGGCCAGGGAAACTTACGGGAAATACAAGGAGGGAATTTTTGGAAAAACGATTTATCTTCTTGGCGATGATGGTGCAGTCGATGACCGGACAGCAGAGATTTTCTTTGGGACATTTGCAGGAAAGAAAAAAGAAGCTAAAATAAAACTGATTTGTATCGACAGTATTCGGGATATCGGGCTGGTGAACCAGCAGATGCTTCTGCTTTACCTGGATAAAGAAAACGGGGTTTTTCAGGATGTCACGCAGTTTGTCAAGGAATTAAAGTTTAACCCTGCTTACGGGATTTATGAGGACGGCTGGATGGATGAAGAGTGCAGGTTTACCATCTTAAGCGGAAGTACAGGAAAAATCCGGCTTCGGTTTTTATATCCCGGGGAGCTTTACGGGGATGAACAGACGGAGATTTATGTTGACGGAAACTTACAGCAGCAGATTTCGGTAAGAGAAAACATCTATGTGGCAGAGATTTTGGCTAAGCCTTACCAGACGCTGGATGTGGAGATAAAAAGCAACTTTTATGTGGAAAATGCCCTGGAACAGCGGGGAGAAAAGCACCTGACCGCCCTTCTTGAAATTGAAACCGAAGAAGAAGTGATGGAAACCGAGGAAGGAACGGGCGAAGAAGAGAGCCCATAAAAGATAGTTTATAGAGGATGTTCGGCAAAAGATATTCCACAGGAAACATTCCATAAAAAGAAAGAAGGAATCAGGATGAACAGCAGGAAAAAACTCTGGTATTTCGTTCCGCTGCTGGGGACGGTACTTTGCATGATTTATATTGCAGCGGCAACAAAATCTGTGGTATATTCAGATTATATCCGGCTGATTAACAGTTATCTTCCGGATGTATGGAATCCGAAAAAATTTTTTGTGGCGGATGTGCTGGTGCGGATTCCGGTGAATTATCTGGGCCGTATTATTAACACATTGCTGTTTGGCTATTCGGCAACCTTTGATATGGTTTTGGGTGTCTTATGCCTGGGCGGTTCCGGCTTTGTGCTTGCGGCTTACTGCAGGAGAAAGGAAATCGGTGTTTTCTGGTATCTTCTTCTGATGTTTCTTCTGTTTAGTTTAAATAAATGGGAAATGCTTACCAACGGGACGGGCTGGTGTCATTTCCTTGCCTTCTTTGGATTTTATTTCCATTATCTGGTGTTTGACCGGGTGTGGGAGAGAAGGAAGCAGGAAAGGGCTGGACTTCTTGCCGAAGAGGAAAAGAAAAAAGACCAAAAAGACCGGAGAAGGCTTTGCTGGCTTCCCTGGCTGCTCACCCTGGGCACGGCAGGGCCTTACTGCGGGGCATATTCGGCGGTTTTGCTTTTTGCCTGTGCGGCGGCATTTTTCCTGGACTGGAAGGAAGAAAAAAAGCCGGACTGGCGGTACAGGATCTATGGTTTTCACGTTTTGGCACCGTTGCTTCTCTATCTGCTCAGCAATGCATTTACCGTGCAGGAGTATGCGGGGGCTACCGGGCGGAGCATCGGAGAGGTTCTGGGAGATAATGCCGCATTATTTCCCAAGTTTTTAATCAAAAGTTTTTCTTCGATGGTGCTGGGCGAAGAAGTGATGATGGATTACCTGACCAGACTGAATATGGGGATGGCTCTGGGTTATCTTATCGGTTTTCTGGTGCTGGCCGGGTATTTTCTGGCGCTTTGGATGCAGATCCGTTATTCGGTCTATCAGAAAACGGTGCTGCCGCTGATGTTTATTCTCTGGGGCGGCTTAAATCATCTTCTGGTTTTATCGGCAAGGTGGATTTTTGAGAAAAGCAGCTATGGGATGAGTTCCCGCTATGCCCTGCAGTATCAGGTGGGGATTTTCGGAATCCTGCTCACTTTTGCAATAGTAAAAAAATGGAGATTTGCAGAAAAAAAGGCAGCACAGAGGGCCTGCTGGCTGGCGGCGCTTGGCATCAGCGGAATCCTTTTTGCGGGAAACTGCTGTACCACCTGGCGGGAGATAAAGACGGCACCCTACCGCAAAGAATATGCCCGGGAGGTCGAGAATATGGCGCTGCATTACCGGGATGTGCCGGACGATGAACTGGAAGCCCGGTTTCAGTACCGCCACGGGCCGGAGAAAATCCGCCGTGCCCTGGGGATTTTAGAGGAGCAGGGCTGGAATGTTTTTCGCGATTAAGCGGCGTTTGTCCGTTATTGTGAACGTGCAAACAGTAACAAAAAGGGTGTTTGTGCAGTGAAACGCGCACAGAATGGAGGAAAAGATGAAGGTAGTTCTTTTGGCAGGGGGTTTTGGTACACGAATCAGCGAGGAAAGTCATTTAAAGCCAAAGCCCATGATTGAAATTGGAGAAAAGCCGATTTTATGGCATATTATGAAGTATTATTCCCAGTTTGGCTTTCATGAATTTATTATTTGTCTGGGGTATAAGCAGTATATTGTGAAGGAGTTTTTTGCCGACTATTTTCTGCACACTTCCGATGTGACTTTTGATCTGGCGAATAACCGGATGGAGGTGCATAATAATTATGCAGAGCCGTGGAAGGTTACGCTGGTGGATACGGGATTAAATACCATGACCGGAGGCAGGGTAAGAAGGATTCGTCCCTATGTGGAAGGGGAAACCTTTATGCTGACTTACGGTGACGGTGTCGGAGATATTAATCTTACCGAACTTGAGAGGTTTCATCGGGAACACGGAAAAATCGCAACCCTGACCAGCGTCAATGTAGGCCAGCGCTTCGGTGTTTTGGATATCCAGGAGGGCGGACAGGTTCGGTCGTTCCGGGAAAAAGAGTGTATGGACGGGGCGCTGATTAACGGGGGCTTTATGATGATGAACCCGGGAATTTTTGACTATCTGGAAGGGGATGAAACGGTTCTTGAAAAGGAACCCTTCCGCAGGCTTGCCCGGGACGGGGAGATGATGGCCTTCTTCCACAGCGGCTTCTGGAAATGCATGGATAACCAGAGAGATAAGCAGGAACTTGAAAAGCTGTGGCAGTCGGGCAATGCTCCGTGGAAAAACTGGTAAAACCATGCAAACGGAAACATGCCAAAACGGAGGAATTATACCTATGGAAAATATCGATTTTGCCTGTCTTAAAAAAGCCTATGAAGGTAAGCGTGTTCTGGTGACCGGGCACACCGGGTTTAAGGGAAGCTGGCTGTGCCGGATACTGGAACTCTTCGGGGCAGAACTGACCGGCTATGCGTTAAAGCCGCCGACCAGTCCAAGTCTTTTCTATGCGGCAGGAATTGAAGAAATGATGCATTCGGTGGAAGGAGATATCCGAAGCCTGGAAGATTTAAAGACCGTATTTGCCCGGGAAAAGCCGGAGATTGTGTTTCATCTGGCTGCACAGCCGATTGTCCGGGAATCCTATAAGAATCCGGTTTATACCTATGAAACCAATGTGATGGGAACCGTGCACATGCTGGAATGTATCTGCCAGACGCCTTCGGTGAAATCATTTGTGAATGTCACAACCGATAAGGTTTACGAAAACCGCGAATGGGAGTACGGCTACCGGGAATGTGATCCGCTCGACGGCTACGATCCCTATTCCAACAGTAAGTCGTGTTCGGAGCTTGTGACGCACAGCTATAAAAAGTCCTTTTTTGCCGACGGACATGTAAGGATTTCCACGGCTCGGGCGGGCAATGTTATCGGCGGCGGGGATTTTGCCGCGGATCGGATTATTCCGGACTGTATCCGTGCTGCTTCGGCAGGAAAAAAGATCCCGGTAAGAAATCCTTATTCTACCCGGCCGTATCAGCATGTTTTAGAGCCTTTGGGCGCATATCTGATGATTGCGGCAAAGCAGCTTGAAGATGAACGCTTCTGCGGCTATTATAATGTGGGGCCGGAGGATTCGGACTGCGTGACTACCGGGGAACTGACCGATTTGTTCTGCTCTGCCTGGGGCGGGGGATGTTCATGGGAAAATCAGGATGCGGGCGGCCCTCATGAAGCAAACTTTTTAAAACTGGACTGCTCGAAGCTGAAATCCGTTTTTGGATGGAAGCCCCGCTATCATGTGCAGGAGGCCGTAGAGAAAACCGTGGAATGGGCAAAGTCCTATCTGGCAGGAGAAGATGTGCGGGAGGTTATGGATCAGCAGATTATGGAATTTTTTTCCAGATAGAAATGACGGAAAGATCCGATTAATTGATACCGTTCTAAAAAATGGATACAGTATGGAGGGAAAAATAAAGCATGGAAAAGAAAACAAGAGAAGAGGCACATCAGGAGATTCTCGATAAGGTGGCAGAGTACTGCAGAACCTATCATCAGAAGCCTGCATTTGAAGAAGGGCAGAGAATCCCTTATGCTTCCCGGGTGTACGATGAACAGGAGATGGTAAACCTTGTGGATTCTGCGCTGGAGTTCTGGCTCACTTCCGGACGCTATACGGATGAATTTGAACAAAAGCTGGCACAGTATCTGGGTATCCGTTACTGCAGTCTGGTGAATTCCGGGTCGTCGGCAAATCTTCTTGCCTTTATGGCACTGACCTCGCCGCTTTTGGGAGAGCGGCAGATTCGGCGCGGGGACGAGATTATTACGGTTGCTGCCGGATTCCCGACTACGGTAACGCCAATGATTCAGTATGGGGCAGTTCCGGTGTTTGTGGATGTAACCATTCCGCAGCATAATATCGATGTTCATCGCTTAGAGGGGGCATTGTCCGAAAAGACAAAGGCGGTTATGCTGGCCCACACCCTGGGCAATCCCTTTGACTTAAAAAGCGTAAAGGAGTTCTGTGATCGCCACGGTCTTTGGCTGGTTGAGGATAACTGTGACGCTCTGGGAAGCCGCTATACCATGGGCGGGGAAGAGAAATTTACGGGAACTGTGGGCGATCTGGGAACTTCAAGTTTCTATCCGCCCCACCATATGACGATGGGCGAGGGCGGTGCTGTCTATACGGATAATCCGCTGCTGCATAAAATCGTCCGCTCCCTGCGGGACTGGGGCAGGGACTGCATCTGTCCGTCCGGGAAGGACAATCTCTGCGGGCACCGCTTCGACCGCCAGTACGGGCAGCTTCCCCTGGGCTACGATCACAAGTATGTTTACTCGCATTTTGGCTATAATTTAAAGGCTACCGATATGCAGGCCGCGATTGGCTGCGCCCAGCTGGAAAAATTCCCGGGCTTTGCAAAGAAGCGCCGCCATAATTTTTCCTATCTGTACAGGGCATTGGAGGAAACACAGGAAAAGCTGATTCTTCCCGAAGCCTGCCCGAACTCGGACCCAAGCTGGTTTGGCTTTTTAATCACCTGTAAGGAGGGCACGGATCGGACAAAGCTTGTGCAGGCAATTGAGGAAAAGGGTGTGCAGACCCGTATGCTTTTTGCGGGGAATCTGACCAAGCATCCCTGTTTTGACCAGATGAGAGAAAGCGGTGCGGGCTACCGCATTGCCGGAAACCTTGACGTTACCGATCGGATTATGAAGGATTCTTTCTGGGTAGGCGTCTATCCGGGAATGACGGACGAGATGCTTTCCTATATGGCAAAGGCTATCCGGGAAGCGATTTAACCTGTCAGCAGGGAAACCATCATGGGTAAAGAAAGGGAGGACAGAAATGGATGATTTAACCAGGGTACACCAGGTAAATCTTCAGATGTTAAAGGAAATCGACCGGATTTGCAGAAAGCACCGGCTGAACTATGTGCTGGATGCAGGAACGTTGATTGGGGCTGTCCGGCACAGGGGATTTGTTCCCTGGGACGATGATGCCGATGTGGCGATGACCAGGAAAAATTTTGACGCATTTTTAAAGGCAGCGCCCCGTGAACTTCCCCCGGAGATGGAACTGGTGATGCCGGACGAGTACCATGGGGGAAAGGGCTTTTATGATTTTACGCCGAGGATTATCTATAAGAACAGCAGCACTCATAAAAAAGACGATCCGGAGATGGCATTCTATGAAGGAAAGATAAACCATCTCTGGGTGGATATTTTCGTCCTGGACAACCTTCCGGACAGCAGGGTAAATGCTTTTTTGACCAAGGGGCTTCAGGCTGTAATTTACGGGCTTGCCATGGGACATCGATATCGGCTTGACTATGAGAAGTATTCCTTCCCGGCAAAACTGGCGGTGGGAGTCCTGGCTGCGGCAGGGCGGCTGATTCCGATGAAGTGGATTTATACCGTGCAGCAAAAACTAGCGGTTAAAGATCAAAAGAAAAAGACAAAACGACTGTATTACAGCAACTATCAGCCCGATTTTTTGTATGTTACCATTCCTAAGGCGTGGAGCATGAACGTGACCGAGCTGCCTTTTGCCGGAACCGAGCTGATGTGCCCGAAAGAGTGGCATAAGGTTTTAACCGAGGTGTATGGGGATTACCGGAAGCTTCCGCCAAAGGAAAAACGTGTTCCCAGCCATTGTACGGAAAAAATTCAGATTTGGGATTAGACGGGACAGAATATCCGCCGGGAAAGCAGAAAGCAGCAGGACGAATAGAATATTATCTGCACAGCAGCAGAGAAAGGACAGAAAGAAGCGTGCACAGAATGGAAGAAACGATGACCCAGGATCAAGAGAGAAAGGAGCAGGAAAAAAAGCTTCTTTCCGTAGTTGTATCTGTGTATAATGAAGAGCAGGCATTAGAAGAATTTTACCGGGAAACCAGCAGGATCTTAAAAACATTGGACTGGAATTACGAACTGGTGTTTGTTAATGACGGGAGCCGGGATAACAGCCTGGCGGTTTTGGAGAAACTTTCCGCAATGGATGTCCGGGTAAAGCTGATTTGCCTGTCACGGAATTTCGGACACGAGGCGGCTATGATTGCCGGGCTGGATTACAGCCGCGGGGACGGCATTGTATGCATGGACGCGGACCTGCAGCATCCGCCGGAATGTCTGCCGGAGATTGTCCGCTGCTTTGAAGAGGGATGGCAGGTGATCAACATGGTACGCACGAAAAACAGGGATGCGGGACTGGTAAAAAATCTTACCTCTGCTGCCTTTTATCATCTGATTAATGCCATTTCGGATGTACATTTTGAGCCGAATGCCTCGGATTTTTTTGCCGTGGATCGGCAGGTGGCGGATGTTCTTCACCGGCATTACCGGGAAAAGGTTCGCTTTCTGCGGGGTTATGTCCAGAATGTGGGCTTTAAAAAAACAACGCTTACCTATGAAGCCAGGCCAAGGATTGCCGGGGAGAGCAAATACAGTCTGAAGAAACTGTTTGCTTTTTCGGTAAATACGATTCTCTGCTTTTCCAATATGCCGTTAAAACTGGGGATTTATACCGGAATGTTTTCTGCATTTTTAGGTGCCGTGGTGATGATCTATACGCTGTTTACCCGGAAAGGGGCACCCAGCGGTTATTCCACCATTGTTGTGCTGATTTGCTTTATGTTCGCCATGTTGTTTGTTATTGTGGGAATTATTGGTGAATATATTGCCATTCTTTTTACGGAATTGAAGGATCGTCCGGTCTATATTGTGTCCCAGACCCGAAATACACAGAAAATGGATAAAATTGGAAACTACATAGAGAAAAATACGGAGAAAAACGCATAAAATTTCGTCAAATTTAACAAAATCGCTTGTCTTTTGAACGAAAAAGGAGTATACTAGAGCAATAGTAGCAAATGACTTTGTACAGTTTTTAGAAAAGGAACTTATGGGCATGTAAAAACAAAGGGGTGAAGACTATGTTGGCGAAACAGATTGATGTCGCCAGGCGCTCTTCGGCTCGTCCATTGCCGATTTCCTACATTATCCAGACTGCGCAGCAGTGTTCCTGTGAAGTTTATATTCAGGGAATAGGGATAAGGATTAATGCTAAAGATTATAACCAGATGAAGCGTGATTGGAAACCGCAGGGTAATCGGCTTGTTTTCTTTCTGAATGGAGCAGACGAGGTGGCAGCAGGGGACAGGTTAAAAAAGGCATTGGAAAATTAGGAAAAAGCAGATGAAGATGAAAATCAAGGATGAAACACAATAAAAACGGCACTCGGGATGAGGGCCGTTTTTTGTATGCCGGATAATGCTGCGTGCTTCAGCGTCCGGTTCTTTAGCTGGTACAAACAGATAAATCACTGTCCGGATTTTTCCTGAAGATACTGTTTTGCGTCCCGGAAAAAACTTCCGATAATTAAGATCATAATCAGTCCGACAGGAAAGGCGGCAATAATGGATACGCTCTGTAAGTTCGCCATGGAGCTGTCATTAAAGATCAGGGCGATGGGGAAGAGGATTAAAAGGACGGCCCAGAACAGCTTGACCTTCCGATCCGGTTCTTCCTCGGCTTTCAGTTCTTTATAGGAATATGCGGAGGCAACCAGGGTGAGTGCGTCAAAGGAGGTTGCATAAAAGGCAATCATGGTCAGCGCCAGAAGGATCAGTCCGAATTTTGCCAGCGGAAGCGTTTCCATAATCATCAGGATGGTCTGGTATAAGTCCTGGGTGGAAGCGTAAAATTCCAGAAAGGCGGCTTTTTTCTGTACCTCAAGTCCAAGACTGTAATTGCCCAGGATGATAAAAGAGGTAAAGGTTCCGGATAATCCCCAGAAATATCCTCCCAGAATGGTCTGTTTAATTGTCCGTCCGCGGCTGATGGAACCGATAAAAAACGGGGTTGCCACACACCATACCATCCAGTAGGCCCAGTAAAAAATCGTCCAGTTCTGAGGGAAGGAGGATGTGCGGGAAGCATCCGTCCAGGTTGCAAGGCTTAAAAAGTTCTGCGCCAGGTTGCCCAGTGCGGCAAGGCCGGTTTCGATAGTGTATCTGGCCTGTCCGCCGCCGATAAAAACATAGGCCAGCAGAGCAAAGAAAAGATAGGTGCAGGAAGTAGCCAGCTTGGCTATGCCCTTCATTCCAAAGTAGACGGTAACGGTGTAGGTGATTCCGATTACCATTAAAATCCCAATCGTTAAAAAATGGGACTGCGGGATGGAAAATACCCGGCTGATGGCAGAGGAAAGAAGAGGGGTCGCCAGGGAAAAGGTGGTCGCCGTTCCTGCCAGCAGGGCAAAGACAGCACAGAGGTCGATAAGCCTGCCGGCGAAACCGTCCACTTTACGCCCAAGCAGGGGGCGGCAGGCTTCGGAATATTTCTGTTTGGTTCTTTTGCGCACATGGAGCATAAAGCCAAAGGCAACTGCCAAAACCAGGTAAAAACACCAGGGAATCGGACCCCAGTGGAATAAAGGAAAGGTGGAAGCCCAGTCCTGCATGCTTCCAAGTTCTGTGATGTGCGGTTCATTGGCATAAAGCATCCATTCGCAGAGGGAGTAAAAAAGGATGTCTGCGGCAAGGCCGGAAGTAAACATCATCGCACCCCACTGGAAGGGCGAGTAATCCGGCTTCTCCTTTCCGCCCAGTTTAATCGTCCCGTAAGGTGAAAAAGCAATGTAGAGGGAACAGAAAAATATGCCAAGTCCCAGGATTAAGTAATAGCTTCCCAGCTGATCGCCCAGGAAGAACCGAATGGAAGCTACGATGCCGGCGGAACCTTCCGGGAAAAGAAGAAAAAGTAAACATAAAATAAGGATGGCGGCTAAAGGAATCAATGTCGTCACCCAGTCCAGGCGAAAGCCCGGCTGCTTTGTATTCGTAGGATCTGAAGTTTTCATCTTATGCTTCATTCTGTGTTCCCTCCTGTAAGTCATTTCTCGTGTTCAAAAATATAAATATTTTAAACTTATTGAACATCATAACACCGACATCCAAAAAAAGCAAGAGGAATTTTTGACGATTTGTGAAGATTTTCTGACATTTTTAAAAAACCCCTACCCAAAAATCTTTGCTTTCGCTATAATACACTGTGATATGCCGCTGATTATGCAGGATACAGAAAACATAAATAACAGCATAAAGGCAAAGACAGAGATTGCGGTCGGGTTATCATAAAGGTCAGGAAGTATAATGCGGCCGGAGAGGAGAACAGAATGAAAAAGAAATTATTTGCAGCATTACTTTGCGGTGTACTGCTGTTGTCTGCCGGATGTACGAAAAGCAATATTTTAAAGCCAGAACCATCATCGTTAAGCGCGCCGGATTTTACGCCGGTAGATAAGGTGGATATCGACTGGGATCAGGTCAGTGAGAATGTAATGAGCTATTACGAAGATATTGAATATCCGGGACTTTTGACCTTTAACTTTGCGCATAAGGATGAGGAAAAGAAGATTATTGCCCAGCTTTTTGTGGATGAAAGCGTGAGTGCAAGAAGGGCAGCAGACTATGCTTCGGATTTAATCAAATATATTAATGATTCGGTTGCCGACCAGGGCGGTTCCGTATCTTTATCGTCCAACGACAGCTACGGCAGTTTTTTTGACGAATACAGCTTTACCGTCCAGGTGATACCGGAACTTTCGCAGGATGACGAAAGCGACTGGCTGGTCAATATGACCGTTCCGGCAGGAGAACATACACCGATTGTCGGGCTGGAAAAAACCGCAGAAGAAAAAGAAGACGGGTCACAGACGGACGAGGCAGGATTAAGCGAACCGGAAAGCGGCGAATCAGAAGTAAGTGAATCAGAAACTGGTGAATCAGAACTGGGGGAATGATAAGTAAATGCGTGCAAACCAGGGAAAGGATAACTGGAAATGCATAGGAAAAAGGATGAATATTTGGAGGAAAAGATGAAAAGATGGGTGTTACTGACAAAAAAAGCCTGTGTAATGGCCGTGTGCGCTGCGCTTCTTCCCGGTGCCTATGAAACTGCGCGTCAAAGCCTTCTGGGATGGCCCAGGCAGGCGGTACAGGAGGGGATGATTCCGGACGGGCTGATCGTGAAAAAACAGGGTTTGGAAACGGCAATGGATGTCGGTGCCATGAGTTCGGGCTGGAATTCGGGAGTCGGAACTGTGGGAAGCTCTTCTGCTGCAGCCGTGACATCCGGCAGCAATACCGATACGCAGACAGGAAACACGGTTAATGCAGCAGCGCAGAGCAGTAATTCCTCAGGCAATGGCAGTTCGCCCCGGGTAATCCGTTCCGGAAGCAGGAGTGATGTTAAAGAAGGGCCGGGAAAAGAGTGGGATGCAGTGATGACTGTTGCCACGCCGATAACCGGCTATCTGGGCGGTTCAAAACTTACCCTTCTTGCCAACCAGACCAATACCCAGATGCTTTCCGTTCTGGTGGAAACCAATAACGGAAGGATGATTATGATTGACGGAGGGACAGAAGGCGACAGCGGCCATCTGGTGGAAAGCCTGCTGGCCAGAGGCGGTCATGTGGACGCCTGGCTGATCACGCATCCGCATTCGGATCATGTGGGGGCACTGAAGGATATTCTCACCCATCCCGAATACGGAGTTACGATTGGAAATATTTACTACTCTTTCCAGTACCAGGGTTGGTATCAGGATAATGAAGCTTACCGGGCAGATCTGGTCGGAGAACTGGTAAATGCCTTCCAGATTCTTCCGCCCCAGGCGCTGCACGGCGATATCGTTAAGGGACAGGAAATTCAGGTGGATAATGTAAAGATTACCGTGATGAACCAGCCATATCTTTTTTCTACCAACTCCATCAATAACAGTTCCGTGGCCTATATGCTGGATATAAACGGAAAGAAGGCATTGTTTTTAGGCGATATGGGAGAAGAGGCAGGAAAGCAGCTTATCGCCGATAACTCTCCGGAAAACTTAAAATGTGATATTGTCCAGATGGCACACCACGGGCAGGACGGTGTAGGCTTTGAGGTGTATAAGATACTTTCGCCGCAAATCTGCCTGTGGGGTGCGCCGGGCTGGCTGTGGAATAATGACAGCGGCAGCGGTGTGGATTCCGGAAACTGGAAGACCATCGAAACCCGTAAATGGATGGCACAGTTAGGCGTTCCCTACCATCTGTGCATTAAGGACGGCGATCAGGTGATTCAGTAAAGATATTATGGCTGTTTTAAAGTGAGGGACTTCCTTAATCCGTTAAACAGGGTCAAAATTCATCAATGACCGGAAGTCCGCTGTGATACGAATAATTTCCTAATTCTTCCAAAAGGGCCGGGAAGCCTTCTTCCAGCAGGCCCTCTTTGGTTATCAGGGCATTGAGGTAGTAATAAACCATATTGCATTTTCCCAGACATTGGCGAAAGAGTTCCGGGAAGGATGCAGAACTTGCAAGGGAAGTATTCCAGGGGTTAGTCCAGATGCGGTGTTCTAAGTTCAGACTTTCCCTTGGATTTTCTACTTCATCCGTGACAAGCTTCTGGGAGGCAATCGGGTTTTCCAAAAAAACCGATTCCACCCGGGAAACCCAGGTTTTCTTTTTTCCCCGGGGATCGGCCAGAGTACGGCAGCCAAAACGCATGGCAAGGATGGAGCGGTGAACCATCCGGGCGCTTACCTGGTAATTATTGCGGTGACTTAAAGGGTAATAGGTTTCATTAATACATTCGGCAAGAAAACGGGAGATGAACTGCGTTTCCAGCCCGTTAAGGCAGATGGTGGCCGCCTGGTTGAACTGGGACGGCTTTTTCTTTTTATAGCGGGCAAGAAGCAGGGCATCCAAATCATTTTCCAAAAGGGCATGAAGACCGTGGGCGTGCGTGGTCGGCTTCTTCGGGTCGTACTGGATACGGCCATAGACAAAGGGGTGGCAGATATAATCGCCGATGTAATGGCAGAAAAATCCTGCCAGATAAGCAATGCCCTGTTCCCTTTGCTGGCGGGACGCTATAGAAGAGAGATGCTTTAAACAGCAGGAAAAAAAGTCCTGGACATGGTGCTCGTGCATGTAGGAGCCTACGTTCCGGTAATCGCGGTGGCGCAGAACAGGAATATTGTAAAAAAACATATCAGGTCCCTGAACCCCTAACTGGTAGAGCCAGCGGTATTTGGCAATAATAAATTTTAACTGATTTGTGGGGAGATCATTGTAGGATTTCATTCCGAAAATATAGTGTGTAGTGAAGCCAGGCATAGGGTGCTCCTTTCTGAATATCGGCAGGATAAGTACATTCACTTTTTATCGATGTTCGGCCTTTTCTTTCTGTTATCATTATAGCATACCGGAAGAAAAAAATGGTGGTATATTTCTTGGTATTTTCAATATAAAAAGGAATTAAGAAGGCTAACATGGAGGATGGGCGGCAGTTGAAGGTATTGGAACTGGTTCATCGTGTGGTGTGGGGGCCGTGGCTGTTGGGATTTTTCCTGGCAGCAGGGCTGTGGTATACGCTTCGTTCCGGCGGATTCCAGTTTTGGGGTGTCGGTATCTGGTGGAAGGCGACGGTTGGAAGTTTTTTTGGAGAAAAAGAGAGGGATGAAAAAAAAGAAAAAGAGAAAGGGAAAGGGAAAGAAAAAGAGGGTGAAGGAAGAAGTTATAAGGAAAGGAGAAATGCCCAGTTAAAAACAGCCTGCACGGCACTGGCGGCTACTGTAGGGACGGGAAATATTGTGGGGGTGGCGACAGCGATTCTTGCCGGAGGTCCGGGCGCTTTATTCTGGATGTGGCTGTCGGCGGCGATAGGAATGATGACCGCCTATGCCGAAGTCTTTCTTGGAATAACAAGCAGAGAAAAAGGAAGGAACGGCGGCTGGCTGTGCGGCCCGTTTATCTACCTGGAACGGATGGCGGGAAGGAGGGGGCTGGCGATGACTTATGCTTTTCTCTGCCTTCTTGGTTCTCTGGGAATGGGGTCTATGGTTCAGGCAAATTCCCTGGCAGAAACGGCGAAGTTTTCCTTTCACCTGCCGCCGATGGGAACGGCGGTGGTACTGGTTCTTGTAACGGCAGTGATTATCCGGGGCGGGCAAAAGCGCATCGGAGAAGCCGCAGCGGGTCTGGTTCCGGTTTCGGCAGGTGTTTATCTGCTGTTTTCGGGTATGGTGATTTTTCTTTGCCGAAGGTACTTGGGAGAGGTGCTCGCCGATATCTTCCGTGAAGCCTTCTGTTTTCGCGCAGGTGCAGGGGCAGCGGCAGGCCGGGGAATGGGAAATGCCCTCCGCTACGGCATAGCCCGCGGCGTATTCTCGAATGAAGCCGGATTGGGAACGATGGCTGTGCTCCACGGCGACAGCCCGGGAGAAGATGCAAAAAAAGACGCAAAGCTTCAGGGAATGTGGGCAATGTTTGAGGTGTTTTTTGATACGATTGTGGTCTGCACGGTTACGGGGCTTGTGATCTTATGCGGGGTGAAGGCGGCAGAAGCAGATATGACGGCAGGACAGGCGGGAGTTGGATTTCCGGCAGTATCAGGTGCCGGGGCAGCGTCCTGGTGTTTTGAACATTATCTGGGGAAGGTGGGCGGATACAGTGTTTCGGTGTCTTTAATGCTCTTTGCCTTTGCCACGGTGATTGGCTGGTATTATCTGGGAGGTCAGGCTTTGCGGTACCTTATGGAAGGAAAGGGGCAGGGAAAGAAGAAAACTGCGTGGGTAAACGGGCTGTACCGGTTTTTTTATCTTGCCGCGGCTGCCGTTGGATGTCTGGCACCGATGGCTGGGGTTTGGCTGTTTTCGGATATTATTAACGGACTCCTGGCACTGCCGAACTTAATTGCGCTGTTCCTTCTCTGGGACAGGGTTTCTTTCCCGCAGTCTATTGACAGGAAATCGGGGGATTAGTATACTGGGGTTGGCATTTTAGTGTTTAAATCATTGAGTACATGAAGGTAAAAAATAAAAAAGGAATTGCAGATGATGGAAAATAGTAAAAAAACATGGAAATATAAAGAAAAGGTACTGATTATTATCAACGGAAAAGGGGGCGTGGGGAAGGATACACTCTGTGCCTTTGCCGGACGGTATTTTCAGGCAAAGAATGTATCCTCGATCACACCGATTAAAGAGATTGCTGCAGCCTATGGGTGGCAGGGGGAAAAAACACCGAAGGCAAGGAGGTTTCTGGCAGATTTAAAGGAGGCATTTACCCGGTACAATGACCTTCCTACACAATATCTTCTCGAGCAGTATAAGGAATTTTTAGCCGGCGAAGAAGAACTGATGTTTGCGCATATCCGGGAGGGGAGCGAGATTGATAAACTTAAGGCGCAGATTGCAGGAAAGTGTATCACCCTGCTGATTAAGCGCACAGGTGACGGGCCGGAAAGCTGGGGAAATGCTTCCGATGATGAAGCGGAGAATTATCCCTATGATTTCATTTATGAAAATACGCATACATTAGAAGAAGCGGAATCGGATTTTGTTTCGTTTTTAACGCAGATATTACAGGGAGGTATTAAGGAGCGGCATTGAAAAGTGAACTAAACCTTCAAAACCAACCGAAAACTTTCTTAAATAAGGTAATGGGGAAAATATTTTATTTTTTAGCACTCGCCTCTTGACATGGCTAATAATAAGTGTTATATTACGCATAGAACAAAAAAACAAACACTTCTATCTGCAAGGGAGGCACAGTTTATGAATATTAATAAATTTACGCAAAAATCCATCGAAGCCGTACAGGCGTGTGAAAAGCTGGCCTACGAATACGGCAATCAGCAAATGGAACAGGAACACCTGCTTGCCAGTCTGCTGATGCTGGAGGACAGCCTGATTTTAAAGCTGATTACTAAGATGAATATTAACGGCAATCAGTTCTTAGATGAGGTAAAGCAGGCATTAAATAAACTGCCCAAGGTAAGCGGCGGGCAGCTTTATGTGAGCAATGATTTAAATAAGGTGCTTATCCACGGCGAGGATGAGGCAAAGGCCATGGGGGACGAATATGTTTCCGTCGAGCATTTATTCCTGGCGATGTTAAAGGAACCCAGCCGCAGCATTAAGGAACTTTTCCGGCAGTATGGACTGACCCGGGAAAACTTTTTAAAAGCTCTTTCCAGTGTCCGCGGAAATCAGAGGGTGGTCAGCGATAACCCCGAAGTAACCTACGATACTCTGGAAAAATACGGATATGACCTGGTTGATCGGGCAAAGAACCAGAAGCTTGATCCGGTTATCGGAAGGGACGCTGAGATTCGCAACGTTATCCGCATTCTTTCCCGTAAGACAAAGAACAACCCTGTGCTTATCGGTGAACCCGGTGTGGGAAAAACTGCTGTGGTGGAAGGATTGGCCCAGAGAATTGTCCGCGGCGATGTGCCGGAAGGACTGAAGGATAAGCGGCTGTTCGCCCTGGATATGGGTGCACTGGTTGCCGGGGCGAAGTACCGCGGCGAATTTGAAGAGCGGTTAAAGGCTGTTTTGGAGGAAGTGAAGAAGAGCGAGGGGCAGATTATCCTGTTTATCGATGAACTGCATACGATTGTCGGTGCAGGAAAGACGGAAGGCTCCATGGATGCGGGCAATATGCTCAAGCCCATGCTGGCCCGCGGCGAGCTTCACTGCGTGGGGGCGACGACCCTGGACGAATACCGGAAGTATATTGAAAAAGACGCGGCTCTGGAGCGGCGTTTCCAGCCGGTTATGGTGGACGAACCCACGGTGGAGGACACGATTTCCATTCTCCGGGGCTTAAAGGAGCGCTATGAAGTATTTCACGGGGTAAAGATCACGGACTCTGCCCTGGTGTCTGCCGCTACGCTCTCTGCCCGCTATATCTCCGACCGTTTTCTGCCGGATAAGGCCATCGATCTGGTGGACGAAGCCTGTGCATTAATTAAGACGGAATTGGACTCCATGCCGACCGAACTGGATGAACTTTCCAGAAAGACCATGCAGCTGGAAATCGAAGAGGCCGCATTAAAGAAAGAAACCGACCGCTTAAGTCAGGATCGTCTTGCTGATTTACAGAAGGAACTTGCCGAACTTCACGATGAATTTGCCGCCATGAAGGCCCAGTGGGAGAATGAAAAAACTTCGGTGGATCGCCTTTCTTCCCTGCGCGAGGAGATTGAAACCGTCAACCGGGAAATCCAGGCAGCACAGCAGAATTATGATTTGAGCAAGGCCGCAGAACTCCAGTACGGTAAACTTCCGCAGCTTCAAAAAGAACTTGCCGCCGAGGAGGAAAAAGTGCGCAGTCAGGATTTAAGCCTGGTGCATGAAAGCGTAACGGATGATGAGATTGCCCGGATTATCTCCAAATGGACGGGAATCCCTGTGGCAAAGCTTACCGAGAGTGAGAGAAGCAAAACCCTGCATCTGGACGAAGAACTGCACCGGAGAGTGATTGGTCAGGAGGAGGGCGTGGAAAAGGTCAGCGAAGCCATTATCCGCTCGAAGGCCGGGATTAAAGATCCCACAAAACCCATCGGCTCCTTCCTGTTCCTTGGCCCGACCGGCGTTGGGAAAACCGAACTGGCAAAGGCGCTTGCCGAAGCCCTTTTTGACGATGAATCCAATATGGTTCGTATCGATATGAGTGAATACATGGAGAAGCATTCCGTATCCCGTCTGATAGGAGCACCTCCAGGCTATGTCGGCTACGATGAAGGCGGTCAGCTCACCGAAGCCGTTCGCCGCAAGCCTTATTCCGTTGTACTGTTTGATGAGGTGGAAAAAGCCCACCCCGATGTCTTTAACGTGCTTTTGCAGGTTCTTGACGACGGAAGAATCACCGACTCCCAGGGACGAACCGTTGACTTTAAAAATACCATCTTAATTATGACTTCCAATATCGGTTCCCAGTATCTTCTGGAAGGCATTGACCTGGAAGGAAAGATTAAAGCCGAGGCGGAAAAGCTGGTAATGAATGACCTTCAGGCCCATTTCCGACCGGAATTCTTAAACCGGCTGGATGAAACCATCCTCTTTAAACCATTGACCAGGGACAATATCGGAGGAATCGTCGATCTGCTCCTCGCCGATGTCAACCGCCGTCTGGCAGAAAGAGAACTGGAAATCCGTTTGACCGAGCAGGCAAAAACCTTCGTGGCCGACCGCGGATACGATCCGGTTTACGGTGCACGTCCATTAAAACGTTACCTGCAAAAGCATGTAGAAACCCTGGCAGCCCGTCTGATTTTGGGGGATAACGTGCGGGCAGGAAGCGTGATCGTCGTGGATATGAGCCTGGACGGGGAAGAACTGATGGCCTATGTAAAATAATGGAAGAGAAAAGGAGGGGAATATTCGATGATTCCCAAAGACCCGGTCATGCTGTTAAGCTATGTGAACACACAGCTTCGCGATAACTATGCCAGTCTGGACGAATTTTGCGGGGCGATGGATGTGGAGAAGGAAGAACTCCTTTCCGCATTGGGGAAAATACAGTACGTCTACAACCCGGAAACCAACCAGTTTCTCTAAAAAATGTTCACCTTTACCTGTTTGTATACAAGGGGATGATATGCTGTGAAACATGTATAAAATAGAGGAAAACAGATAAAAAAGAGGGGCTGCCCTGCGGACGGCAGTCCCTTTTTTCTGCTTTTTTGTCTTATTCTACTTTTCCTATCTGATTTAACGGCCAGTAGCGGAATAAGACCTTGGCGACCAGCTTGTCATGTTTAACATAAGTGTTCATCCAATACCGGGCATCGTAAGAATGGTTTCGGTTATCTCCCATCATAAAATAAGAGTCTTCCGGCACTTCAAAATGCATCGGTTCTTCCGGCACCATTTCCTGACGCAGATAAGGTTCTTCTAGCGGCGTATCCGATCCGTTTAAATAGACGGCACCGTCAATAATATCGATGGTATCTCCTGGAAGTCCGATAACCCGCTTGACATAGTAGATAGATTCGTCGTCCGGAAAGCGGAAGATGGCGATATCCCCGCGATCGGGTGAAGAAAAGCGGTAGGAGAGCCGTGAGCCGATAACCCGGTCATTGGTCATAATCGTATTTTCCATGGAACCGCTGGGAACCCTGCTGTTGGCAATAATAAAGGTGTTTAATACAAAGGCAATACAGGCAGCCGTCACCAGAATCTGCAGCCAGCTTAAAATCTCTGCTTTAAGGCTGTTTTCTTTTTCCGGGCGTTCAAAATCTTCCGGTTCGGAGTTTTCCGATTCAAAATTTTTTTGTTCAGGAGCGTTTCGCCTTGGACTGCCTAATCTTCGAATTTCAGAACTCATCTTATCAATCCTCGATTTTCGCTTTTTTTGGATGCAATACATCCGAACTACATAAAAGTATATTGGAGATCTTCTGATTCTGCAAGGCTTTTTTCATAAATTTAAGAATTTTTATTCAAATTGGAAAGAAAAACCAGCGGTTTTTGAAAAAAAAGGATGGAAAAAAGATGAAAAAAAAGGTAAACTGAAGAGAGAAATTAAGACGGCGAAAAAAGACTGCAAAACAAATGTCAGACAGCAGCCAAAGAGGAAGAGGAAAAACCAAAAGAATAAGACTGCGGAAAAAGGGGGAAATCCATGGAAAACAGACAGCAAAAGAAAAAATTTGCAGCAGGAATTATTCTTCTTGTTCTGGCGTTCTTTTTTCAATTGGCGGCAAGGTATGTTCACGGATTTGGCGAGTGGTATGGCAGCACGATTTATCCGCTGCTTGTCTGTGTGATTGGAGGATTATCGAACCTTGTTCCTTTTTCTGTCGTGGAAATTTTACTCTATCTTTTTCTTACCCTTGGTCTTTGGTATGGAATAACGCATCGAAAAAAACCGTTTCACCTGATTTCGTCCCTGGTTTTTCTTCTTGGTTTTCTGGCATTTTCCTATACCATGAACTGCGGAATCAATTATTACCGCCTTCCCTTTTCTCATTTTTTGAATCTGGAAATTCGCCCTTCTTCGGAGGATGAATTAAAAGAATTATGTATCTTTCTTGCCGAAAAAGTAAAGGAAGCAGCCACGGATAAAGAAGCTGAAAATAAAGAAGAATCAGGAACAGCATCTAGGGCAGGCGAAAGCAGGCAGGCAAATAAAGTGATAAAAAGGAGTATTTTCTCCCGCCAGGCCAGGGAAGATATGAAAAAGCTGGGGCAGAGTTATCCGCAGCTTTCCGGTTTTTATCCCCGGCCAAAACCTCTTTTTGTGTCGGAAATTCTTTCTTACCAGTCGCTTTCCGGTATTTATTCGCCGTTTACCATTGAAGCAAACTATAACGGGGATATGACGGATTATAATATTTTGCACACTGCCTGCCATGAACTTTCTCATCTAAGAGGTTTTATGCGGGAGGATGAGGCAAATTTTATCGGTTATCTGGCCTGTGTCGGCTCGGATGCGGCATTCTCCCGCTACAGCGGATATCTCTCCGGTTTTATCTATGCGGTCAATGCGCTCTACTGCCAGAATCCGGATGCCGCCGCAGAGGTTTATTTATTTCTTCCGGACTGTGCATTAACGGATTTACATACAAACAATCAATTCTGGAAACAATATGAAGGCCCTGTTGCCGAAGTTTCCACCAAGGTCAACGATACGTACTTAAAAGCAAACAGCCAGAGCGAGGGGGTAAAAAGCTATGGACGGATGGTGGATCTGCTGCTGGCTTATTATCGCCGGTGTGAAAAGGAACATGAACCGTAACGAATAAAGAAAGAGCGAAAGAAAACATTGCTATTCAACGTTAACAATGGTAAAATATACCTTATACAAAGGATTTAACCAAAAAAGGGAGTAAGGGGGCACTATAATGGAAAAAACAGTATACGATTTATTGGATTGGGCGGGGATTGAGGAACTGGTTTATTCAGAATCAGCCAATCCTCATGGGCTTTTAGGCCCTCATGTGACAGAGGAAGGAATACTTATCCAGGCATTGATTCCCACAGCAAAGCAGGTGAGTATAAAGCTGTCGAACGGAAAGCATTATGCGATGGAAGAGGCAGATCCGGACGGCAGTTACCAGGGAGTTTTTGTGGCGCTTATTCCCGGAAAGACGGTTCCCAAGTACACCTATGAAGTGGTCTATGATAATGACACTGTCGAGGAGTTTGTCGATCCCTATGCATTTGCACCAGCAATAACCGAGAACGATATCAAGAAGTTTGATGCGGGTATCCATTACATGATTTATGAGAAGATGGGTGCGCACATGATGACGATGCAGGGGACAAGCGGCGTATACTTTGCCGTGTGGGCACCCTGTGCCATGCGGGTAAGTGTTGTCGGCGATTTTAACCTGTGGGACGGACGCCGCCATCAGATGCGCAGGCTGGACGATTCCGGGATTTTTGAACTGTTTATTCCAGGGCTTAAGGAAGGCTGCATTTATAAGTATGAGATAAAAAACCGCAAAGGCGAACCGATGTTAAAAGCCGATCCTTATGGCAACTACTGTGAACTGCGTCCGAATAATGCTTCTGTAGTATGGGATTTAAGCCAGTATTCCTGGACGGATCAGCAGTGGATGAAGGATCGGGCCGCGCAGGATACGAAGGATAAGCCATTAGCAATCTATGAGGTGCATCTTGGCTCCTGGATTCGGAAGAATATTCTGGTGGATGAGGACGGAACGGAGGTTACCGGTTCCGAGTTTTACAATTACCGTGAGATTGCCGTGAAGCTGGCGGATTATGTGAAGGAGATGGGCTACACCCATATCGAACTTCTCCCGGTAATGGAACATCCTCTGGATGCCTCCTGGGGTTATCAGGTTACGGGCTATTACGCGCCGACCAGCCGCTACGGAACACCGGATGATTTTATGTATTTTATGGACTATATGCACAGCCAGGGAATCGGTGTTATCTTAGACTGGGTGCCCGCACATTTCCCAAGGGATGCGCACGGCCTGGCCTGTTTTGACGGAACCTGTGTCTATGAGCATGCCGATCCGCGGCAGGGCGCACATCCGCACTGGGGCACGCTGATTTACAATTACGGACGCCCGCAGGTGAGCAATTTCCTGATTGCCAATGCGATCTTTTGGGCAGAGGTATTCCACGCCGACGGAATCCGCATGGACGCCGTGGCCTCGATGCTGTATCTGGACTATGGAAAGAATGACGGCGAATGGGTAGCGAATATGTATGGCGGGAACGAAAATCTGGAAGCCGTAGAGTTCTTAAAGCATTTAAACACCGTATTTAAAGGGCGCAAAAACGGAGCGCTTCTGATTGCCGAGGAATCCACGGCCTGGCCGCAGATCACCGGGGCAGCCAAGGACGGCGGCCTGGGCTTTGACTATAAGTGGAATATGGGCTGGATGAATGACTTCTTAAATTACATGAAGTGCGACCCATATTTCCGCAAGAATAATTATGGTTCCTTAACCTTCAGTATGCTCTATGCCTACAGCGAAGACTTTATTCTGGTATTCTCCCATGATGAGGTGGTGCACGGAAAGGCTTCGATGATTGGCAAGATGCCCGGGGATTCCTTGGAGAAAAAGGCACAGAACCTGCGTGCTGCCTATGGCTTTTACATGGGACATCCCGGCAAGAAGCTTCTGTTCATGGGTCAGGAATTCGGCCAGGTGCACGAGTGGAATGAAAATGACGATCTGGACTGGGATTTGTTGCAGTTCCCATTGCACAAACAGCTTCAGGATTATGTCAAGGCGTTAAATACCTTCTACCGTGAACATCCGGCGATGTATCAGGAGGATTATTATCCGGAGGGCTTCCAGTGGATCAACTGTACCTACCACGAAGAAAGCCTTGCCATGTTCGTGCGCAAGACCAAAAAGCCGGAAGAAACCCTGCTCTTTGTCTGCAATTTTGACAATATTGAGCATGAAGCTTTCCGTGTAGGCGTGCCGTTCTACGGAAAATACAAAGAGATTTTTGGCAGTGAAGAGGAGCGTTTCGGCGGTGCAGGCTCAGCCAATGCCCGGGCAAAAACGGCCAAGGCCATGGAGTGGGACGGAAGGGATTATTCGATAGAAATCCATATTCCGGCGATGAGCGTAACCATCTTTAGCTGTACACCGTTAGAGGAAAAGAAACCGGCAGTGAAAAAGGCGGCGGAAAAACTGGCAGAAGCAAAGACCGTGAAAAAATCTTCGGCGAAGGCAAAGGTGGTAAAGAAAGAAGCTAAGGCCGGGAGTACAGTAAAGGCAGGAAAAGAGGAGAAGAAGGCTGCACCGGCGAAGGCAGAAAGTACAGCAAAGACAGAAGTTTCAGGAAAAGAGGAGAAGAAGGCCGCACCGGCGAAGAAGGCTGCAGGGGCAAAAGCGCCGGCGGCTAAGAAATGACGGCGGTGTACCGTTCGTCTGCGGCGGTTCTCCCATCCATGAATATCAGTGAGATGATGCAGTCCCGGATTCCGGGGCTGCTGAAATTTGGAGGTCAGCTTCTCTATATTTTTTTGCTTCTTGTTATCGGTCTGCGCCTGATCCGCTGGCTGAAAGCCATGCTCTCGAAGAGTTTTGAACGGATGGAGATGGAGCTGGGGCTTCATAAGTTTTTAATTTCCCTGGTTACGGTGTGTCTGTATACGTTTCTGGCTTTGATTATCGCGGAGAAGCTGGGTTTTAATGCGGCTTCCATTGTCGCCGTTATCGGCTCGGCCGGAGTAGCCGTGGCCCTTTCGCTTCAGGAAAGCCTTTCTAATTTTGCCGGAGGGATTGTTATTCTGGTCTGCAAACCCTTTAAGGTGGGTGATTACATCGTCACGCCGACGCTGGAGGGGACGGTGCAGGATATTGGTTTAATCTACACGCATCTTTTGACCTTTGATAATAAGATGGCTGTTATTCCCAATGGAGGTCTGGCGAATTCATCCATAACCAATGTTACGGCAGAAGCTCAGCGAAGGCTGGATATTCCGGTAAATATCGGCTATGAATGCGATTTATTAAAGGCGAAGAATATTGTTTTTGCTATTATTGATGTTCATCCGGCTGTATTCCACGAAGAAGGCCGGATGCCGGAGGTTTTTGTTACGGAACTGGGAGATAATGCGATAAGCCTAAGCGCCCGTGTCTGGACAAGGACAGAGGATTACTGGGCGGCGAAATTTGCACTTTTAGAACAGATAAAGCTTGCATTTGACCGGGAAGGGATCGTTATTCCTGTGCAGCAGATGGATGTTCGTATAAAGAAATAGGAAAAGGGGCTTTGCATCTTATGTTTTATGGATGCAGCCCCTTTTATTTTTTATTGTTTTTTGGCTTTATTCTTTTGATGGTTACAGTTTCCAGATATCCCGGTTATATTCTTCAATCGTCCGATCCGAAGAGAAGTAACCTGCCTGGCTGATGTTTTTCAGCATTTTCTTTGCCCAGGCTTTTTTGTCCTGGTGATCGGTTAGTGCCTGGTTTTTGGTCTTTACATAGTCCTTAAAATCCGGGAAGGTCATAAACCAGTCTTTATTTAACAATTCATTATACAGCCGCACCAGATGCTCTTTTGAACCAATCTCCAGCATGGTTTCGCTGATCATAAAGTCTACGGCTTCTTTTAATTCTTCGTCTTTTTCATAATAATCCTTTGAACAGTAGCTTGCCTCATGGTAGCGTTTAATCACTTCTTCGCTGGAGTCGCCGAAGATATAAATATTTTCGTCGCCGACCAGTTCATGGATCTCCACATTGGCTCCGTCGTCGGTTCCCAAAGTAACGGCTCCATTTAACATAAACTTCATATTTCCCGTGCCGCTTGCTTCCTTGGAAGCTAAGGAAATCTGTTCAGAGATATCGCAGGCCGGGATGAGTTTTTCCGCCAGCGTAACATTATAGTTTTCAACCATCACAACCCGCAGCCATGGGCTTACCTCAGGGTCATTTTCCGTCAGTTCCTGCAGGCAGAGGATTAAGTGGATGATATCTTTGGCAATAGTGTAGGCCGGTGCAGCCTTGGCACCGAAGATTGCCGTAACCGGTGCAGCCGGGCGTTTTCCGCGCTTGATTTCCAGATATTCGTGAATCAGGTACAGCGCGTTTAACTGCTGGCGTTTGTACTCATGAAGACGCTTAACCTGAATATCAAATACGGAATCGGCGTCCAGAACCAGACCCTGCTTTTCCTGTACATAGTCGGCAAGCGCCTGTTTATTTTCTTTTTTAATTGCCATTAACCGGTTTAAAACCTTTTCATCATCCTGGAATTCCCATAGTTTCTCCAACTGGGATGCATCCTGCCTGTAGCCGTCGCCAATCAGTTCGGTGATCAGGGCGGTCAGCTTCGGGTTGCAGTGCAGAAGCCAGCGACGGAAGGTAATGCCGTTGGTTTTGTTGGAGAATTTCTCCGGGTAAAGATGGTAAAATGCATTTAATTCATTGTTTTTTAAAATATCGGTGTGCAGGGCGGCAACGCCGTTTACCGCAAATCCGTAGTGGATATCGATGTGTGCCATGTGTACCCTGTCCCCGCGGTCGATAATAGCAACCTCTTCGTTCTCAAAACGGCGGCGAATCCTGTCGTCTAAGATTTCAATAATCGGGACGAGTTGCGGAACACACTGCTTTAGGTAGGAAATTGGCCATTTTTCCAGAGCTTCAGCTAAGATCGTGTGGTTGGTGTAGGCGCAGGTTTTCGACACTACCTCAATGGCGCTGTCCATATCCATGCCCCTTTCCATAAGCAGGCGGATCAGTTCCGGGATGACCATGGTCGGGTGTGTGTCATTAATCTGGATTGCGGCATAGTCGGGAAGATCGTAGAGATTGCATCCCTTTGCCGTACATTCATCTAAAATCAGGCGGGCAGCATTGCTGACCATAAAGTACTGCTGGTAAATCCGAAGCAGGTGTCCGGCCTCGTCGCTGTCGTCCGGATAGAGGAAGAGGGTCAGGTTCTTTGGAACATTTTCCTTGTCAAAGGTGATAGAATCCCCCGAAACCAGGTTTTCGTCAACGCTTTCCACATCGAAGAGATGCAGCTTGTTGGTGCGGTTATTGTAGCCGGTGACCTGAATATCATAGAGCCGGGAATTTAAGGTAAAGTTCTTAAAAGAAATCGGATAGCTTACCTCGGTCTTTGTCAGCCAGGAAGGATTATCCATCCAGGGATTTGGTGTTTCCTGCTGAAGATTATTGGAAAATACCTGCTTAAAAAGCCCAAAATGATAATTTAATCCGATACCGTCGCCGTTTAAACCCAGGGTAGCGATGGAATCCAAAAAGCAGGCAGCCAGTCGTCCCAGACCGCCGTTTCCCAGGGAAGGTTCCGGTTCAATCTCTTCGATTTCACTTAATGATTTTCCGTTTTGGGCAAGAAGTTCCTTTACCTGGTCAAAAATACCGAGGTTAATCAGGTTATTGGAAAGGAGTTTGCCGATTAAGAATTCGGCGGAAATATAGTAAAGTTTTTTCTTTCCCTCCGTGCTGACCCGTTTGGCGGCCATGTCCTGGGTTAAGCAGAGAAGTCCGCCGTAAAGTTCTTCGGCAGTGCACTGCGAAATTTCTTTTTTACATAAGGTGCGAAGCGTATTTTCTATGGTTTGTTTATCCGTCGTCTGCTGTGCTGTTGTCATGAAATCATACCTCCTTGATTAGGTTTACATGTTGATAAAGGTTCATGTGTTTTTATCGTTATGATTTATGATGGAATGCTGTTACCGTACAAGTGCATGAACAGTAACACGATACAGTTACTGTTCACACGTTCACAGTAACGGGCAAAAATCCATGAAAATCGTCTTTGTCGATGGGATTTTTGCTCACTGGCCCAGTTTAACATACGGTCAGCGCAGCAAGTGCGCAGACCTACGTGAACAGTAACACGATACAAACATTATACAAAAAAAGAAAAAGAAAAACTTGCAAAATCCTGACCGATAATAGTACAATACAATCATGAAATAAAGTAATACGGCAAGGAAAGGAAAAGCTTATGAATATCCTTCAATATGAAAACCGCCGTGAAGAAAAGATTCATGCGGATACGCGGTTTCCTTACAATATCTATCTTTGCAGCATCCCCAAAGATTTTCGCCTGGTTCCTCTGCACTGGCATCAGGAGATGGAACTGATTTCTATAAAAAAGGGAAACGGGATGGTCAGCTTAGAACAGTGTTCCTGCGCCGTCGATGAAGGAGATCTGGTGATAGTATTTCCCGGAAAACTCCACAGTATAAGACAGAAGCCGGGTTTTTCCATGGAATATGAAAATATTATTTTTAGGCTGGATATGCTTATGCCTGCACTGCCGGACAACTGTTCTTCGGAATTTTTAATGCCCCTGCTTTCGGAGGACGGGCCGCAGTCCTTTGTGTGGAAAAGGGGAAACGGGGAATATGAAAAACTGCAGAAGAGCATTGGCTTTTTAGATGATCTTTCGGACAGCCGCCCTTACGGTTATCCTCTGGCGATTAAGGGGATTTTTTTTCAGCTTTTGTTTTTAATTTTGGGAAATATGCAGCAGAGCCAGGAAGGAGGGAAGGATGCCCTCTTCGGAGAAAAGGGAAATGCTCTGGAAATGAAGCAAAATAAAAAGATTAAGCATGTGTTAAAGGAAATCGAAGTCCGCTACGGGGAAAATTTAACGATTCAGGAGATGGCGGGGCTCTGCGGCTACAGCCCTTCACATTTTATGCGGTTTTTCCGCCAGCACATGGGAAGCTCCTTTGTCGAATACCTGAATGATTACCGCCTGATTATGGCTTCCCACCAGCTTGCGCACGGGGAGGCGGGCATATCGGAAATCGCACAGAATACCGGCTTTGACCAGCCCTCTTATTTTAACCGGTTATTTAAGCGAAAATACGGGATGACGCCGAAACAGTACAGGAAGGAAGCTTGCGGCACCGGGGAAAGAATGGTATAATGGGAAATCAGGGATGCCAGTATGTTATTTGGCGCAAATGAAGGAATGTTGGAAAGAAAATGGGAAATAAAACAGGATAAACAAAAAAAGAGAAAATACATTGCTGTGCATATGCGAACAGTAATGAAAATACAGGGAAAAGGAGAATATTAGGATGAGAGAGTGCGGAATGCTTCTTCCGGTGTCCAGCCTTCCCTCCCGTTACGGGATCGGGGCGTTTTCCGGGGAAGCTTATGATTTTATTGATACTTTGCAGAGGGCAGGACAGAAGTACTGGCAGATCCTGCCGTTAGGGCCGACCGGCTATGGGGATTCCCCTTACCAGTCGTTTTCGGCATTTGCCGGGAATCCTTATTTTATCGATTTGGAGGTTTTCATTGAGGAAGAACTGCTGACAAAAGAAGAGTGTGACCGGGCGGATTTTGGGGACAACCGACGCTATATTTCTTACGATAAGCTTTACCAGAACCGTTTTCCCTTGCTGAAGCTGGCTTTTGAGCGCTGGATGGAAAAGAATGGAAAAAACAAAGCGAAGAAATATTTTGCTAAGAGCCTGACAGCGGAAACCAGGGAATACTGTCTTTACATGGCCATTAAAAACGACTATGACGGGGAACCGTGGATAAACTGGGATAAGCCCATCCGCCTTCATCAGCCGGACGCCGTAAAATCCTTTGCGCAGAAGCTGGAAAATGAAATTATGTTCTATCAGTTCCAGCAGCTAAAATTCCAGGAACAGTGGAAAAGGCTGAAAGCCTATGCCAATGCACACGAGATTAAGATTATCGGGGATATTCCGATTTATGTGGCTTTTGACAGTGCAGATGCCTGGGCACATCCGGAACTTTTTCAGTTTGATGAAGAAAATCTCCCGGTGGCTGTAGCCGGATGCCCGCCGGATGCCTTTTCCGAAACCGGACAGCTCTGGGGAAACCCGCTGTACTGCTGGGAATATCATAAGAAGACGGATTTTGCCTGGTGGATGAAGAGGATGGAATACAGCTTTAGACTTTACGACGTGGTGCGGGTCGATCATTTCCGGGGCTTTGACGAATACTATTCGATTCCTTATGGGAATAAGGATGCCACGGAGGGAACCTGGGAGAAGGGGCCTGGTATTTCCATTTTCCGGACGATGAAGAAGTATTTTGCAACCGAGAACCTTCCGATTATTGCCGAGGATCTGGGATTTCTTACCCCCAGTGTGCTCAAGCTGGTGGAAGAAACCGGTTTTCCGGGGATGAAGGTTCTGGAATTTGCCTTTGACTGCAAGGAAGAGAGCGCCTATCTTCCGCATAACTACACGAAAAACTGTGTGGTATACACCGGAACTCACGATAACGACACGCTCCGCGGCTGGTTTGAAAAGATGCCGGAGCAGGATCGTTTTATGGCGCTGGAATACATCAACGGGCGAAACGGCGACGGTCCGTGGGTCAACTGGGACTTTATCCGACTTGCTTTAGCCAGCGTGGCAAACCTTGCCATTATTCCGGTGCAGGATTACCTGGGGCTGGGAACCGATGCCCGGATCAATGAACCTTCAACCCTGGGAAAGAACTGGAAATGGCGGATGAAGGAGGGCGAACTGACCAATGAAATCTGCCAGAGAGCGCGGAGGATGGCAAGGCTTTACGCACGGTATTAGTTTCATGATACGGGCAGGTTGTTCAGAGAACAGCACGGATGAATTTTTTATTCATCCGTGCGAATATGAATGATAATTTCGTCTTCGTCTGCGGACGTTGTCTGTTCAAGGGAAGACTGCTGTGTTGGGGCGGTCTGGGCAGGTTCCGAAGCTGCTGCGTTTTCGGTGATGCCTTCGCTAGAAACAGAACCGTTGACAGAAGCAGCATTATCCGTAGAAACAGAACCGTTGACAGAAGCAGCATTATCCATAGAAACAGAACCTTCAGCAGAAGCAGTATTATCCATAGAAACAGAACCTTCTTCCATAGAAGAGGCATTTTCTGCGGCAGAGGTACCGTCGGCCTGTGCCGGATATGGGGCGGACGGGACTGCTCCGGGACTTAAGGTTTCAATATGGGTGCTGAATGTGGCCTGCATCCCATTGCCCGCCAGATCATTGGCATAAATTATCAGAAGTTCTTCTTCCATGGGAAAGGTGAGCACACCGGTTTGCCGATCCGCAGAGAGGGGAAGAAGGGTCTGACCGGATGGGGTGGTGGCAAAGACGGACTGGAAATCCACACCGGACTGGCTGTCCTCTAAGGCCATCGTTAAAATTCCGTCCTGGATGCTGTAGGTTTCGCCCACAAGCGGGGCTACATCGTCCAGGATATTGACATGTTCATATTTGGTAACGGACATCCCATTTAAAGCTTTGGCATAGATTTCGATAACGCCGTTGCGCACAATATCGGCAGTGTACTGCCCTTTTTTTGTTTCCGTTAAAGGCAGGGGCGTACCTTCCTGTGAAGAAACAAACTCTTTTACCGGAAAGAGGGATTCTATGGTAATGGAAGCCGTGGTTGTCTTGTAGTCTTTGGTATTGGCAACCTGAATATTGATTTTGGGTTTTGATGCAACAAGAACGAATAAAATTCCGTTAAACACTAAAAAAGGCAGCAAATAAAACAAAAGAATCTCCGTCCATTCACCGAATCCGCCTTTGGCCTGTGCAGATTCGCGGCGGCTGGAAGCTGCGCGTGAATGTGGATTTTGTGATGTATTCATAATGTTCCTCCTGTAATTGTAAAGAAGCGGGAAAAGATTTTCTAACACTTCTTTCTTTAATATCTTAATGATAGAATACCCTTTTGGAAAATTAATATCAATAGCATAGCAGAAAAGAAGAAATCTTACAAGTTTTTCTTCTAAATTAAAGAAGGATATGTTATGATGGAGTTATAGTTCATGGAGCTGAGGATGATCAGTGAGATCGGCAAGGCAGTTACATGATGGGGACAGATGTAAAGAGAAACTACGAGGTGCAGGTGTTTGTTTGGGGATGGGGGAAGTAAGATGGTTAAGAAAGCAGCGGCATTTGCAGAGCGTGCCCACAGGGGGGCGGTGCGGAAGGGGACAGCTATTCCCTATATTACGCATCCATTAGAAGCAGCGGTGATTGTAGCTTCGATTACCGAGGATCAGGAACTAATAGCAGCAGCGCTTCTGCACGATGTTATGGAAGATGCAGGCGTATCCAGAGAGAAGCTGAAAGCCGAGTTTGGAAGCAGGGTGGCAGACCTGGTGGCCGCAGAAACGGAAGATAAGACCAAAAGCTGGAAAGAGAGAAAAAGTGACACACTTGAACATCTCAAAAGTGCATCGAGAGAGGAAAAGATTGTGGTTTTGGGGGACAAACTCAGCAATGTCCGCTGTACGGCACGGGATTACTTTCTTTTTGGGGAGAAGATTTGGGATCGATTTAATGAAAAGCGGAAGGAACAGCATGGATGGTACTACTTAGGCGTAGCCGAACGCCTTGCTGAACTGAAAGATTTGCCGCCTTATCAGGAATATGTAAGACTGTGCCAGATGGTGTTTGGAAAGATGGGGGCAAATGAAAGTTGATAAAAGTAAAATTTTCATAAAAGTAAAATTTTGGAAATAGTGCTTGCAAATTTGGGGGATGGGTGTTATACTATCTTTATGGCGGTATCCTTCTTATACCGCCTGCCGGAAACGGCATCTGGTTTGTTCTGAACCAGGTAAATTCCAGAGATTAAGGTACGTTGAAAACAGAATAAAAAGCTCTTCTTATCCGCGGATTGCGGAAAGGAGATAGTAAGATGAAGCAGAAACAGGTAAAAAGATGTCGAAAATGGAAGGCCGGCGTGGTGTTTATCCTTGTGCTGGTACTGACACTGTCGCCCTGCGGTGCATTTTTTTCAGGAAATGTTACCGCCCGGGCAGAGAACTTTATGATCCGAAAGTTAAAGGACAGCAGCATTATTAAGAACGGAAATTTTGCCTTTTATGGAAGTCCGCTGCGCTCGGATCTGCTTTACTGGATTAAAAGTGACGGGACGCCCCTGTTTTGTGTTGAGCGGGAAAAGCATCTCCTGGCAAATCTTGACGGCAGCGAGGTAAGTGAGGAATACGGAGAGAGCACTTATTTGGATGAACAGGAATATGAACTGGTTTCTCTGGTTCTGCAGTGCTGCGGGATGATCCGGGGAGAAGCGGTGGAACTGCACCCGGGGGTTTACATTGCCGGACAGGCAGCGGTGTGGGGGATAACCTCTACAAGCTGGAAAGGCGTGAATCATTTCCGCAAGGAGATGGAAAAGGTGTACGCCCATATTGAAGACTGGTATGAATTTCCGGGGGAGGAGATTTTAGCCCAGTGCCAGGCGGCAACCGAGAAGATCTGTGAAACCATTGAAGCCTATTACGGAGATGAAAGCCCGTTTGTCCCTTCCTTTGCCTCAAAATATAAAGAAAAAGCCCCGGTTTGGGCCGCTTACAGAAATTCGGAAGGGAACTGCCGCATCAGCTTTGGCCTGGATGGAAAATCAGAGGCAGTCAAGGACTTTATCTTTGAAATGCCGGAGGGATGGAACTATGAATGGCAGGGAGATCAGGTGGTCTTTTATGCGGAGAAAGCAGAAGAAGGAACGATTTCCATTACCGGGAGGGCGAAGGAGGGAACGTTTCTGGATAAGGCGATGCCGATTGGTCTGGTTTATATTGTAGGGCCGAAGTATTATTCCTTCTTTCAGCACCTGGCATCGGCGGTTGAATGTAAGACGAACTGGAGCTGCTATTTTAAGCTGCAGGTGACAGAACCGGAACTTTCCGGAAAATGGGAGATGCCGGAGGTTCTGCATTACCGCCATCAGGAAACGTTTCATACACTTTATGGGGTTGGTCTGGAAAAAATTGACGGCGATACGCTCAAGCCGATTTCCGGTGTAAGCTTTCAGCCGTTGGAGTATTTTGATGAAAAGCAGCTGGAGAAAACGGATTTAGACCGGAGTCAGATTAAGACCTGGAAGGGCTGGAAGGCGAACTGCGGCCCGGAAATTACCGATGAAGACGGATACTTAGAACATTGGGATAAAAAAGAATACCTCTACGAAAAAACCTATTGCAGCGGCCATCCCGAGCCAGAAATCAACTACCAGGGAAGCGATGAAGCTTACAGGGAAATTCTGGAACAGGAGGCGTATAAGGTATGGGAAGAATGTGTGGAGGAGTGCAGCAGGAAATGTGATTTTCACAGTATGGACGGCAGCGGGCGAAAACAGATGGAAGAAGAGAGGGATTTACTTTACCAGCAGTTCATCCATCTGATTTATGGCTATACCTTCCGGGAAATAAGCCCCGCTCCCGGCTATCTGCCCCATGGGGAACATGAAGGAGAAGCGGAGATTGAAAAAGTATTTCTTGTTTCCCGGCAGGCAGGAGGAGAAGTACAGGAGAAGAAAATACAGCGGAGTGTTTTTCAGGTAAATACGGTGAATGCTTTTTTGGGTGGAACGGCCAGCAGCAGCGATGCAGAAGAGGAAGCGATGGAAGAGAAGGAGGAAAACAGGGAAGAAGATAATAAGGCGGAAGACAATAGAGAAGAAGATAAAGCAGTAGATGACAAGGCAGGAAATAACAGGGAAGAAGACAATCAAGCTGAAGAAAGTGGAATAGAAGAAAATAAGACCGATGAGAAGGTGGAGGAAGGGGATGCAAAAGAAAGAGAAAAGGAACTTGTCAAAAAAATTATGCGATTAAAAAAGAAAAAAATTATCTGGCTGACAAGTGAAGTTGAAAAAATAGAAACACAGGAAACGGACGATTATTCACTTTATCAATTCACGGTAAAAAATTATAAAATACCGCCGGAAGAAACAACTCCCGAAGAAACGACTCCCGAAGAAACACCGCCGGAAGAAACGACTCCAGAGGAAACGCCCCCCGAGGAAACAACTCCAGAAGAAACACCTCCGGCAGCAACACCAAAACAGGAACCGCTACCGAACGCAA
>VSOC01000008.1:62881-72246 GCA_009774615.1 Lachnospiraceae bacterium
AAAATCTTATAAAATTTATCATTAAAAAATTCACACTCTTTAAAGTTCTCATGAAGAAACAACTCCGGAAGAAACAACTCCGGAAGAAACAACACCTGAGGAAACGCTGCCGAAAGAAACGCCGCCGGAAGAAACGCCCCCAGAAGAAACAACCCCTAAAGAAACATTACCAGAAGAAACACCTCCGCCGTCCACACCTAAAAGGCCAGGAGGAGGGCGCGGGAAGGTTATAACGCCTCCTCCATCTGTACCGGAAGAAACAACAGAGGCTTTTACTGTTGAGGAAGAACCTGTTCCGCAGGCGCTTTTGCGTATGGGATGGATTGAAGCAGAATATGCCACACCTTCGATTGTCCAGAAAAAGAGGGCGAATAAGGGAGATAGGATGGATACTCTGCCTAAAACGGGGGAACGAGGAGGCTGTGTATTTGCGGTGTTGTTTCTCCTTTCGGGGAGTGGAGTTTTGCTGACGCTGGTGCAGAGAAAGCGCCGAAAAGCTTTGGCTGTTTTCTTTTTCTTGTCCTTTTCTTTCTTCTGGACAGATAACATACAGGCAGCAGAAGCAGAAGGAACACGAACAGCAGCAGAAGCAGAGGGAACACGAACAGCAGCAGAAGCAGAGGGAACACGAACAGCAGCAGAAGCAGAGGGAACACGAACAGCAGAAGAAGCAGAAGGAACACGAGCAGAAGAAGCAGAACAGGCAGATACAAAAGCCGGTGCAGAAGAGCAGAAAGATGCTCAGATTTCGATGGAAGTTTGTGCAGAGGGACGGGAAGCATGGCTGGACAGGGAAACGCAGATTGGTGATCAGGAAATAGGAAGCAATGGCGATAAGCTGCTTTTTTATTATTCCACAGAGGAAGTTTCCGGCGATGGGAGTCCGGAAAAACTCACGGCTGAAAATGGGCAGGTGTACTGGTTAGAAAGCTGCCAGCCGGTTTGGCTGACCCTTCCGGAAAAAGAGGAGTGGATTTCGGAAACGGCGATTTACCAGAAAGTTGAACATAGCGGGCAGATTCCGGAAAGTTTAAGCTATAAGGATGAGGATGAGGAATCCGGAAGGTATGGCGAGGGGGAACTTTTAAAGGGTTCCATGACGGTTTTGCATTCTTATTGGGATAATCAGTTTCAGATTCCTTTACGATTTTGCGATTATGATGCGGAAACTTATCATTTACAGGAGATGGAAGTGCCTAAGGAAGATGCTCTGGGGTTTTTGCTGGAGCATCAGCAGGGGCTTTTGGAATCGGTGGGCTGTGCTCCGGACAGTTACCATATTGATTCAATTATCTGGAACGGAGAAAGCTATAATGTTTGTGGGGTGGCTTACCGGGATGCCCTGGCTTGCGGAAGAAGGCTGGTCTGTGATTACCTGGTGGAATACGGGGGAACAGTTATCTATCCGGAAACGGAACAGGAGCAGTGGGAAGCCATATATACGGCAGCCGTTTCTGCGATTTTGCCGCAGGCTTTTGAAGAAGATGAGAGCCGGACGGAGGAAGTTGAGGCGGAGAAAGTAACCGAGGGCGCTGTACCTTTGGCTGTATCACCAGAAGAAAAAACATTTTCATGGAAGCTGTTTCGACGCATTGTGGCTTACAGTGTATCCTTTGTAGTGCTTCTGCCGGTTTTGGGATATTTGTTTCTTCTTTTTCGCCGCAGAAAGAACACTTTTGTTCGTTAGTCTGCTGACAAATATTTACTCTGGCTCAGGAAGTGGGACGCACTTGGAATACCTGAACGGATGCCGTCTAATCGGCGGCGGAAGTTTGTACTTTTTGTAGGAAATGCTGGCAGGAATGGCAGAATTTTTTGGATAAACTAAAAGTAAATTAATAAAATTCCTTTCGTTTTCTTAAGTTTTATCGTGTACAATATGCACACAGGAACAGAAAGGAGAAATAATTGTATGAAAAGAACCTGTTTGATTTTAGCAGCTGCCTGCCTGCTTCTGGGCAGTACGGCATGTTCCTCAAAAACCACAGAAACAACTGCGGCGGAAACGACGGTTCAGGCCGAAGAAAGCAGTGGGCAGGAAGAGGAAGAAAGTACTGCACAAGATAAAGAAGGCGAAAAAGAAGAAAAGGAAACGAAAGAAACATCCGAGGAAACTACCCAGGAAGAAACAACGGCAAAAATAGAAAAGGAAGCAGTGACCGGCCGGGTAACGAAGGTGGAAAAGAATATTATTACCCTTAAAGGCCAGGATGAATTGGAATATCGGTTTGATATTAAAGATGCGGATACGGAGAGCGATCTGGAAATTGGAGAAGGAGATGAGATTCAGGTTGTTTTTATGAATGAAGATGAGGAAGATACAGACGATGCCAAGGCGATAAAAGCCGAGTCTTATCTGATAATAACCTCGATGGCCATGGTCGGCGATATGGACCCGGTTGTTTTTGGTGTTGTCCAGAAGGCAGACGCAAAAACGATTACGATTGAGGCAGGAAGCGGGAAAACCTATCGTTTTTCTACGGCAATCGCTCAGATTGTGGATGGCGGCGAGGGAATTCAGGTCGGTGAAAATGCAGAAATTACATATATGGGAGGTCTGTCGGATGGAAAGGCGCTCCGGGTAGTTATGGAAAAGGCATCCGGAGATGCAGAGGCAACTTATTATTCCATGCGCGGAACTTTGGTACAGGCAAGCGATACATCGGTAACGATAAGCACCGCAGACGGAACACCCCTTACCTTTCCTTTAGGAGAAAATGTATTTGCTACCGATTATGAAGTTGGAGAAGCATTGGAAATCAGCTATGAAGGCAGCCTGACCAATAAAAATGCCATAGCTATTGCCGTGGATTATGAGTAGAGAAGAACAAAAGATGGAAAAAGCAAACGGTAAAACCCCAAAATTAAAAATGGATAAGCCGTAAAAAAGATAAAAGCTGTAAAATGAATAAAAAGAATAAAAAGCATCAAAAAAGAACCTCTCCGTAAAGAAGAGGTTCTTACTTTAGAAAAAGGGAGGAGAGCTGATTATCTCTAATCAGCCCGAGTATTATGAAAAAAATCTTGTAAGCAGTTAGTTTTAACAAAAAGGATTGTTTTTATCTCTCTCTTTGCTATGGTTAAAGTATATCGGTAAATCATGAAGAAATCATGATTTGTGTGTAAATGTTTTTTAAATGATTTTTGAACAAAGTATGAACGCTTGCTGCTGCGAACATGTGAACAGCAACAAATGCTTTTATTGCTGGCCGGCGCGAAGGGCTAAGATATCCTGGTAGAAGTCATCCACTTCTTTCTGGGAGTTAAAGATAGCCACATACATTTGATTTCCCATGGCGTTAGAAAGTGCGTCAGGGATACGGTCAATCATTTTAATCTGTGCGCCGTATTTTTCCAAAATATCCGTGTGGCTCATGGCAAAATCTTTATCGTCCCTCCGCCCGGCAAATGCACAGTAGTGGTGTTTGCCGATGGGCATGGTGGATCGGTCAAAGGCAATCATATCCGCCCAGATCTTATAGACATCCGTATTGTGGGCAAAGTCAATCATATCGGGGGTAAATCCGCCGCTCGGGCGCATATTGACTTCCAGCGCGACAAGATCCCCGGTTTTTCCAAGACCTTCCTGATCCTTGGTCAGACGGAAGAATTCAAAATGGACGAAGCGGCTTTTTACGCCGAAGCTTTTTACGGTAGCACGTCCGGCAGCCCGTGTGTCTTCCGGCAGGGTTTTTAAGATATAGTAAATGGAGTTGTCATTGTGATTGACAATATCCATAATGGAAATCGGGGAAACATTGCCGGTTTCAAACATCGGCTCACCGTTGGAGTCGATTATAGCATCATAGGAGTTGACCTCACCGTTAATATATTCTTCCATAATGTACTGGGTATTCGGCCATTTCAGTTCAAAAAAGCGGCGGAGTTCGTGTTCGTTTTCCAGCTTAAAGGTGTGGGATGCGCCTACGCCGTTATCTGGTTTGGCGACGATAGGATAGCCGACCTTATTTGCAAATGCAACACAGCCTTCCGGGTCATCGACCATGTGGTAGCGGGCCACGGGAATTTTTGCCTGGATATAGTATTCTTTCATCTTGGATTTTAACTTAATCCGCGGGATGTCCCAGACCTGGAAACCGCTGGTAATATTAAAATCCGTGCGGAGTTTGGCGTCGCGCTCAAGCCAGTATTCGTTGTTGGATTCAAGCCAGTCAATGCGCCCGTGCTTAAAAGTTAAGAAGGCAACACCGCGGTAAACCTCATCATAGTTTTCCAGATTGCTTACCTTGTAATACTCATTTAAGCTGTCTTTTAAATCGCTGGTCAGTTCGTCGTAGGGCTGATCGCCGATACCTAAGACATTCAGTCCGTTCTTTTTCAGTTCCCGGCAGAACTGCCAGTAATTTGTGGGGAAATTGGGGGAAATAAAAATAAAATTTTTCATTGTGCTGTCCTTTCTGGTTACAGTGACGTGTGAACCGTAACGCTTTCTGTAGTGACGGCTGTGCTTGCCTGCGGTTGATAAAGGATGAGGTATGCGGGCTGTGTGGCTTTAATCTAAAAGGTAGGGAAGGAAATAAAGAACCTGTTTATACCACCAGTACCAGTCGTGGGTGCAGTCATTGCCCCAGAAATCTACCCAGGCGGGGATGCCCTTGCTCTGTAAGATGCCCTGAAGCTGACGGGTGGAGTCCGGGAGTTCCCACGAACCCTGTCCCACACAGATTGCAGCTTTTTTCAGGGAGTAGAGAGGGATGTAGGGATGGTCAAGGGGCATGTTGGCCAGGTAATGAACAGGGGAGTTGGCATAAACCAAATCATCCATATAGCGTCCGAAACCGTATTCTGCCGTGTAAATTCCGCTGAGTGCCAGAAGTCGGTCAAAGAGATCCGGACGGCGGAAGTAAAGGTTGGCTGCATGTGTGGCACCTAAGCTGCAGCCAAAAACCATAATCCCGGGATAGCCGGTCCAGCCGTTTGCTTCATTGACGGTATGGCGCATAAAGGGTACAAATTCATCCGTAATATAGCAAAACCACTGTTCATGGCGCTCAATACGCCAGCGGGCATCGCCGGATGCATTCGACCAGGTTTCCCTGTCGATGGTGTCAATGGAAAAGACCATAACTTTTCCGGAGTCGATCCAGGGCTGCCAGGTATCGGTCATTTTAAAATTTTCAAAGTCGAAAAAACGTCCGTCCTGGCAGGGGATGAACAGCACCGGACGTCCGGCATGGCCGTAAATCTTACATTCCATATCGCGGTTAAGCGAAGGGCTGTACTGCTTTAGATATTGTACGTTCATTTTGTCTCCATTCTGTGTTCAAGGGTTATAAGGATGCTTTGTTTTTTTAAATATAATTCGGCTTAAGGCAGAGAAGAAGCAAGCCCTTATTAATATAGTAAAGTACGCATAAAGAAAGGAATCTGCTTCTCCCAGCTTGCCTCACAATGATCGCCTCCGGGAACAATCCGGCAGTCTAATAAAACCTGGTGCTCCAAAAGCCGTGACGCTGTTTTTCTGAACTGGTAGGCCATATTTTTATGGTGCGAGAATTCATTGGAACCATAGTCCATATAGATAACCGTGTCCGGCTGCAGAGAAGAACGGCGGATCAGCCATTCCAGTTTATCCGGGGCAGTCCAGAGCGAAGGGGAGAGGGCGGCAGCACGGGAAAATACAGAATTGTATTCCAGAACGGCATAAAGGCTCATCAGTCCTCCCATGGAACTTCCGGCGATAAAGCTGTGTTCTCTTTCCGGCAGGGTGCGGAAGCGCCGGTCGATATCCGCTTTAAAGCGGTGAATCATCCAGTTCATGGTCAGCTTTCCCCAGCCTTCAATCAGACCTAAAGAAGGGTCGCGGAAACTGAAAGGAGAATATTCTTTGAGCCGCCCGTGATCCGGGCTGTGGTTGCACTCTACGGCGGCAATCAACATCTGTGTGTTGGTGTAGTCCATGTACTCTTTCATTCCCCAGGATTTTCCGTAAGTGGCGTCGGAATCAAAAAATACATTGTGACCGTCAAACATATAAAGTACGGGGTAGCGTCTGTCGGGTTCATAGTCATAGGACTCCGGCAGGTAAAGATAGGCATTCCTGGTTTCTTTTCCCGTCAGTTCAGGAATGGTAACATCCCATTGCAAGACCATTTTCTGTCCTCCATTCTGTAAAACGGACTACCCGGAGCCGTCAAAGGATAACCGATATGGTTGGGCAGAGATTCCGGGTCGTCGTGATTAGCATAAATATAGCACAAGCAGGAAGAAATTTCAACTTGCATCCATGAACGCCACTTGCCCAAAAACAAAGGATATGCTATAATCGTGCAAGAAGATTAAACAAAAAATGCAGGAATTAAGGAGAATAAGAAGATGGAGAATCCAATAGTAACGATTGAGATGGAAAACGGGGATGTGATTAAAGCTGAACTTTATCCGGAAGCTGCACCGAATACGGTGAATAATTTTATCAGCCTGGTGCAGAAGGGATTTTATGACGGGCTGATTTTTCACCGTGTAATTGCCGGTTTTATGATTCAGGGCGGATGTCCGGACGGTACAGGCATGGGCGGTCCGGGGTATTCGATTAAGGGCGAATTTAAGCAGAACGGCTTCCAGAACGATCTCTGCCATACCCCGGGTGTGCTTTCCATGGCGCGTGCGATGTCACCGGACTCGGCTGGTTCCCAGTTTTTTATTATGCATGAAACTTCTCCGCATTTAGACGGGGCTTATGCAGCCTTTGGTCAGGTTACGGAAGGAATGGACGTGGTGAATAAAATTGCCACGGTTCGCACCGACTACAGCGATCGTCCCATGAAGGAGCAGAAGATTGCCAGGATGACGGTAGAAACCTTTGGACAGACCTATCCGGAACCGGAAACATTGGAAAAGTGCTGATGAAAAAAGAATATTCCGTGATTGTGGAAAAAACAGCTTATCCTGTCCTTTTCTCGGATGAAAAAGAAGCTCTTCTGGCGGCAAAGGCTGCCGGGAGGGCTGTTCTTGGCTTATGGAATGCAGAGTATCCGGAAAATATCCCCGCAGAGATTCCCTATCTGGTGGAGGATGAAGCGCAGCTTACGGAAGAATTTCTGGAGCGTTTGGTTCGCCGGTTTTTAAACCTTCCCTGGATTATCGCAAAAACCCGCCGTCTGCGGATAAGAGAATTTATTCCCGGTGATTGGGAAAGGATTTCGGCTTTTTTTGGAAATTATCCCCGGAGAGCATTGGGGCAGATCTTTATTGATGGAGAATGTCCGGCGGCATTTGTCGATGAATGGGCGTTTCTTTCCTACATCCGTGTTCAGTATCCCTTTTATGAGTATGGGATCTGGGCGGTGGAGGAAACAGAGAACCATGAACTTATCGGAGGCTGTGGTTTTTGGGACGGAGAGATGGGAGAAACCGAGATTGGTTACTGGATTTTTCCGGCTTTTCAGCGAAGGGGCTATGCTAAAGAAGCCGTACAGGCCGTGCTTGCTTATGCGCGTTATCTGGGAAAAATTCCTATATATGCACAAATCCGGGAAGAGAATCTCCCCTCCCGGAAATTAGCGGAAAAAGTACAGTTTATTCTCCTTCCAGAGCAAAGTCAATCCAGGAAATTACGGTATCGATACGTGCCGTATTATTGACAATACCCAGATAACACGGATTCATGTCTATGCCGGTTTTTTCGCAGAAATAAGAATCACTGAGATCGATGCCGCAGGGGATCTCCTCTCCGGCTTCATTTTTGCCGTAATAGATAAAGGGTTCCACCTTCTGCCATAAATCTTGCGGGAGAGTTTCTTTGAGATTTCGAAAGCCGTCAAGTTCAGCATAGTGGTCGATGTTAAGCTGATCGCAGATAAGGATATCCAAATCTTGTGCGGCGACCAGGGCGGAAACCTTGGCCATATTGCCGTACTCCATCTCAGAAATTACATCCCCATAGCGGATAACCATGGAGCCGTCCGCTTCGATAACATCTTTTTTTCCATAGCCCATGACCGCCTTAAACTCCTCATTAAATTCCTCAAAAGAATAGTCTGGGTTAAAATTATTAATGGTTGCGTAGGATAGCTGTGTGGTGAAAGTTTTATTATAAAAGATTTCACCAAGCAGGCCAAGAAACATAAAAAATCCAATAAGGATAAAAATATGGATTTTATAGTATTCCCAGATATACCAGGCCCTGTCCTTGGGCGGCATTTGTTTTAATTTTTCCCGTTCCTTGATTCCTTCCTCTTTTAAGTGTTCCTTCCACGACATTTTCAGCACCTCGTTTTGATTTTTCATGGATTCCAGTGTTTTTACATGTTGACGGATAAAAATTTCCGAATTTTACCGTTTATTGTGAATGATGCAAAGCCCATTCCAACAGTATAGCACAGTTTGCGCCTCTGTGTTGTAAATTTTTTATGAATTTGCCAAGATAATTTGCTTTTTGCTTTAAAGTCCGCTATACTTACTATCGAACAGAATCCTATACAGTCAAGGGCAGAGCATTTCTGCCAAAACTTTTAACGCAGAAGAGAGGTAGATACGATGTTGCAAGGAATTTTTAATTATGACAATCCTGTATGGCGTTTTATTGGAAAGCTGGGCGATCTGATGATTTTAAACATCCTGTGGGTTATCTGCAGTATTCCGATTTTTACCATGGGTGCTTCGACAACGGCTGTTTACTATGTGACCATGAAGCTGGTTCGCGGGGATGACGGCTACACATTACGAAACTATTTTAAGTCCTTTAAGGAGAATTTTAAGCAGGCAACCGTGATTTGGCTGCTGATGCTTCTGACCGGATTTATCCTGGGTTTTGATTTATATTTCTTTTTGCGGGTATTGACCAGTAATTCCGTGTTCCGCACGGTATTTACCGCTGCTATCGGTGCGCTGAGTATGATCTGGCTTTGTATATTCAGCTATGTCTTCCCGCTGCAGTGCCGTTTCTATAACCCCGTGAAGAGAACCTTATTTAATGCATTCTTTATGTCCATCCGCCATTTTTTCCATACTCTGGGAATGCTGGTGCTGGATGTACTGGTTGTGGTGTTCTTTATTTTTTCCATTTACTATATGCCGCAGGTCACGGTATTGTCGATTATGTTCGGCTTTCCGCTGATTGCCTTTATTAACTCTTATATTTTAAACCCCATCTTTAACAAATATATTCCGGAAGAGGAGAAGCAGGAAAATCCGGATGAATTACGGCCGATTCTGCAGGACGTGGTGATTGAACATCCGGAAAAGAAAAAACAAGAGGAAAAATAACTTTTTGACTGTTTTATTTGCGATAATGACTTGTATTTTCAGGAAAAACGCTATATACTTTCTTTATAAGAATATTGTATACAAAATAATGTATTCTGAATGCAATAATCAATTTGATCTTTAAAACAGCATGGGAATAC
>VSOC01000080.1:0-6066 GCA_009774615.1 Lachnospiraceae bacterium
ACAGAGCAAAAGGAAAAATGCAGTATTGTAGAAGGAATGAAGAAATGTGCTGTTGCAGAAGAACTAACCAGAGAAATACTGGAGAATTTTGTCCAGGTGGTGAAGGTGAGTAGAAAGGATGAAATGGAGATTGTCTGGAAAACAGGAATAAAGAATGAATGATTCTTATCGGACAATTTTTTAAACGTACAGATAATGTCCGAAAAGAAGCTTGTGAAATGTCCGAAAAAGGAATCGGGTGTTAGATGGTCAGGTGAAATAAAAAATCAAAAATTTTTTATGTAGGTCTTGACACAAGCAAACGAAAAGTACAAAGGCGACGCCCGCCTGCAGAAGTGCTACACGGTGGACTTCCTTTCCAAGAAGCGGAAGGCGAACGAAGGGGAGGTGCCGCAGTATTATGTGGAGGGCAGCCATGACGCCATCATCGAGCCTGCGGAGTGGCAGCTCGTGCAGACGGAGATACAGCGGAGGAAGAACCTGGGGCGGAGCCATAACTGCTGCAGCCCGTTCTCGGCAAAGCTGAAATGCGGCGACTGCGGCGAATACTTCGGCTCCAAGGTCTGGCACTCCAACAGCAGGTACAAGCGGACGGTATGGCAGTGCAACGCCAAGTTCAAAGGTGAGAGCAAATGCACCACGCCACATCTGTACGAGCAACGGATTAAGGAGCTGTTCCTGGAGGCACTCGGCATCCTGATGGAAAACCGGGAGGAGGTCATCGGGGACTGCAGGGCGGTCATGGATGCCCTGGCCGACAGCAGCGCCATTGAGGCGGAGCTGGAAGCGGTCAGCAGGGAGAAAGAAGTGACGGCGGGGCTGATCCAGAGACTGGTCGATGAGAATGCCACACGGAAACTCGACCAGCACGACTACCGCAAAAAGTATGACGAGTATGCAGGCCGGTATGCCGTCCTTGAGAGCCAGGAGGACAGCTTGGAGAAAGAGCGGGAGAGGAAGGAAATCCAGTATGACATTTTCAGCGGTTTCCTTGCGGGGCTAAGCGAGACAGTGGAGCTGCCGGTGGATTTCAATGAGAGGCTGTTCCACAGGCTTGTGGATTACGCAACGGTCCATTTGGACGGCAGGGTGGTATTCACCTTCCGAAATGGCGTGGAAGTCAGCACGGAGATTTAAAGCCGGGAGCGGCCGGGGCATCGGGATTGTACCAGATGCCTCCGGCCGCTTTTTCTGTGTGTGGAAATAAAATGTGCCATGTATGGAAATTAGTAAGAAATTGAGGTATAATGTTGTTGGAACAGGCTGACACATTGACATTTTATGAAATAGTAAATTTTTGATTTAATAGCGATAAATCAGACAACTCGTAGGCGAGTTAGGATAAGAAATAGATACAATGGAAGGTGATGATAGCATGAAAAAGGAATTTCTTACTACAAATGCTAAATTTGTATATTCAAAAAATGAATTAGGGTATCAAGAAGTTTTGGACAATTTTGAAAAAGCTTCTGAGATTACTATTATTACCTATAATATTTCTGAAAAGAAAAATGCTCTAGTTTCTGCATTAAGAAAAGCAGGTGAACATTGCGTAATCAATGTCATAACCAATATACCGAGCAGGTGGGAGACATACTATGGTGATACCTTCCGGGATAGAGCAAGGCAGAAAATTAACTTGTATTTGACAAAGCTAAAACCTGAAAGTCTTGGCATTAATCCTACTGTATTTTTTGATTTCTCTAATCACGGAAAAATAATAATGACCAATTCTATTGTTTATGTGGGGTCAGCTAATTACTCTGAAGAAAGTGCCAATAATACAGAATTTGGATTTATCTCAAGAGATACAGAGTTTGTTGATTTTATCAATGCCAAAGTTCTACCAGACATTCAAACCTCATCTATTCCGTATTATGAATATGATTATACAGCCCTTTTACTTGAAGCAAATGTGGTACTTTCGGCTATATACAATATTAAAAATGAATTGTATGAAGAGGTTTATAGATTACACGATGATGTGGATGGTGAATGGTATTATTATGTTGAGTTTGAAGCTGCCTTGACAGTATCGACCTTAGATAACATTGTTCAAATTGTAAGTGAGGCATGTAATGTTTCCAGTAGTATTTACGATGCAATTGATACTATTACCAATGGGGATGAAGATGAAACAATTGTTGCTAATGATGCATATGAAGATTTGTTGGCTCTGTGCTCAAGAATTGAGGAAGTAAGGAACTTTGATACATTAATTGAGTTATCGGAGTTCGATTCAGAAGAATATATAAATCAACAACTGCAAGAAGAATATGCAATGGAGGCATATGAAGATAATTTAGAGAATTGTATTGAAAGTGCATCAGGTGAAGCAATGAGTGTTATTTGGGATTTGACGCAAGCGGCAAAAGAGGATATAGATGAATTAATTGAAGAAGTTCAGAAATTCTGTGAAATGTACTCATTATTTATAGAGAATCTGCGAGAGAGAGAAATAAAGAAGGTTAGTCCTAAAATAGATAACACATGAATGAAAATTTGTGTATATTGAAAAAATGATATTTTGTCTGCATAAAGCATTTGATAAACTCCTATTGATAGGGACGTAGTCCTTTGGGTGCAAAAAATAACGATAGCCTCTATGGAAAATGGGTTATCGTTAAATTTTACACTCTGAAAAACCCAAAATGCGGCAGTCCCGAATAATAAAACGATAGCCGCTTATGCTTGGGTGCATCTGCCTTTCTGAAAAGTGTTTATTTCAGGGCATTTGCGGTAAATGTAGAAACGATAGCACCTAAGAAATAATTGTATCAATTTGGACACGCAATATGGTGTGAGAGGTCGGTAGGCGGAATAATCGCCTACCTCCTACTCGATTAAAGTAAGTGAACATCCAGCAAAGGATAATTTTAAATCTCTTCAATCAAACACTGATGTTTTTTTGTTCTTTTACTGTAATTAATTCCCACCAGCAATATTTGTTTCGCAGATTGCTGAATTTTTTTAATATAGTTTTTTTGTTTTATTTGTTTTATTGCTTCCTGGGGTGATTTATTATATTTTAACTCTAAGATGATACCTGGAATTCCTTTTTTCCTTGGGAACATCAGGCAATCGGCAATTCCTTTTCCGGCATTTTCTTCAAATTGGAGATAATAATCTTCTTGTGCAGCATAATAGGCCAGATGAATAACACATTTTAAGGTATGTTCATTATTGTATTCTTTAAATTCCTGCAGATCATCATGAATGTCTTCGAGGAAAGATGCAACGACATCAGCTTCTTTGTTTTGTGTTGCTGTCAGAAGGTTTTTGGATTGTCTTAACAGTTTGGTTAGGATTCCCCACGACATTTTCTTTATAGAATTCGTAAATTCCTCAGCCAGTTCTTTGTTGGGAATCCAGGCTTTTCCGTTGCTGTAGGTCAGATAACCCAGGTGGATCAGTGCAGTGATAATTTCATCTTTGTTTTGAAAGCTGTTTAAATCATTGGAAAAACCCAGTACGTTGACTTCAGCGGATTCTCCCGTCAGCATCTGCATAATTGCCGTTTTCAGGCCATCAAAATCCTGGGTAATATATTCCTCCAGTTCCGAGTAACCGCCGGTTTTATTCCAGTAATCCCGGCATTTTTGCTCACGGATGGCTTCCACGACAGAACGGGGATTATAGATATTTCCATATTCTTCTGCACAATATCCGTCATACCATTCTTTTAATTCCTCTAAGGAAGGTGCTTCGTGCTTTTTGCAAAGTTCCTTTACTTCATTTTCCGTAAAACCAAAATAGGGAGCCAGCTTCTTTGGTTCTAACATGGTAAATTCCTGAAACATGTTCAGGGCAGAACCAGTGTTATATTTTTTTACGGGAAGAATTCCTGTCATATAAACCAGTTCAATGTATTCTTTATCTTTAAAAAGAAGGCGGAGAAAGTCCAGAAAGATTTCCTGTTCTTCTTTTTCCTGACGTTTTGTCCGGAAAATGCTGTCCCATTCATCAATAAGAAAAATAAATTTTTCTCCGGTTAATTGACAGATCATATCCAGGGATAAAGATAAATCACAGGATTCATCCAGGATATCCGGGAAGGTATTCTGTAAATCTTTAAGTAATCTGGAGGAAAACAAAGAAATACTTTCTTGTATGCTGCGTTCTTTGTTAAAATAATCATTGAAATTGACGAGGATGACATTGTGTGCATTAAGGTGCTGCTTAAAAGTTTTTCCCTTTGCTGCGTTCAGAGGCAGAAAAAGCTGTTCGGTGTGGATTCCTTTTGTATAGTAGGCCGCCAGCATTTCTAAAGCCATAGTTTTTCCAAATCTTCGGGGTTTGCTCACACAAACCCATTTTTCTTTTGTGGAAATTTTCTCGTTAATTTCTTCAATCAGCCCGGTTTTGTCCACAAAAATCTTTCCGTTCAGTAGTTCAGAAAAGCCATTCCCGTTTTTATTGCGGTTAAGAAAATATCGATAGGTTTGCATGGTTTACCCCCTTATTTTATTTCTACCATTATTATAGAAAAAAGGAAGAAAAATAGCAACAGAAAAATAGATAACAGAAAGATTAACAATAAGAAAATAGAAAAATCCCGGGAAAATCCTCAAAAATCCGCTATCATCGAAAAATCCTCAAAAACCCTCTTGACATTTCCTTCCGTTTGTAGTAACCTATATAAAGTTGTGAGAACAACAACAGGAAAGCAGGTATCCGCCTCACCTTGGCACGCAGATTAGTTCCAGATATGCATTGGCATAAAGCAGCAGGCATGAAATTACAGCTTGTAAAGGGATTACCGTGACCCGGGTTTATAGTGAAGAAAACGGATTCGACAGGGAAGTGCTGTCAGGTCTGGTATGTTTTCATTGGTAAAAGGTGGATAGCTTGGCTGTTCGCTTTATTTTTTTGCGGGAAGGTGATTTTGCAGGAGGATTTGTTCCGGGAAGGAGATATCTCCTGCAGGAAAATTTTCGCACAGAAAAGAATGAAATATTGAAAATTTAGAAATCTGGAGTAATCCATTGGAGGTGTACGACTATTAGCGAATTAATGATTAACGAACAAATCAGAGATAAGGAAATTCTTCTGATTGGCGAACACGGAGAGAAACTGGGAATAATGTCTGCCAGGGATGCTTTGAAGCTGGCACAGGACGCAGAGCTTGACTTGGTGAAAATCGCTCCGACAGCAAAGCCGCCGGTATGTAAGATTATCGACTATGGCAAGTACCGCTATGAACTTCTTCGGAAGGAGAAGGAAGCAAAAAAGAAGCAGAAGGTAATCGAAGTCAAGGAGGTTCGTTTATCTCCGAACATAGATACCAATGATCTGAATACGAAAACCTCGGCTGCCAGAAAGTTTCTGGAGAAGGGGAACAAAGTAAAAGTGACATTGCGTTTCCGTGGTCGGGAAATGGCACATATGAACCAGTCCAGATATATTTTGGATGAATTCGCTCAAAGTCTGGCCGATATTGCTGTTATCGACAAGCCTTCGAAGGTGGAAGGAAGAAGCATGGTAATGTTCTTAACCGCGAAAGCGTTAAAGAAATAGGATGGAAATAAGGAGGAAAATACAATGCCTAAGTTAAAGACAAGCAGAGCTGCTGCAAAGCGTTTTAAAAAGACAGGAACTGGAAAATTAGTTAGAAATAAAGCTTATAAGTCCCATATCTTAACGAAGAAATCCACCAAGAGAAAGAGAAATCTGAGAAAAGATATCGTTACCGACCCGACAAACAGCAAGGTAATGAAGAAGATTTTACCATATCTGTAGATTTTAAGGTTAAGAGAAGGAGGAATTACCCATGGCAAGAATAAAAGGCGGTTTAAACGCAAGAAAAAAACATAACCGAGTATTAAAACTGGCAAAGGGCTACAGAGGTGCCCGTTCCAAGCAGTATCGTATCGCAAAGCAGTCCGTAATGCGTGCGCTGACCAGCTCCTATGCAGGACGTAAGGAGAGAAAAAGACAGTTCCGTCGTCTTTGGATTGCACGTATCAATGCAGCAGCAAGAATCAACGGCTTATCCTACAGCAGATTTATGTACGGCTTAAAGCTGGCTGGTGTAGAGATGAACCGCAAGATCTTATCCGATATGGC
>VSOC01000080.1:6166-17889 GCA_009774615.1 Lachnospiraceae bacterium
TCATTCCCTTAAAATGATCATTGAACCACCAGGCAGAACCCTGCTGAAGCTTGCCTGCGGTTTCCGGACTCTGGAAGCAGCCGAGGATGGTGCCGATGGAAGCGTCGTCGTTCGGGTTTAAGGAGTAAATAATGGTTTTTGGAATTTCATTCGTTGCGCTTAATGCGTTCAGGAAATCGGCCATCTGTGCACTTGGCGCATAGTTGTTAATGCAGTCAAAGCCGGTATCCGCACCCATCTTTTCAAACATGTAGGCGTTATTATCGCGCTTGCAGCCATAGTGAAGCTGCATTGCCCAGCCCATCCTGTGGTATTCTTTGGCGACAAAAAGCATAAAGGCTGTCTTAAATTTCAGTTCTTCTTCCTTGGTGACGGCACCGTGATGCAGACTTTTTGCCAGGACAGCATTCAGCTCGTCTTCATCTGCCGGAACATACATGACATATTCTAAGGCATGGTCGGATACGCAGCAGCCGTGTTTTGCAAAATAGTCCATCCGGTTTTTCAGCGCTTCTTTTAAGGAAGCAAAATCCGTTACCGAGATGCCGCTGACTTTGGAGAGAGTGGCAATGTAGTCGGCATAGGTTGGTTTTTCTACATTCATCGCTTTATCGGGACGCCATGCCGGAAGAACCTGTACCTCAAAAGTTTCATCGGCTGCGATTTTCTCATGCCATTCCAGGGAATCTACCGGGTCGTCCGTCGTGCAGATAACCCTGACATTGGACTGACGGATTAAATTGCGCACGGACATGCCGTCTTCCTGAAGTTTTGCATTGCATAAATTCCACACTTCCTCTGCGGTGTCGCCGTTTAAGTGGCCCTGAAAGCCGAAATACTTGCGCAGTTCCAGATGGCTCCAGTGGTAGAGCGGGTTGCCGATAAGCTTTGGCATCGTTTCAGCCCATGCCTGGAATTTCTCGCGGTCGGTGGAGTCATTGCCCGTAATGTACTTCTCGTCCACGCCGTTGGAGCGGATCTGACGCCACTTGTAATGATCGCCGCCCAGCCATACCTGGGTGATATTGTCAAATTTTCTGTCCTCGTAGATTTCCTGCGGATTGATGTGACAGTGATAATCGACGATGGGCATGTCTTCGGCAAAGTCGTGGTATAACTGCTTTGCTGTGTCGGTGTTTAACATAAAATCTTTGTCCATAAATGGTTGCATAGGTAATACCTCCTCGTTTAAATTAAAAATCTGTGGTTTCGCGTTTTATTAAATCAGCAGCGAGGGTTGTCCGGCTGGGGACGTTTCCTCCGCTGAAGACTCCCATAAGGGTGTTGACCGTGGTGGTACACAGGGCTTCGACCTTGCTGTCAACCGAGGTCAGTTCCGGTGTGGTGCAGTGGGAGAGAATGGAGTTATTGTACCCGATAATGGAAATTTCCTGCGGGATTTTCAGTTTTGCTTCCAGGGCAAATTTAACGGCTCCGGCTGCAAGGGCATCGGAGGAGGTCAGCACCGCATCAAATTTCAGCCCTTCCTGCCAGAGCAAAAGCAGCAGCTCCTTTGCCGCGAGAATATCCCGCGGGCACTGGCGGATATAGGCAGGGTCAGGGATGAAGCCCACGCCTAAAAGGGCATCCTTATAGCCCTGGAGCTTATTATTCCCGCTGTAGGAAACACTGGTATAGAGGTATAAAATCCTTTTCCTGCCCGACCTAATCAGATGTGAGGCTGCCTTGTGCATGGCGGCCCGGTCGTCGCAGACCGTGGAGTAAATATTCTTCCCTTCCAGGAAACCATTCACCAGCATAATCGGAAGCTTTTCGGCACCGTCCAAAATATAAGCATTATCCTTTGCTTTCATCTCGATAAATTTCGACCCGGCAAGGATTATGGCATCCACCCGCTTTGAGCAGAGCAGATCAAAATATTTCTGTTTGGTTTCCAGCTCGTAGCCGGTGCAGCAGAGAACGGAATCATAGCCGTTCGCCCTGAGGTCGCGCTCCAGATGATAAATAGCATTTGCCAGATATAAGTCGGATGAATCCGTACACATAATGCCGATGGTCTGCATGGTATTCAGTCCCAGACCACGGGCAAAAATATTCGGCTTATAGCCAAGTTCTTCCATAACCTCCAGCACATGCGCCCTGGTTTTTTCACTGACATTCGGGTTTCCGTTTAAAACCCGGGAAACGGTGGCGATGGAAACTTCTGCCTTCTTCGATACGTCGTAAATATTCATCGGATCACCTCATAGTTCTGTAAGCACTTACAAGAATTTAAAGTTATTATACCCAATCTTACTAAGAAAATCAAGGGTTTTCTAATTTTTTATTGACTTTTTGCTGGAATTTCGGTAAAATAATTGTAAGCACTTACAAAATGCCGAAGAAAGAAAGTTGCTGTGAACATGTGAACAGTAACGAAAGAAAAGAGGAGAGGGATTATGCAGGAGTTTGTAAAAATTCATGAGCAGGATAATGTAGCCGTAGCACTCCGTACACTGGAAAAAGGAGAAGTATTTTCTGTGGACGGGGAGATGATAACGACACAGGAACAGATTCCCCAGGGCCACAAGTTTGCCTTAAAGCTTTTAAAGGTCGGGGAGGAAGTGATTAAATATGGCTTTCGTATTGGCTTTGCAAAGGAAGATATCCTGCCGGGAGCATGGATTCACGTCCACAATATTCGTACCGGGTTGGGAGATCTGCTTACCTATACTTATGATCCGGTAAAGACAGTCCTGCCGGAAACGGAACATGCATATTTTCAGGGCTATCGCCGCAAAGACGGGAAGGCCGGGGTGAGAAATGAACTTTGGATTGTTCCCACCGTGGGCTGCGTAAACTCCATTGCCCAGGCCATTGCCAGAGAGGGGCAGAAGTTTGTGCAGGGCAGTATCGATGCCGTTGCCGCCTTTACCCACCCTTACGGCTGTTCACAGATGGGAGAGGATCAGGAGAATACAAGAAAGATTCTGGCAGATATGATTCATCACCCGAATGCAGGCGGCATTCTGGTTCTGGGGCTTGGATGCGAGAACAGCAATATTCCTGTGCTGACGGACTATATCGGCGACTATGATAGGGAACGGGTACGTTTTTTACAGTGCCAGGATGTGGAAGATGAGATTGGTGAGGGAATAAAGCTTTTAGAGGAACTGGCAGACTGTGCCGGGGGATGCCGGCGGGAAAAGATCGATGCCGGCGAACTGATTGTCGGGATGAAATGCGGAGGTTCCGACGGGCTTTCGGGAATTACGGCAAACCCGGTGGTGGGTGCATTTTCGGATATTCTCTGTTCTAAGGGCGGCACGACGATTCTCACCGAAGTTCCGGAGATGTTCGGAGCGGAAACCATTTTGATGAATCGGTGCGAAACGCAGGAATTATTTGCGCAGACGGTGGATTTAATTAATGATTTTAAGAATTATTTCAAGCGTCATGACCAGACTATCTATGAGAACCCATCGCCCGGGAATAAAAAGGGAGGGATTTCCACCTTGGAGGATAAGTCCCTTGGATGTACGCAGAAGTCGGGAAATGCTCCGGTGAAAGGTGTGCTTGCCTACACGGAGCCGGTGAAGGTGAAGGGGCTGAACCTTTTAAGTGCACCGGGAAATGACCTTGTGGCTTCTACGGCTCTGGCGATGTCGGGGGCACAGATTGTTTTATTTACCACGGGAAGAGGAACACCGTTTGCTTCGCCCGTTCCCACGATAAAGATTTCCAGCAATACGAGGCTGGCAAAGCACAAGGAACACTGGATTGATTTTAATGCAGGCAGGATGGTGGAGGACAGGACGAAAGGAGATTTGGCAGAGGCTCTGTTTCAGTTTGTGCTGGATGTAGCTTCGGGGAAGCCGGTGAAGGCAGAGGAAGCAGGTTTTCATGACTGGGCGATTTTTAAGCAAGGTGTGACGTTGTAGGCTGTGATTTGCCTGTCAATGCATATTTGCCGGGTTTCGGGTGAGGATAAGGGAAAGGGGATGAAGATGAAGCTGAATCGAACAACACTGAGAAGTGTGGAGATGTTAAAGCTGATTGCCAAGCGGCCGGAGGGGGTGACGCTGGATGAGATTTGTGAGATCATGGAGATCCCCAAGACAAGTGCGTATGACATTGTCATGACTTTGGTGGAAACAGGGATGCTGAATCTGACGAAGGGACAGAAGCAGACCTTTACGATTGGGCTGACGGCTTATCGGATTGGCGTAAGCTACACCAACCACATGGATGTTCTGGGGACGATTGAACCGATCCTTAGGGCTTTTTCTAAGGAAATCGGAAAAACCGTGTTTTATGGGGTGCTTTCCGGGCATGAGGTAGTGTATCTGTGCAAGTTTGAGCCGGAAAATCCGATTATTACAACAGCAACCGTGGGGACGAAAAATCCGGTCTACTGTACCTCATTGGGAAAGGCTATTCTGGCATTTACCGATGAGGACAGCCGTAATAAGGTTTTAGCACGGATTACCTTCCGAAAGAAAACCGAACAGACGATTTTAAGCAGGGAAGAACTCTTGAAGGAACTGCGAGTCGTAAAAGAACGGGGCTATGCCATGGATGCCCGCGAAGTCGAAGACCATATGGAATGTGTGGGCGCTCCCATCTATAACCAGGAAGGGAGGGTTCTGGGGGCAATCAGTGCATCGAGCCTTTATAAGCCGGAGGAAGATTATCAGGGACTTGGCGAGAAGGTGAAAGCGAAGGCAGAAGAAATATCGAAGGTACTGGGGTATTCTGCGGGAGAGATGAGAAGTTAGAATGTTGCTGCGCACACGTTCACGGCAACGGGAACTTCTGGCCGGATGGACTTTGTATTTTTTTAGAAACTCTGGAAATTTCACGGAAATTTGCGGAAAATCCGGTTGACAAACGAGGCGGGAACGTATACAATCAAAGCAAGTAAATTGTATTTACGAAATTAATTCGTATATACGAAAATGTTAAAAAGAAAAGGAGAAGAAGATGAAAAAGGAACAGGTTTTAGCAAGAATGAAGGAAGACTGCTTAGTTGCTGTCGTTCGGGCAAAGAACTTAGAGCAGGGCGAGAAGGTGGTCGATGCAATTATTGCCGGAGGGATTAACTTTATTGAAATTACCATGACTATGGATGAGGGGAACCCGGTAGACTTTATTGCAGCGATGGCAAAGAAGTATAAGGATAATGATAAGATTGTGATTGGCGCAGGAACCGTACTTGATCCGGAAACGGCAAGGCAGGTGATCTTAGCCGGGGCAAACTATGTGGTAAGTCCGGGGTTAAATGTAGAAACGATTAAACTCTGCAACCGTTACCGCGTGCCGATGCTGCCGGGCGTTATGACGCCAACCGAGGCGATTACGGCTTTAGAAGCAGGCTGCGATGTTATTAAGGTATTCCCGGGCAATATTGTCGGCCCGGCTGCCATCAGTTCCTTTAAGGGACCTCTGCCGCAGGGTGAATTTATGCCGTCCGGCGGTGTGGATGTGGATAATGTAGACAAGTGGCTGAAGGCCGGTGCCTATGCTGTAGGTACAGGAAGCAGTCTGACCAAGGGAGCAAAGACCGGAGATTTTGCAGCCGTTACGGCAAAGGCAAAGGAGTTTGTTGCGGCAGTGGCAGCGGCAAGAGCGAAATAAAGCGTGCGGCTGAAAATATAGGGAATCAAAAAACAGATATAAGCAAATGCATGTGCATGTAAGCATTAAGGAGAAAAAATTATGGCAAAGATTGTGACCATGGGTGAGATTATGTTAAGACTTTCCACCCCGAATAATGAGAAGTTTATCCAGGCAGATGAATTCGACGTAAACTATGGCGGCGGCGAGGCGAATGTGGCGGTTTCCCTGGCAAACTACGGACATGAGGCAGAGTTTGTAACGGCAGTTCCGGCAAACCCGATTGGTGAATGTGCGGTAGCGGCACTGCGAAAGTATAATGTAGGGACAAAGCATATTGCCAGAAGCGGCGAGCGTCTGGGGATTTATTTCCTGGAAACCGGATCGGCAATGCGGGCTTCCAACGTGGTTTATGACCGAGCAAACAGTTCGATTGCCACGGCTTCCGTGGATGAATTTGATTTTGACGCTATTTTTGCCGATGCGGACTGGTTCCATTTTACCGGAATTACTCCGGCGGTATCGGATGCGGCGATTGCATTGACCGAGGCAGCATTAAAGGCGGCAAAGGCACACAAAGTTACCGTTTCTGTGGATTTAAACTTCCGAAAGAAATTATGGTCTTCGGAGAAGGCGCAGAAGGTAATGACAAACCTGATGCAGTATGTGGATGTATGCATCGGCAATGAAGAGGATGCCGAGAAGGTTCTGGGCTTTAAGCCGGGAAAAACCGATGTAACCTCCGGTGAACTGGAACTGGCTGGCTATGTGGATATCTTTAACCAGATGATTGATAAGTTTGGCTTTAAATATGTGATTTCTTCCCTGCGCGAAAGCTTTTCCGCTTCCAATAACGGCTGGTCGGCATGTATTATGGACGGGAAGACAAGAGAATTCTATCATTCCAGAAAATATTCCATCACCCCGATCGTAGACCGCGTGGGCGGCGGCGATTCCTTCGCTGCGGGTTTAATCTGCGGACTGGCTGACGGCAAGGATATGAAGGCAGCGCTGGAGTTTGCGGTAGCGGCTTCAGCATTAAAGCATACGATTCCCGGCGACTTTAACCTGGTAACAAGGGCAGAGGTAGACAATCTGGCTGGCGGCGACGGTTCCGGGCGGGTGCAGAGATAGAGAACCCTGCCGTGCTTTTGGGCGGGTGCAGGGATAGAGAACCCTGCGGCGCTTTTGGGTGGATGCAGGGATAGCGGGCCTGTCTGGCAGCAGCTTTGGGAATATAGATAAACCGGGCAGATGTGCATAAAATGGAGGATAAGATGAGCGAAAATAAGAATAGAACCTTTGATTTAGTAACCTTCGGGCAGCTTCTTCTGCGTCTTTCGCCGCCGAATAATGAGCGCCTGATGCGGTGTGATGTTTTTGAAAAGCAGGTTGGCGGGGCCGAACTGAATGTGGCAACGGGTGTAGCTCTTTTAGGACTTCATACCGGGATTATTTCCAAGCTGCCCCCGCACGATATCGGAAGTTTTATGAAGGGAAAGATTCGTTCTTACGGGGTCAGCGATGACTTTTTTATCTATGATAAGAATCCCGGTGCCAGGGTGGGGATTTATTACTATGAAAATGGTGCTTATCCCAGGAAGCCCAAGGTAATCTATGACCGGACGAATAGTTCATTTTATTCTCTGGATATTGACGAAATTCCCGAAGAGGTCTACGGCGCTACCCGCTGCTTCCACACAAGCGGCATTACCATGGCGCTGAGCAAAAAAGCCAGGGAAACGACAATCGAGATGATTAAGCGGTTTAAGGCGGCAGGGACGCTGGTTTCCTTTGATGTAAACTTCCGCGGAAATCTCTGGACGGGAGAGGAAGCAAAAGAATGTATCGAGCAGATTCTGCCCTATGTGGATATCTTCTTTTGTTCCGAGGACACTGCCCGGCTGACCTTTAAAAAGACCGGAACGGCAAGGCAGATGATGAAGCGTTTTACGGAGGAATATCCGATTTCCGTCGTGGCTGCCACACAGAGAATCGTCCACAGCCCCAAGCGCCATACCTTTGGATCGGTGATGTACGATGCGAAAAAGGATGAATATTACGAGGAAGAACCTTACCGGGATATCGAGGTGGTTGACCGGATCGGAAGCGGGGACGCCTATATCTCCGGTGCGCTTTACGGCCTGCTTGCCGGTGACGGCGACTGTATGAAGGCCGTGCAGTTCGGCAATGCAACCAGCGCGGTAAAAAATACGATTCCCGGCGATATGCCGACATCGAACCTGGAAGAAATCGAAACCATTATCAAGGCCCATAACACGAAGGGGCCGCAGAGTGAGATGGCAAGGTAGCTGTCAGAGTTATTTTCGGGGTTTCGGAGTTGTACGGAAATAATGAATTATCAGGACAAAAGAGATTATTGGAAAAGACTTTTAACGTTTAACCTTGAAAAAATATGTGGATAAGAGAATCCCCGGCAGAGTGTTTTGGGCTGCTGGGGGTTATTTATTTTTATATCGGTGGATGACTAAACAGAAAATGGAAGGTGTGCTATTATCATTACAGAATATATTGAGCATAAGCATTTTCAGCGATGGAAAGAAAAGGAGAAAGAAATGGTTATATTGAATGAACATGCTGTTTCATTGTATTTATCTGCAAAAATTAGGAGAAATTTTTTTGGGAAATATGTTGCAAAAAGTATAGATTTTGCAAAAAAAATTGTTGGATTTTTTTTGGTGCAATTTACCTAGAAAAAAACGTTAAGTTTCTTGAATTTTTGACGATATTGTAGTAGAATAATTAAGATTTGTACCATTTCTGATTTGTTGCAAAACCTATACTTTTTGCAAATCTCATGAAAACATCATAAAACCTGCTTGTTTACAGGGTTTTTGGCATGGGGGAGGGAGTGAAAGCTTGTCTGTGGAAAGAGTATGTAAGACGATCCATCAGTACAACAAAAAACCTGTTTCCCCAGGAGATATGGAAAAGCTTTTAGCGATTGCAAAGGACTGCCAGAAGGTGAAAAATTACGTTTATGAGCGGTTTGGCGGGATAGGCGGACTGGCAAAACTCTATCCTGGTTATACGGTTCAAAATGAGATGACCAGAAGCGGCCTGCGGGCAGAACTGGGGCTTCCGTCGGTATATTTTTACCTTGCCATATTTGATGCCCTTGGAGATATTAAAAGTCAGTGGACACGTACAAAATCAAAGTTATTCAGACTGATTGCCAAAAATGAAGAGATGACGGAAGAGGAAAAGCATTATCTTCGTTTCCTGTTAAAAGTAAATAATGCTTTTGAAGCCGTGTTAAACCAGCATTCCATTGTGCTGCCCGGGGATATGCAGAGGCAGTATGAAGCGCTGACGGAGGCGGTGGATGTGGAAAAAATGCATCGTTATCTTTGCCGTCAGGTCAGGAAATATCATGGGAAACAGCATACCGACTCGGCAAATGGATTTTCGCTTTCGATGAAGGCTTACCGTTATGAAAATGGTGGGGTTTATATTGCCACAAAGGAAAAGAGAAAGCGGATTTTTATTCCATTGACCGACAAAAACCAGTATGACAGCCAGATTTATTTGAAACTTTATCCGCAGGAACATCGGGTTGAGATTAAAGTCCCGGTACAGGTAAAGGTGAGAGAGTATGCCGAGTATAGCGGGCAGGTTGGTGCGGCGTTTGGGATGATTGTTATGCTGACTACGGATGAGGGTCATGTTTACGGAGAGAGGCTTGGAGATTATCTGGCGGAGTACGGTGAGTGGGTGCGGGAGCAGTCAAAAAACTATAACCGTAACCGGAAGGAGAATCCAGGGCGAAAGAAGTACAGGGCAAAAAAGGAACGGTATGAGGAAGGGCTGCACAGCTACATTAATCACGAACTGAATCTGTTTTTGCAGACGGAAAAGCCCAAATGTATTTATCTTCCGAAGCTTCCGGGAACAGGAAAAGCCGGAATAAATAAGAAGATTAACCATGCGGCAGCCATCTGGCCAAGGGGATATATCCGAAGCAGGATTATGCAGAAATGCAGGGAAAATTCAGTGAAAGTAGTGGAAGTGCTGGGAAAGGATATCAGCCGGGAGTGCAGCATCTGCGGAGTTATCGGCGAGAAGCAAAAGGGGCTGTTTCACTGTCCGAACTGCGGATATCAGACCGAAGAAAAGACGAACACGGCGCGAAATGCAAAGAAGCGCGGCATGGGCGTTTAGAAGGACGGAAAGGATGTCCGGCAGAAATATTAGCAGAGCGTTAAAGATCATAAGAATAGCGGCTTGGATAAGTTCTGGCAGTGCTTATGTGCCGGGATTTTACCGAAAGGACCGGGCGGCGTATTCATGATAAAGCAGGTATTGTCCTGTTATAGAAAAAGAAGAACGGCATTAGAAGGCAGATAAGCCGGGAGAGTTTTGCGTTTTCGGCAGGGAATTTCTTGTCGGAGATGAAACCGGGAAGGCTGCGCATTGGGTAGGCCAAGACCTTGTGAACATGGCGAATAAGCGGTGAATGCCGGGAAATAAGCCATGATGTAGCAGGGAGCGAAGCAGAGGGATCTGCATCACCAGACGTTTTGTGCGGTGACCAATATGTCTTATTTTATTTTTATATTTTTGTGTTTTTATACTTTTGCGTTTTTGATTGCAATAGTTTATGTATTATATTTAAAAAATAGAATATCTAATAATTTAAGGAAAGAACAGGAACAGGCAGAGGATGAGGAAAGCACAGAAAAAGCAGGCAGAGGATTTTATCAGGCTTCTTGGTCAGGCCCATCTGGAGATTAAGAAGGCGCTGGAGGCGAAGAAATTTGAAACCGCCAGAGAATTATTAGAGCAGTGCCAGGATGGAGCGATAGAACTGGGCAATAGGATTGAAGAACAGGAAGGAGAAGGTTTTGTAACCGTTTCTTTTCTGGAGGAATATTGTGAACTGGTTTACCAGATTCATGAAGAAATCTGGCAAAAGCAGATGATGAATCCCGGGAAAGTGTATAAAAGTCTGAAAAAGCAGCTGATTCAAATTGAAAACAGTGTGAAGAATGATATTTCAATGAGGATAGAAGCAGTATTTCTTCCTTATAAAGCTTCCATGTGGGATTCCTTAGAGAGTGTGTGGAAGGCAGCCGATGAAGATCCGGACTGTGATGCCTATGTGATTCCGATTCCTTATTTTGACCGTAACCCGGACGGAAGTTTTGGTCAAATGCATGATGAAAGACACGATTATCCCGATAATGTGCCGGTGACCGATTATGAGAGTTTCGACTTTGCCGCACATTGCCCGGATATGATTTTTATCCATAATCCTTATGATGAAAATAATTATGTAACCAGTGTACATCCGTTTTTTTATTCCTCCAATTTGAAAAAGTACACAGAAAAGTTAGTATATATTCCTTATTTCATATTGGGCGATGTGGATTTGGAAAATGAAGAAGCCATTAAAGAAATGGCGCATTTTGTGACCACGCCCGGGGTAGTGAATGCCGATAAGGTAGTTGTACAGTCGGAGAATATGCGGCAGGCGTATGTGAAGGCGATGGTAATGGTCACCGGGGAGCATACGAGGGGGTATTGGGAGGAAAAGATATTGGGGCTGGGATCGCCGAAGATTGACAAGGTTATGGCGACCAGGAAAGAAGATGTGGAAGTTCCTGAGGATTGGATGAAAGTTATTGAGAAAGAGGATGGAAGCTGGAAGAAGATTATCTTTTACAATACCAGTGTGTCGGCTTTGCTGAATCATAATGAGAAGATGAATGCAAAGATAAAGGATGTATTGCAGGTATTTAAGGAGAATCAGGAGGAAGTGGCCCTGCTCTGGCGTCCGCATCCGCTGATCGAGGCGACGATAAAATCCGTCAGACCTAGGCTGTGGGAGGAGTATAAGGAGATTGTGGATGGCTACAGGAGCGAAGGGTGGGGGATTTATGATGACAGCCCGGATTTAGACAGGGCAGTGGCGCTCTGTGATGCTTATTATGGCGACCCGAGTTCGGTGGTGCAGCTTTGCCGGGAGGCGGGGGTGCCGGTGATGATACAGGATGTAGAAGCGATTCAAACTACAAGAAATCTAAATTATTTGATTTCAAAATTTGTAGTATTTAATGGCTTTGCTTATTTTGTACCATTAAATTTTAATGCATTAATTAAGTACGATATGCAGCAAAATAAAACAGTGTGGATGTTACCATTAT
>VSOC01000081.1 GCA_009774615.1 Lachnospiraceae bacterium
AAATTCAAAAAAAATATTTATTAAGAAGCAAAAAATTAAATAAATCCATTCCTCTTACTGAAAAGGAATTAAATAAAAGAATTACCATGGATTCCATCTGCAAAGTAATCATGGAAGACGGGTTTCAAAATGAATTAATCATAGATAAATCAGATAATTTAGGAAAGTGTTGGTTAGATCAGTGTTGTATAAGGAAAACTACAATATGTAATATAGACCATAAAGAAATTACTGACAATCAAATTGATGGTATTGATAAACAACGATTTCTAATGTATTTCTCAAGATATCATAAAGTAGCAATGAAAATAGCTGAAATTACAAACATAGATACTAAAAATATAAATGAGGCAGATGTAGAAAAAATAATGAAATTTACAAAAATTTCTAAATCCATAATTCCATGGGAGCTTTATTAGATCACTTTTTCTACTGTGCTGGCAGTACAGGACAAACGGCGCTTTCCTGATCTATACTTGACGGGAAAGGGCCTTTTTTATGTTTCAACCATGCAAAAATGAAAGAAATACATTGAAAAACGCCTTCTTTCAAGTAGGATTCGGGCCAAATACAGCTATTTGTTTTATTTTACCTATCTATTAGTTGTATTTTTCCTGTAATCATGCTATACTTTATCCACCAGCACTATCTAAATGGAAAAATAAACAAAGTGAAAAATCAAGGGAGGAAACGAAAATGAAGATAAAAAAGAAAAAATATGCAAAAAATCCCAAAAACACTATCCATCGAATATTTATATTGGGAACTGCACTTATTTTTACAACCGGACTGGTCGGATGTTCCAAGTTAGCATCCTTAACCGCATCGCCGGAGCAGAAACAGGATATCCAAAACGAAGCTGTACAGGATAGTAATTCCAAAGATTCTTCGGATACTTCGGAAAAATCGGCAACAGATACGGAAAAATCGGGAAAAGAAGAAAAGGCAGAAAATCCAGACACTTCCGAAAAAGCAACTGCAATGGAAGACGGAAATCTAGTGGTTCTTCTGAGAATGTCATTGAAAGACGTAGAACAATTCCTGGGGAAATATGACGGTAATCTGGATGCGGCTGCAAAAGTTGGAATTTTGACCGATTATCCGGGACTGACTATCGAAGGCTGGGACGGTGCTAGTGAAATTTACTCGGTCACACTTCTGGATGCAGAAAATCCCGAATGGAATATTTTTGACATCCGCCCCGGAGATAGCATGGACGAAGCAATCAGCCATATCACTTCCCTTGGCGCGGTAAAAGAACCATCAGCTTCCATGTATGATTCATCGGAAATATACCGTGTTCCTTATCAAGAAGAAAAGGTTCATGTAGAGCTGTCTGACGGAGATTCCGGCAATCAGGTCGATGCGATAAAAGTCTTTTTCGATGCCAATGATATGCTGGGAATCGATGGTTCAGATGAACCGGGAATGGAAGGAATGGAAATGTTTGATGCAGCAAACAATCCCCACATTGCCCAATTACAGGAAAAATACCCCAATGCACTGGTCAGCCTGGACGCTGTTACAAAACAAATCCAATATCAGGAAGAATGGCTGGAAGCAGAAGTCTATTTCGTCGATGATATGGCTAACGGAATGTATAGTTTTGCCTACACAACGGACGGAAAACTGTACCAGATGATCGATGGAGAATGGAAGCCGGAAAATTAAGATAGAGGATGAAGATCAATATAAAAATACATAAAAAATTAAGGAGAAAATCATGTTCTGTACAAAATGCGGAAAAGAAATAAAAGAAGGAATGAAGCACTGTCCTTTCTGCGGAGAAATCGTTAAAAAAGGGAATACTGCCAAAGCGGCCGTTTCCTCGAATGAAAAAAAGAAATTGAAAAAAACAAAGATCATTCTTATCATTATTGCGCTTCTTCTGATTGGAGGATTGTACAATGCGGTGACGGAAAATGAAGGCGGGAAATCTCTTGAATATTCTTTTGAAGTTTCTGACGATGACTTGCTTAATCTATTAGGAATGGCAAATAAAGATGTAGAGAAATTAGTTGGTGAACCCCCTCGGGGGGGAAGTCCATTAATATGGATGAAAAATGGCATTATGATCATGAGTAAAAATAAAAATAGTGTAACCAGCGTTCATATCTCTGGGGAGAGCACGGGAAAAATATGTGGTATTTCCATCGGGGATAAAGAAAATGATGTTATCGAACAAATGAACCTAATTGGAGCAAACTTAGATGAAAAAGAGAAAATGGACGAGTATGGAGATCCTGAATCTCATCGATTGGGATATTCTATAAAAACAGCTAACAATATCACACTTAAATTTAATTGGATCTTTAATTCATATACCAAAAGATTCACTACAGGAAGTGTAAGTATAGAATAACAATAGAATAAAGTAAATTCTCTTTCTCCATCCTATAACTACCGGCAATCAACCCCATCCCCCTTCCGGTAATTTTTCACCACCTTCACCAGTTCAATGACCATCTCCTTCTCCTGCTCGGATAAATCTCGTGTAAGCTGCACCCACAGATTCATCAGGGCCGGAGAAGTCGGGGTGAGGGATTCCCGCAGGAGATAGTCGATACTAACCCCCAGGGTATTGGCGATACAAATCAGCGTATCCAGTGTAGGACAACGCCTTCCTCTCTCGATCTGACCAATATATGCGGTGGAAACATTAATCGCCTCCGCCAGTTTTTCCTGCGTCAGGTTCAGCTTCTGCCGCTCTTCCCGAATCCGCCGTCCTAAATCGGTATAGTTCATGGTTCATCCCTCCTGTTGATTTGGCCTTTACCCAGAGCAAAAAGTAATTTTCAAACACGCTCGAACAAAAACAACCCCATTTTATGATTGTACACAGCTTATCTTTCCTCTACAATTGACTATTAGCTTTATTTTACATATCTATTAGTTGTATTTTCTGTCAAATTATGCTATGATTATTCTTAACCAAAGGAAAAAAGAAAAAAATTACATAAAAAGGAGAGGTACTATGGCAGATTCAAAAATTTTCAAATTAATTGACGGCATTGACACCGACTTAATTGCGCATGGAATTGAAGGCTTTTTGCGGGATAAAAAGAATCTTACAACCGAAAGCTTAAAGACGCCGGAAGGATGGCTGATTCAGGCCAAGCAAACCGAAAGCTGGAAGAAATTTGCAGGCATGGATACGGCAATCCAGGTGCAGCTCATGCAGACCGGGGAACTGCTAAATGTATCCGTAGGTTCAGGAAAATGGATTGACAAGGCGGGCGCAGCTACCGTAGGCATGGTACTTTTCGCCCCGTTAGCCGTGACTGCCGCCATCGGTGCATGGGGACAGAAAAAGCTTCCCGAAGAAATTTTTGATTTCACTGAACGATTTATCCAGACCGGAGGGAAAAGTGCGATTGTCACCATGGGCGCATCCCAGGCATTAAAAGACGGACAAGTCCTGTGTCCCAACTGCCACGTTCCCAATGAAAAAGGGCAGAAATTCTGTTCCTCCTGCGGCACGAAATTAACGGCTGTCTGCCCCGGATGCCAGGCTGACGTCCCCTTAGGCATTAAATTCTGCCCAAACTGCGGAACTTCCATGGAACCCGCAAAGCAGGAACAATCTTGCACAAACTGCGGTTTTTCGATCCCCGAAGGCGTAAAATTCTGTCCGAACTGCGGCGCACCTGTTACACCCGCCAAAAATCTGTGCCCAAGCTGCGGCCATGAAATACCCCAGGGAAGCAAATTCTGCCCGGAATGTGGAACGACAATCATAAAATAATCAAAAATCCTATCCAATAGTCATGGAAAAAGGCAGACGCATGGACAAGGTCTGCCTTTTTGATTTCATGATTTGATGAACACTGCTCAGAATCAAACCATCGCCCCACTTTACTGAAAGATTTACTATATAATCTACAAATCTTTCACTATTACTGAAAGATTTATTTGACATTCAGTAAATCTTTCACTATAATGATTAAAGAGGTGATGTTATGATCTACAGGGAACATTATATTCAGTCCATCCGGGAATTTTACGATTCGGATTTGATTAAAATTATCACAGGTATTCGCCGTTGCGGCAAATCAGTGATTTTGGAACAGATTATGCAGGAAATCCGCAAAAAAACGGATAATCTTATTTTTATCAATTTTGAAGACAAACGTGCATCATCAAATATTATCAATGGATTAGCCTTAATTGATTATGTAGAAAAAAATAAAAAAGAAGGAAAATGTTACCTGTTTTTTGATGAAATACAAGTTCTGGATCATTGGCAGGATGCCTGCAAAACACTACGTCTTTATGATTACTCACTCTTTATTACAGGGTCAAATTCAAAACTTCTTTCAGGGGAATTTACCAAAGAACTGAGCGGAAGATATGTTTCATTCTGCATCCGACCATTTGTTTATAAAGAAATTTTAACCTATGCCGAAGAACTTGGCAGGGAAGTTTCGATTACGGATTATTTAATCTGGGGCGGATTCCCCAAAAGATTTGAATTTAACAGTATGGATGCACAGCGCAGATATCTTAACGATTTGGATGACACAATTATTATCAATGATCTGGTTCGCCGTCATAAAATCCGCAAAGAAAGTCTGTTTAAACATTTGGTGAATTTTATTTTACGCTCGAACAGCAGAATCGTTTCAGCAAAATCTATTCACGATTATATCAAAAAAGAACATGCGTCCTGTTCCATAAATACGATTATGAAATACCTTGATTATCTTGAAGAAGCCTATATTATTGAATCGGTAAAAAGATATTCTACAAGAACCAAAAGAGAACTCAGCTATTACTATAAAATATATGATACGGATGTTTGTTTTAATTCTTTGCGATGCATGGATAACCGCTTTGAGCTTACACATAATTTGGAAAATATCATTTATAACGAGTTGATTTATATGGGATATACTCTATGGGTATATGACAATGCCGGAAAAGAAATTGACTTTTTAGCCCAGAAAGAAAATAAAAAATACTTTATTCAGGTCGCCTACAGTGTCGTAGAAGAAAAAGCTTATACAAGAGAATTTGGGGCATTTCATGGTATAGATCATTTATCTCAAAAAATATTAATCACCAATGATGATATCGACTATTCAACAAGTGTAGTTCGGCATATTAAGTTAAAAGATTTTCTGTTGATGAACAGCCTGGATGATAAATAATATTCAACAGTTCAGAGATAAGAGGTTGTTGCAGTAATGGTTTTTACTCATCACTGCAACAACCTCAAAATGTAGGGTGGATTATAAAAATTAAACTTTCACATTAAATTATACTGAAATTTACTACAAAGCGTCTGCGTTTTTATATGCGCTGATAATATACACAGCGCGTGGTTCCCCTCTGTCGCTTCCCAATGTTTTTCACCAAATCCGCATTTTCTTTTCCAAACACCCGCGTTAATTTGCTGATTTCAACTGCCGAAAAACCAAAATTTGCAAAATTTTTATCCGACGGGAGATGGAACAAATCCAAAATGCAAAATTCTTCGCCCTTTTCCTTTTTTCTAGTTTCTTCCCTGCCATAATCCTTCAAAAATTGTAAATGATCAGATGTTATTATCATTTTCTTTTCTCCTTTCGATGTCATCCCTACATTATTTAAATAGGAACGAGCACGAAAAAAGTAAAGTGAAATTTATACACCGTGTTTGGATATTATTTCTGCTATTCTTCCCCACTCCTCTCCCGCTCCATCTTCCGGATAATCCCCATACAGATCACCACAGACAAAACAATCGAAATAAAGTCCGCTGTCGCCTGCGCATAGATTACGCCGTCGAGCTGGAAAAGGCTGTTTAAGATAAATACCAATGGAATAAACACCACGCCCTGGCGGCAGATGGTCAGCACCAGCGAAGGCAGGGCTTTTCCCATTCCCTGAATCGTATTAATGCAGAGGAACAATATCCCAATCACCGGCCCGGAAATCTGCAGGGCAATCACCATCTTAATTCCGTATTCAATAACCTGGGCATCGTTGATAAATGCGCGGATAACTGCCGCTCTTGCAATCACCATCAATACCGTAAGTCCCGTTCCCATCAAAACCGCACACATTCCGGTAAAGAAAAAGACCTTTTTTAACCGCTGGCTGTTTTTAGCGCCGTAGTTATAGCCAATCAGCGGCTGAATCCCCGCGCATAAACCAATCTGCAGAAGAACCACCAGCATATTTGCCTTCATCGCCACGCCCATGGCGGCTACCGGGGTATCGCCGTATCGGGTCAGAACATTATTCAGAACGATATTTGCACAACTCATTAAAATATTATTGAGGGAAGCAGGTATCCCAATCGACATAATTCCCGCCGCTATCCTGTCGCCCATGCGAAAATCTTTTAACCGGATGGAAAGGCTGGATTTTTTCTTCAGGAAATGAAAAAGGAAAAACAGACTGGCGGCAATATTGCCGATAACCGTTGCCACGGCAGCACCGGTCACGCCCCAGCCCAGCCATAAAATCATAATCGGGTCAAGGATAATATTCGTCACCGTGCCAATCATATTGCCAACCATGGATTCCTTCGCCGCGCCCTCACCCCTTAAAATATTGCCGAACGCCGTGCTGAACATAATAAACGGGCCGCCAAAGGAAATATAGGTCAGATACTGTTTTGCATAATCCCAGGTATTTTCACTGGCACCAATCAGGCGCAGGATGGTATTCATCCCCGCCAAAAAGAGAACCAGCATAATTACCCCAAGTCCTAACGAAGCATAACAGCAAAACGAGGACATCTGCCTTGCCCGTTCCAGGTTTTTTTCACCCAGGGCACGGGAAATCGCCGAACTTCCGCCGATGCCGAATAAGTTCCCCAGCGCCATAAACACCATAAACACAGGCGTTGCCAGGGACACGGCTGCCACCTGCATGGCATCATTGGTCTGCCCGATAAAAAAGGTATCCGCCATATTATAAATAACAACAACCAGCATGGAAATAATCGTAGGTATTGCCATCGTAGTGACGGCTTTTGCTATAGGTGCTTCTTCAAATAAATACTTGTTTTTGTTCATTCATTTTCCTCCTGTCAATGTAATGTCGTGTAGCGTCACTGAAAAAAGAAAGCCATGGGGCTGGACGGTAAAATGCTTGTTCAACTTAAGATGAACACCGCATAAGACCTTCCAGTACTCCCGGCTTTCGCTGTAGATATGGAAATATGCCATTTTCTTCGCTGTTCTTTATGTTAATCTTTATTTTGGAAAATGTCAAGTATTTTATTTTCGTCTGATTTTCTTTTGCGGAGCGAGAGCGCGGTGACGACAGAATATTCTCCTGCACCGCAGCACCCCCGTAAACAGTAACCGATTTTTCATGTTCGATTTCCCATGCCCGGTTGCCCAAATACAAAATCAATGCTATAATATCCTGGAAAATAAAAGTATTCTACCGAAAAATAAGGAGTTTCTATGAACGAACCTGCAAATGCCATACGATTGAATAAATTCTTAAGCGAGATGGGCATCTGTTCCCGCCGGGAGGCCGATCGGCTGATTGAATCCGGGATGGTTTTTGTGGACGGGCGGGCGGCGCTGACGGGAGAAAAAGTCTGCGCGCACCAGAAAATCATCTGCAGCGGCGTGGAAGTCGGTGCTGAAAAAAATAAGCCCGAACCCGTATGGCTGGTGGTGAATAAACCAAGGGGCATTGTCTGCACAACCTCGGATAAGGACAGGGCAGAGAATATTATCGACTTTATCGGCTATCCGCAGCGCGTCTTTCCCGTGGGGCGACTGGATAAGGATTCCGAGGGACTTCTTTTGCTGACTAATGAAGGCCGTCTTGTCAATCCCATGATGCGCAGTGCAAATGCCCACGAAAAAGAGTACCAGGTAAAAATTGACCGGCCCGTGACGAAAGAATTTCTTAAAGCCATGGCGCGTGGGGTGGAGATTGCCGAACTGAACACGCGCACAAGGCCCTGTAAGCTTTGGGCCACGGGAAAAGATCGTTTTCAGATTATCTTAACCCAGGGACTTAACCGTCAAATCCGGCGAATGTGTGAAGCCTTGGGCTGTAACGTGCTGGAATTAAAGCGAATACGGATTATGAATATTCATCTGGGTACATTAAAGACAGGAAGCTGGCGGAAAATGACCGCCGATGAATACCAGGAGATGTTATCCTTACTGCGTATAAAAACAGACCGATAGAATCCGCATTTGGAATACCTGCATTTACACCGCCTATTTGGCTATGGACTTTTACAATCAATCAGGAGGACACAAAAATGGAAGAAAAAATTCTTCGGATGAAAGAACTGGTGCCCATGCTTTCACGGGCTGCCCGGGCTTACTATCAGGAAAGCCGGGAAATCATGAGTAATTACGACTATGATCAGCTTTATGACGAACTGCTTCAATTAGAAAAGGAAACCGGAACCATTCTATCGGGAAGCCCCACGCAGAAGGTCGGCTATGAGGTGCTCAGCGAACTGCCCAAGGAAGCCCACGAAGCTCCCATGCTTTCCCTGGATAAGACCAAAAGCGTGGACGATCTTGCCGAATGGCTGGGCGGCCAGGAAGGACTGCTCTCCTGGAAGCTGGACGGACTGACGATCGTTTTAACCTACGAGGGCGGGAAACTGGTCAAAGCCGTTACCCGGGGCAATGGGGAAATCGGCGAAGTTATCACGCCCAATGCCCGCGTATTTGCCAATATTCCCTTAACCATCGGCTTTCAGGGGGAACTCATCCTGCGCGGGGAAGCCGTGATTAAGTATTCGGATTTTGAACGGATTAATGAAGAAATCCCCGACGCCGACGCTCGGTATAAAAATCCCAGAAACTTATGCAGCGGTTCCGTGCGCCAGTTAAACAGCGAGATCACCGCACAGCGAAGCGTAAACTTTAAGGCATTTGCCCTGGTGCGGGCTGTCGATGCGGATAAGGCCGGTTCTGCTGCAAGTAACATTTCCGATGCGGATAATACTGCTTCTGTCGAAACCACCGAAACTGCCCAGGCCGCATCTGCCGTTGATTTTCACAACAGCCGCGAAGAACAGTTTATCTGGCTGAAAAAACAGGGCTTTGATGTGGTGGAATACCGCCGGGTGACAAGGGAAACTATCGCCGAAGCGGTTTCTTCTTTTGCCGAAGCAATTCAAAGTTTTGACGTTCCCTCGGACGGGCTGGTGCTGACCTTTGACGATATCGCCTATGGGGAATCCCTGGGACGGACGGCGAAGTTTCCGCGCAATTCTATTGCCTTTAAATGGGCGGACGAAATTCGGGAAACGCATTTATCCTATATCGAGTGGAGCGCTTCCAGAACAGGGCTGATTAACCCGGTTGCTGTATTTGAACCGATTGAACTGGAAGGGACGACCGTAAGCCGGGCAAGTGTGCACAATATCAGTATTATGGAAGCTTTAGAACTGGGCGAGGGGGATGAAATCACGGTTTACAAGGCAAATATGATTATCCCGCAGATTGCCGATAACCTCACCCGCAGCAATACCATCAAGGTTCCCGAAACTTGCCCGGTCTGCGGCGGTGCCACGGAGATCCGCCAGGTGGACGAGGTTCGCTCCCTCTACTGCACTAACCCCGACTGTCAGGCCAAAAAGATTAAGAGCTTCACCCTCTTTGTCAGCCGCGACGCCTTAAATGTGGACGGGCTTTCCGAAGCTACGTTAGAGAAATTTATCGCCGCAGGATTTATCCATAAGTTTGCGGATTTATTCCACTTAGATCAGCACCAGGACGCCATTGTCCAGATGGAAGGGTTTGGGCAGAGGTCTTTTGACAATCTGATGCATTCGGTGAAAAATGCTGCTCACACCAACCTTCCCCGGGTTATCTACGGACTGGGCATCGCCGGGATTGGCCTGGCAAATGCCAAGATGCTCTGCCGGAAATTCCGCTTTGATTTCGACGCCATGCGGCACGCCTCCTATGACGATTTGATTGAAATTGACGGAATCGGCGACGTGCTGGCAAAGGCATGGATGGAATACTTTGCTTCCGAGAAAAATAATGCGCTGGTGGATGAACTGCTCGCTGAACTTACCATAGAAAAGGAAGAACTTCCGTCGGAAGAAGAGGCGGTATTTGCCGGGAAAACCTTTGTTATCACCGGATCATTGGAACATTTTTCCAACCGCAAGGCACTTCAGGAGCTTATAGAGTCTAAAGGCGGAAAGGCCGCAGGGTCGGTATCGGCAAAGACCAGCTACTTAATTAATAATGACACCGCCAGCAATTCTTCCAAAAATAAAAAGGCAAAAGAACTGGGCATTCCGATTTTATCCGAAACGGATTTTCTGAAACTTTTGGAGGAATTGGGCCAGGAGAAAAATCAGGATAATCATTCGGATGACACAGAAAATAACAGCCGGGAAGAAGACCAGGACAGATAAAAAAATCACGAAAAAATAAGAAATAAAAATCCCGAAAAAATAAGAAATAAAACCAACCCGCAAGGAGGAAATGGCCATATGCCGATTAAAATACAGAAAGGACTGCCTGCAAAAACGGTTCTGGAATCGGAAAATATCTTTGTGATGGACGAAGATCGGGCGTTAAGTCAGGATATCCGTCCGCTGGAAATTTTGATATTAAACTTAATGCCCCTGAAGGAAGATACGGAAACCCAGCTCCTTCGGGCATTGTCCAACACGCCTTTACAGGTGGACTGCACATTTTTAATGGTAAAATCCCACGAGTCAAAGAACACATCCCGCAGCCACTTAAATAAGTTTTATGTCTATTTTGACGAGATTAAACGGCTGCGCTATGACGGTATGATTATCACCGGGGCACCGGTAGAGCATCTGGATTATGAAAAAGTAAATTACTGGAAAGAATTAACCGAGATTATGGAGTGGAGCAAAACCCATGTCACTTCCACCATGCACATCTGCTGGGGAGCGCAGGCGGGACTTTACTACCACTATGGGATTCCCAAATACAACCGCAAAGCCAAGCTTTCCGGCATTTACGAACACCAGGTGCGGGATCGGAAAATTCCTCTGGTGCGAAGCTTTAACGATATTTTCCAGGCCCCCCACTCCCGCTTTACCGAGGTGCGCCGCGAGGATATTGCAAAATGTTCGGATTTAATCCTTGTGGCGGATTCTAAAGAGGCCGGGATCTTTCTGGTGATGAGCAAGGACGGTCGGCAGATTTTTGTTCAGGGCCATCCCGAATACGACCGGATGACCTTGAGCACAGAGTATTTCCGCGACCTGGGCAAGGGAATGAATCCCATAATTCCCTGCAATTACTACCCTGACGACGACCCAAACGAGCGTCCGATATTAAGCTGGAGAAATACCGGAAATACCTTATACAGCAACTGGCTGAACTTCTATGTTTACCAGATTACGCCTTATCTTTTGGACGAATCGGAAACTTGAACACGCACCGATCATCGTTTAAAAAAGCTTTCCTGTACATGAAATCACATCCTGCACAGGAAAGCTTTTCTTCTGCATTTCTATCAAATAATAAACGTGTTAAAAGGTCTTTACCCTTTTTTCTATTCCATCACCCGAATTGCATGATAACCTTCATGGATTGCCGTAAGGATTTTCCTTGGGGCAATGGCGTCGCCTACCACAACCACATCTTCTGCCATCTCTTCAAGCAGATTCTCAAGTTCATTATTTGCCTTAAATCCAACAGCATTGAACACCGTATCACAGGTTAAGGTGATTTCTTCTCCATCTCGTTCAAATGTTACCGTTTCCGGAGTAATTTTCGTTACTTTGGCATTCGCCTCAACCTTAACGCCGCGATCTTTTACCATCTGCCGTAAATGCTGGTCATTATTCAGACAATGGGCCGCTGCTGCAAGAATATCCGGCAGCATCTCAACAATCGTTACGGACTCTGCATTGACCGCAATAGCACAGGCTGCCTCCGTTCCTGCCAGACCGCCGCCGATAATAACCACATTCTTTCCGGCCTTAACCTTGTGCGTCAGATAATCACAGGCCAGCTTGCTGTGTTCAATTCCTTCAATCTTTGGCACCACCGGAGAAGCCCCCGCGGCAAGGATAACCTTATCATAGTCTTTGGCGTTCAAATTCTCGGCCGTTACCTCGGTATTCAGACGAACATTGACACCCAGCTTGTAGCACTGCGTTTCCAGATACTTCACCAGCTTCAGCACATCCGCCTTAAAATCCGGGCCTCCTGCCGGCCATAAGGTTCCGCCCAGACGGTTGGTCTTCTCCAGCAGATCCACGTCAAACCCGCGCCTGCGTGCCGTAACTGCTGCTTCCATTCCGGCAGGGCCGCCGCCGATAACCAGAACGCGCCGCTTTGTGCCGTCCGGCTTTGGCAGGGCATATTCTTTTTCTGCATAGCAGGTCGGGTTCACTGCACAGTAATAATGTTTTCCGCTGAACCCGGCAAGCAGACATTCATTACAGCCCACACATGGCGTAATATCCTCGGTATGCCCGGATTTTACCTTGTTTGGCCAGTGCGGGTCCGCCAACATCTGATGCCCCAGACCTATGTAATCCAATGTCCCGTCCTCTACGGCCTGCTTTGCCCGTTCAGGATGAAAAAGCTTCCCGTCGCCCAGCACCGGCACACTGACAATCTCCTTAATTGCTTTCTGCACATCCAGCTTGTGTCCCTCGCTGCTGTAAACCGTCGTGATGGCCTGATACCATTCCTCATAGCATCCCGTATCGACATGAAGAGCGGTCACGCCTGCTTTTTCCAGGATCTTTGCCATTTCCTTACCTTCATCTAAGGTGCGGAATCCCTCCACCCGATGAACTGGGGTGAACTTCACCAGAACCGGGAAGTCCTTTGGCACATTCTGTTGAATTGCGGCAATACATTCCAGGGTAAAGCGCATCCGGTTTTCCAGAGAACCTCCGTATTCGTCCGTCCGGTTATTCCACTGTGAGGACTGGAACTGATCCAGCAGATAGCCGCCGTAGGCATGAAGTTCCACGGCGTCCGCCCCTGCATTAATCGCCAAAGACGCAGAATAGCCGACCTTTTCCACCAGATAGTGAATATCTTCCTTTGCAAACGGCTTGCAGATTAAATTCGGAAACCAGAAAGAACCTACACTGCCTGCGCTGTACGGCGGAGTAAATGGATCGGTAAACTGCTGCCGCCCAAGTCCCGGAGATAACTGCACGCAAACCTTTGCCCCATAGTGATGGCAGCGGTCAATCAGCATGTTCAGACGCTCAACATGGTGAAAATCCGAAAGTTCCGTACATGGGCGCGGCTCGTACTTTGTGGAAACAACATTCGCCCCGGTAATAATCAGTCCCGCACCGCCCTTGGCACGCTCCATAAAATAATGGATGCCGTCAATATTATACGCCCCGTCACTCTCTCCTGTCGTTCCCATCGGCGACATGAAAATACGGTTTTTCAGCCGCATCGTACCTAAAGTTGTCCGGTCAAATAGATGATTTGCCATTGCTCTTCCTCCTTGATGATTTTGTTTTTATCTTTATTTTTTATTGCTTTCCTGTTCTTATGGTTTCTATTTATTTTACTAAGGTAAATTTTTTATTTACTTAGGTAAAATATACAATCATTTTTCCTTCCTGTCAAGTAAATCCGGCATATTTTTGATAAATTTTTGTCATTAATTCAATAGAAGAACAAAAACGACAAAAACAAATCTGTTTGACAAATAATTTCTAATCTTTTACAATGGATATTGGCAGAAAAAACGCTCAAAAAACAAAAAGGAAACCCTACATGAATCGAATAAGCAAAGAAGACATCAAGAAACAGGCATTGAAGCTATTTCAGGAGCACGGATACCAGCAAGTAACCATTGTCGATATCTGCAATGCCTGCCAAATCACCAAACCAACATTTTATAAATATGCCGGGAGTAAGGAAGAACTGGTGTTGGATCTCTATGACACCACTATCTGCAATATTTTAACCGATCCCCTGCTGTTTATTTCCGTCGATACCCACTATGAACAGCTGCTGTTGATTTTCCATCATTTAATCAAAGAAACGGAAAAATTTGGAAGTGATTTATTCAGCCAAATGTTAATTTCCAATCTGAATGAAAACCATCACAGCTTTGATATGCGAAACAATATGACCAAACTGTGCACCTTAATCTTAAAAAAAGCCCAGGAAAAAGGCGAAATTCAAAATCCAAACAACGCCGATATCCTCTACCGCACCCTGGCCTACAGCTTTATGGGCTTTGAAACCAACTGGTGTATTTCCAATGGTAAACTAAACTGGGTCGAAGAATTTTTCCAGGGAATGAATGTCCTTTTATGTGTCAATGAATCATTAAATAAACTATATAAAAACTACTTAACGGTAAAAGAGTAAATGTAAAAAACACAATCGTAACGCAACACTGCCACCTGTGTTGTCAATGGTTTTACGGAAAGTTTTTTCGGAAAATTTCAAAAAAATAACCCGGCAGGTAATCTCTCCTGTCGGGCAACTCTGATTTCATATTTTAAATGTATTTCACAAAACCGCAAAATCGGTTCAAAGAATAAGCATCGCATCCCCAAACGAAAAAAACCTGTACCTCTCTTTAATCGCCGCCTGATACGCCGAAAGCACATGCTCTCTTCCTGCCAGAGCAGAAACCAGCATAACCAGCGTGGATTCCGGCAGATGGAAATTTGTAATCAGTCCGTCCAGCACCTTAAACGAATACCCCGGGTAGATAAAGATATCCGTCCACCCGCTTCCCGCCGGAACTTTTCCGTCTTCCCCGGCCGCCGATTCAATCGTCCGGCAGCTTGTGGTTCCCACACAGATAACCCTTTTGCCGTTCTCCTTTGCCTGGTTAATCTTTTCTGCCTCTTCCGGTTCAATCCGGTAATACTCCGAATGCATATGGTGATCCAGAACATTTTCCACCTTCACCGGGCGGAACGTCCCCAGGCCCACATGAAGCGTTACACGGGCAATAAAAACCCCCATCTCCTCTACTTTTTTCAGTAAATCTTCCGTAAAATGCAGGCCCGCCGTAGGCGCTGCCGCCGAGCCCTCACGTCTTGCATAGACGGTCTGGTAGCGGTTTTTATCCTTTAGCTGATGGGTAATATAGGGCGGCAGGGGCATCTGTCCTAACCGATCCAAAATCTCCTCAAAAATCCCCTGATAAGAAAACTGAATCAGCCGGTTTCCATCCTCCACCGTATCCAAAATCTTCCCGGTCAAAAGCCCGTCCCCAAAGACAATCTCCGTTCCCGGCTTTGCCTTCTTCCCCGGTTTTACCAAAGTTTCCCAGATATCCTTTTCCCTGCGCTTTAATAAAAGCAGTTCAATCTTTGCCTGCGTTTCCTTCTTTACGCCAAACAGCCTGGCCGGAATCACCTTTGTATCGTTAATCACCAGACAGTCCCCCGGCTGCAGATACTCCAAAATATCCGTAAAATGCCGATGGCGAATTTCTCCCGTTTGCCGGTCAAGTACCAGAAGGCGGGAAGAGGAACGATCTTCTAAAGGGTCCTGTGCAATTAACTCCTGCGGTAAATCAAAATAAAAATCCTTAACATTCATCCGTTCTTCCCCCTTATTCTCCCGCTGCCCCATCCTGCGGACTGCCCGGCAAAGCTACCGTGCTGCCGCCGCTTCCGCTTTCAGGCACGGCCGCCCCGGCATTTTCTGCTTCTCCCGAAGCGCTTCCTTCAATATGAATCTCTGTCCCTTCGCTTTCTGCGCCTTCTGCGCCTTCTCCACCTTCTCCATTCTCATGATTTTCATCGGCAGGCACAGTAATGCCGTCAATCTGCACATTGGCCTCATGCTGTTCGGTCTGCTTTGCTCCGGCAGATCCGCCCTTTTTCTCCAAAATCCCGTAACTTTCCGCCAGTGCAGGATCACTTTCCAGGGCCGCACGGAGCTTTGCATAGATCTCCACACGCAGAAGTACAATCTCATCCGCCTTTAACGCTTCCTGGACAAATGCCTTCTCCGGCTCGCTCAGTTCATCTTCCACGGTTAAATATAAATTTCCGTCCGCTCCCGTGCGCACATAACTCCACTGAAATCCCGGAGCCAGCGTCAGAGAATTCTTAACCTTTAAATCGTAGCTGACACACACCAGATAGGTTCCGTCAATCTCTCCCGGAGCCGTGTAGCAGACAATATTTCTGTAGCCCTCCGTATAGCGGGCATCATACTGAAGCTGTCTTTGCAGCCCGTCCTGCCCAATCTCCTCCGTCCATCCAAAAAGCTGGTAAATCGTCGCCGCGTCGGAGTTTTCTTTCGCGGTAAAATACCGCTGAATCAATTCATTCACCTGCGGAACACTGTTTGCCGTAAATAACTGCGGCGACGGCTCGGGAAGACTCTCCGCCGGCAAGCTGCTCTCCTCAACCGCCAGACCTGTACTTTCCTCAACCGTATCCTGATTCTGCGACGGGGGATCTTTTCTTTTATCCATAATTAAAATCACGGCAATTAAAATCACCACAAGCAGGGGAAGAAGGAAAAAACGGGCAAAACGCATAACTTCCTCCATCGACCAGGCACTGTATCCGTATTGATTATCTTTATTTCGCTTCATTGATTATCCTCCATATTGATCTTTCGCTGCTGTGAACATGAAAACAGCAACGATTTTTTCCCTGTTCATGAATCCTGCATCAATATTGACGAACGCCTCCTTTTACTCCTGCCTATTTTAGCAAAAACCGCACTAAAAATCAATCACCGTAAGATTTTCGTTGGATTTTTAAGCTTTTGCGCCTGGAATAACCTTTTTTCTGCAATAAAAAAATGCGTCTGAGAGGAATCGAACCTCCGCACATGGCTCCGGAGGCCATTGCTCTATCCACTGAGCTACAGACGCATCTCCTTTATTATACACGATTTTTTTAGAATTGCAAGAGGATTTATTGATTTTCGCTGCTTATTTTGCTATGATAGGACGAAAGCTGTTATTGTTTACAGGAGTATCATAAGTTCTGTATGGCAGGAGATCATTTCGGGAGGAGTGCTGAATGAAAAAGAAATCCGGAAATTCGTCGGGGAGAAGGCTGAATCAGGAGCAGAAAACGTTTCTGCAGATGATGGCGCTTCCGGCGGTTGTGGTGATATTGATTGTGGTTATAAGAATCATGGAGCGCCCAAAGGAGGAATCGGAGGAATCCGTAGAGCCGCCGACAGTGGCAATGATGGAGACAGGGATAACAATTACCGGAGGGCAGCCGGACTGGGAGGATGAGCGCCTTCCGGAGGAGCCTGGAGTGGAGCCGGAGACGATGGAATCAGAGGAGCCGGAGACTGAGACGGAACCAGAGGAACTCGATGAGTTTGCCACAGAGAGTTTTCAGAAAGACGGCGTACCGGAGCTGCTGGCATTGATGGAGAGGTATTTTCAGGCCAGAGAGCTGGCAGATGCATCAGCGATGAATCAATTGTATGGCATCAGTGGCCTTACGGATCAGGAACTGGAAGCACAGAGTGCCCGTATGCGGAATAATTCCAAATATGTACAGAATTTCGAGAATATAGTTACTTATGTAAAAGAAGGTCCGGATACGAATTCCTGGCTGGTATATGCAGTGGCGGATATTAATTTTTATTCATCAAAGACCAGGGCACCGATGATCCTGTGGTGCTATGTGACAAAGGATGGCGAGGGGAATTATGTGATTAAGAACAATCAGGATTTTTCCCCGGCAGAGCAGCAGTTTATTAATGAAGCG
>VSOC01000082.1 GCA_009774615.1 Lachnospiraceae bacterium
CTTATATAATGTTCTATAGTGATGTACTTGTCTTTCTAAAGTATTGTGTTTATCCAATTCAAGACAATAATATCCTACACCAAGTGCTAAAACCTTCTTAATCAATTTTGTATCTTTTTCTGTGATTAATGTCAAAAGATCATAATGAATATCATGGTTATTTCTATTTTCAAACATATCCAAAAGTAATTTTTCAATTCCCCCAAAGATAAACCTATGTGTAATCATCAGAACTTTAGTCATCAAACCCCCCCCACTTCTGTCATTTCTTTTAATATACGGACGTTCTGAAAAAACCTCGCTCCACATCAAACAGCTCCTTCCATCCAAGATTCTGTAGCTGAATGCTATCCAGCGAAGAATTATACATAGAATTAAAGCCCCTTTTCTTCTCCTCGTTGGCATTCTGCAGCTGCGCATAACCAGCCTTAGCAAGAAACCCTGCCCATTTTTTCGCTAGGAATCACATGTTGCAATTTGGTGATGTTGAATTGTTTCGGGATGTCTTGGTACATACGATTGCCTGCACCTCCTGCGCCTATAGTAGACATTATTTCCTCCCTATTCCTTAATCATCCACAAATAATCTATTTGGTTTCTGTGACTCTCAGCTCTATTCCTCTTTATTTTCAATATCAAATTGAACTATCCAATGATCTAAATGACTATATCCTTTTTCTGCTGCATCTTTTGGAATTTCCATATAATTACCATACAAATTTGTTAAATATTCCTTATATCCTATGGGCACCGGAAATCTGCGTTCTACAAATTTAATATATTGCGGGGATTCCATCTGTTTCCGGAAAATGGTTTCTTTCTCTCCGTAATGAGCAACTATGCTGACTCCTACATACTTAGATGAATAAAACGGATATTTTCGAGCTAATTTGTCCATTTTTTCACTAAAACGCCTGGCACCAAACGGTCTGACAAAAAATCCGGTAATCTTTTTTACCAGCCGGTATTTTTCCATACTTAAAAATGTTTCTCTAATCGCAGCATTGCTAAGCCCTTTTAAAACTGACATTTTCTTATAATATAATTTTCTGCATAAAGTATTTTCTGGTAATCCGTCAATCGGAAAAACATCAATACCTATTCCCTGCTCATAATCTTTTATTGTTGTAGTCATAATCCGTGTTTTGGTATTCCATATCCTCGCATACTGAATATTCCATTTGTCCGTCAGCGCCAAGGCTCCTACACCATATTTTCCAGCAAATTTTTTTGAAAATAGACGAATAAATTTATCATATTCATCTCTTGGCATCATAATATCCGCATCATCATCCCAGGGAATAAAACCTTGATGACGCACTGCTCCCAAACAAGTTCCTCCTGAAAGGAAATACATAATACCATTCTCTTTGCAGAAATCGTCAATATCACAGAGAATACTGTAAATTACCTTTTGAATTCTTTGAACGATCTCTTTCACCTGTTCATCTTCATTCATTCTAAAATGCCCCTTCTATTCATAAGTCAAAACATGTCTTTATATCTTCTATTCTTATCATTAAAGGGAAAAACATCAATGATTAATATTATAGTATTTCCCTTCAAAGTTTGTGTATGGTTCATCACAGCTCATAAATAAAATATGATGATTGGAAATTCTTTTTTCTTCAGGTGGAAATTGCATATATGTTTTTCCATAAGATATTTCACATATTTTCTCTGGATTCAATGGACATGGTGCCATAAAATCTTCAAATTGTAAAAAAACAGGTTTTTCAAACGACTCTTGTGGAAATTTAAGGCAAGAAAAAGGGGTAATATCATACCCGAAATAAACAGAGTAGTACCTTTTCCCTCCATTATTTCTGAGGTAATCTTCTACCTTTTGAATCTTTTTTGTTCCTCTGCTTCCCGAATACAGCAATGAAACAAGTTTTGAAGCCAGTCTTCCAATTATGCCATGATTAGCAGGCATCCTTTTTAAATACAGCAATCTTAAAATGAACGAATCAATAATTAACTTATGTGCCTTAAAAAAGTTATCCGGATACGGATATAAAATATAAATATCAATATTGATACCGTGATTTATATTAAGAGTACCCTGATCATCCGAAAAGAAGGAAGTAGAAGAATCTCGAATAGAATACGTCATCATATTATATTCCGGTTCCGTTTCACGGCACTGTAAAAAATATTTTCTGCCAAATTGATTTCTATTTGCAAGTAGTTTTTGCATCTCGGGATATGTCATAACAACATCTATATCATCATCCCAAGGAATAAAACCTTTATGTCTGACTGCCCCCAACAATGAGCCATAAGCCAAGTAATATTGAATCCCTGCTGTATTGCAGACTCTGTCAAGTTCATGTAAAATCTCTAACTGCTTTGCCTTTAATTCATCTACTGACATCATTTCCCTGACTCCTTTTTGCTGCTGTTTATGGACGCTTTAAGGATTTCAATAGTATCCATAACTCCCTTGTCTATTTCTATCCGGCTTTCCCATCCAAGGTCAGTCAGCTTTTTCGCATTCAATGTAGAATTATTCATTGGATTAAAATTCTTTTTTTCACTGTTCACCGCAGTATTTGCCACTAATTCTACGTTCCCTGCTTTAGCGATAAATTCAGCCATTTGTTTAACGGTTACAAAAGAATCCGGTTGAGCAATATTATATGCCTGTGCAGGCTTACCCTTTATCAGCACCTTGATTATTGCTGCTGCACAATCAAGACAATGACAATAGCTTCTTAATTGCGAACCTTCGCTTTTCATTACAAGCTTTTCACCTCTTGCTGCAGCATAAGCAAATGTTGAAGCAATTCTGTCATCATTTGGCAGAGCTGTTGGACCGTAAATATGACCTGGTCTTACAATAACCGGCTCAATTCCGTACTCAGAAAAGAAACTGGCACACAGTGTTTCAGCAGCACATTTTCCGACTGAATACGAATTCCTTGGATTTAAAAAGTCAATATAACCATAATCATCCTCTTTATAGGATTTTTTGTCACTTTTGATTCCGTAAATTTCGCTGCTTGAAATATATAAAAGCTTCTTTGAACCACAATTTTTCGCATAATTTAGCAAAAAATACAACCCGCAAAAGTTACTGAGCATAGTTTCTACCGGTTCAGATACAATTGCTTTGGGTGATGCATTGCTGGCTCCATGAATTATGTAATCCGCTTTAACTTCTATTTTCGTGTTATTTTTTGATGCATCATATCTTGAAAAATAAAAATAATCTTTGTTATAGTAATTTCCAAATCGCTCTATCATCTTTTGTGGTTGTCTTCCGGCAGCAATAATACCTATAGGCGTTTCATGGGTTTCGTTATAACGAATAAATATATCTACTACTGCTGAACATATCAGCCCTGTAGCTCCAGAGATTAAAACGGATTTTCCTGCAAGTTCATCAAGTTCACCAAGCCCCTCTGCAACTATATCGATATTCATAAACCAAAGTGGACTATCATAAATCATTTCTAATTTTCCTTTAACCAATCCGATTTTTTTGCCGTCAGCAGAGCCTTAAATATCTCAATGTCCTCCACTGTAGTCAGCTTGATATTTTTCTCAGATCCAACGGAAAAGTATACCTGCTCTCCCATTTCAATCTTTAATGTACAAGATGCTACTGAGTTGGTAATACCTGCCTCCAAAGCTCTCCTATGTAAATCACAGATTTCTCCTATGCGAAAAGCTTGAGGAGTTTGTGTTCTTTTAAGATATTCTCTTGGATAACTGCCAGCAGATACGATTCCATCCTCTGTCTGTATCATTGCCTCTGCACAGGGAATAACGGTAATTGCATTGCCATATTTTCTCGCCACACGAATATTATCAGAAATAATTTCTGCCGAAACCATGGGTCGGATCGCATCATGAACCAAAACAAGATCATCCGGCAAAAAATATTTTTCAAGTTCATATACGCCATTGCGAATAGAATCCTGTCCATTTTTGCCACCAGCAATAACATATTGTAGCTTTGTTATGTTAAACTGCCTTGCATAAGCCCAAAGCACCTGTCCCCATCCTTCTATACAGACAACCGCTATGGCATCGATCTCGGGATGTTTCTCAAACACCTCCAATGTATATACAATAACAGGTCGCTCATTCACTGTAAGAAACTGTTTTGGTATATCCTGATGCATACGGTTGCCTGAACCTCCTGCAATTACTAGTGCTATATTAGCCATTCTGTTGACCTCCTGATGAAAAATAACTAGATATTGCTTCTACAATAAAAAACACATAGGGGATAGCCTATTTGTTCCTCGACTGAAAAAAATCATTCCATAACCACTGCGCAAATTCATTCCCTATGGAATCCCCTTCTCTTTTATAGCATTGAGGATAGCAGAGTTGGCAACTTCTCTTTTGAACAAACTCATCAAAAGTACAAATTTTCTTTGCCGGAACACCTGCATAGACATATCCCCCATCTAAATCCTTGTTGACTAATGTTCCTGCTCCAATAATCGTATTAGATCCAATACATACATTCGCTAATATTGTTGAATTTGCACCAACAAAAATATTATCTTCCAATCGAATACAGCCTATATATTCACGAAAATGTGATGCTTCTTCTTTATCTTGCGAAATCCGATGATTTAACATAGCATGAATCATGTCATGAGGCACCATAGTTACATTTGCAGCTAAACGAACATTATTCCCAATCCAGATAAGTTCAGGATAAAGAGGTATTTTTCTGGCAGACATCGTACTGTGTTCTCCAAAATTTGCAAAAATATGTGCTTTACGAAGATAAACATTTCTATCTTTGCTTATGTAAAGCCGCAATGTCCTCCACAAACGTCTTATATCCATATCTAACCCCCGCGTTTTATTCGCTATTTTATCGTTTTCTAATTTTTAATTCGTTTACTAACCGATGTAATACTCTCAATTACAGGAATTGAAACATCAGCTTCATAACTATATATTCCATCCGCATTTTTGAAAAAAAGAGCTTTCATACCTAATTGCTTCGGTGCCTGAAAATCTTTAATAGGGTTATCTCCAACATATACGATTTGTTCAAATGGCAGCTTCCATTTAGCAGACATAATCCTAAATGCAATATCACATGGCTTGCGAAATTGGGTTCCCCCTAACTCGTCAGTAATAATAAAATCGTCGATAAACCTTCCAAGACCTAAAGCTTCAAATTTATTATGCTGCCCAAGTGGTCTTCCGTCCGTAATAATCCCAACCTTTATTCCCCTTGCTCGCAGCTCATTTAACATCTCTATAACACCATAATAAAGATGAATCGATGGCTTATGTGAACGATAGATATTTATGACTTTTTCCTTATTTTTTGTATGTCCAAGTTCTTTTAACAGTTCGTCTATAACTTGTTTTTTTTCTTCAAAATATTTCCACAATTTTTCTTCATATCCGCCGCCCAAGTAATCACTTACGGCTTTATATCCAGATCTTATATATTCTTTTTCGGAATAAAGCGTATCATCTAAGTCAAAAATAATGCCCCTTATTGAATTACTTCCTTCGACAACACACACAGACTGATCAAACCTACTATAAACAGCTCCATCAGAAATATCCACACAATCCCCAATATCTTCACCATCAAACAATTTTAATATTGCTTCTGCACTTCTTGCACCAGCCCTCATGGACAACGGCGCACCTCCGCCAAAACGTGGATTAATTTCTATGTACCAGTCAACGCCTTGGGCATCCCGAATCAGCTGAACCGTCATTGGACCACAAGGTCTAAATGCTTTGCAAAGTTTTCTGACCTCATCTATCATCACTTCATCCAAAAATATTCTCGTTTTCAGAACTTCACCAGCTCTTACCTGCACTCGCTCACGTGGAATAATTGTTATTGGCTCGCCATTCCATTTACAAAATACATCTATCGTATATTCTTTTCCTTCAACAAAAGGCTGAATAATATAATCTTGAATACGTTCCGAATATACTTGTAATTCTTCATAATTCTCAACCCTAAATGCATTGATAGAACTGCTCCCATCCTTTGGCTTGATAAACGCCGGAAAACCTCCGTCATATTTTTTCCAATCATTTACGGGCACAGGTGCATGAAGACCGCAAGCTGTAAAAAATTGAGATGTTTTACTTTTGTCCCGGCAAATCTGAATCATTTCGGGTTCACTAATCATTACATGTGTTCCTGCATTTTCAAATCGCTTTTTATTCTGACTTAATATAAGAAGATCTGTATCAATAGTAGGAATCAATAAATCTATACAATCTGACCGACAAATGCTAAGAAGTTCATCAACATATAATGCATCTTTCATTCCAACGGTTTGCCGTACATAATCACAATAGGCAAGTGCGGGAGCTGTTCCATCCATATCACTGCCATAAATATGAAGTTTTTTATTTAACGTTAATGCAGCATTGCGAAACGCCTGAATCAATTCAATTCGACGTCCAACACCAGTAAACAAAATATTCATTTATCATCCCTCACAGCGCTTCCCATAAATTCACTCATCGTTGCTTCTCCAACTGCACTGATGCCTTCATGTTTTAGAACAGTCTTTATCGTTTCTATTATTATTTTCCAATCTCCTAAAAAGGTAATATGATCTACATACTGAACATCCCAATCAAACTTTTCTTCCCAGCTAATTGAATTTCTCCCACGAACTTGTGCTAGTCCAGTAAAACCAGGTCGAACTTCATGCCTTCTTGCTTGATGTGGTGAATATCTTTCCATGTACTGTACTAACAATGGTCTTGGACCTACAATCGCCATATCACCTTTCCATATATTTATAAGTTCGGGCAATTCATCTAAAGAAGTACTCCGGAGTTTTTGCCCAAAAGTTGGTAATCTATCTTTATCTGGAAGTATCTTTCCATTTTTATCTTTTGCATCTGTCATTGAACGAAATTTATAGAGTTTAAAAACTTTTCCATCTTTTCCTGGGCGATCCTGAATAAAAATAACAGGCGAACCTAGCTTGATTTTTACTATAATTGCAAGTATAATCATCATTGGACTCAAGACAATTAAAGCAAAAGACGCACAAATAAAATCTTGTGGTCGCTTTATGTATTTTTCATAAAAACCTTGTTTATGCATCATCTACCATAATCTCCTATACCAATTACCAAAAACATCTCTTAATAATCTCAATCACAACATCCTGTTCTTCTGCAGTCATCTTATTATCACTGGGTAAGCAAATACCTCTTGCAAAAATACCTGCACCAATATCATTTTGACATCCCTCTCTATATGCATTGCTCCTTGCTCTGCCATTTCCATCACTCACAACAAAGCCATTCGTATAGTACAATGGCTGCATATGCATTGGTTTCCAAATTGGACGCCCTTCGATGTTGAAGGTACTGAACACATCTAAAATTTCCTGCGGACAGCTTTTTTTGGCTTCACTCTTATACAGATAATCCTTTTCCCCACGAACCTGTTGACACATAGAATCTTCATCAATCAATAAACAACTCAGCCAATAGTTTGGTGTACTTTTATCCTCAAATGGATTCATTATAACTGGCAGATCCTTTAAGGCTTCTTTATACCGTTCATAAATTACCTTTTTCTGTGCAATGTGTTCATCAATGTAGTGCATGTTCCCCCGTGCAATTCCGGCAACAATATTGCTCATTCGGTAATTGTAGCCAAGCTCCTCATGCTGATACCATGGTGCTGCTTCCCGGCTTTGTGTAGACCACTTGCGAACCTTTTCTGCATCAGCTTGATTATTCGTTATAAACATTCCTCCGCTGCTGCCGGTGCATATTTTATTGCCATTAAAACTTACAGCCGAAAAGTTCCCAAAACTGCCGCACATTCCGGAGATGAACTTCCCATCATATCTTGCCCCCATTGCTTCGGCTGCATCCTCAATAAGCAGCGCATCATGTTCCCTGCAAATCTTAACAATTTCGTCCATCTTTGCAGGTACACCATAAAGATGTGCCAGTACAACAATCCTTACATCCGGGTACATCACAAAAGCCTTTTCAAGCGCCGCCGGATTCATGTTCCAGGTGTCAGCTTCCGTATCGATAAAAATAGGTTCTCCGCCTTCATAGACAACAGGATTCACGGAAGCGTCAAAGGTCATATCCGAGCAGAACACTCTCTGTCCGGCAAGAGCATTTCCTGGTTTTGCAGCTGGATTGATTTGCTCCCCAGCCAGCTTTATGCACATATGTAAAGCCGCTGTTCCACAGGATAAAGCCACTGCATATTGCATTCCAAGATACGCTGCGGTCATCTTTTCCAATTCATTTATATTTTTGCCCACTGTACTTACCCAGTTGGTTTCGACAGCTTCCTGAACAAAGCGAAGTTCCCTGCCATGCATCGTCGGTGAAGAAAGCCAGATTTTATTTTTACATGCCTTAATCCCCTTAAATCGAGAATCCGACAAAATCCCGTTCTTATCCATGATCTATCCATTCCTTTAATTTCGTTTTCTTCTCCCCTGTCAACATTTCCTCAACCCTGTCCATAATATTCATTCGCTCCATGTTTCCGCATATAATGTTTATCTAAAATATATGACTTCATGGAAGCACATGGATTCAGCATTAATGTTTTCAGGTTCATCTCAGCAACTATATCCATAACTACTGCGTGATAGACAGAGTCTGCTGGATCTTTCCCCCAAGAAAATGGTCCATGATTTTTTACAATAATTCCTGGGATAATCTGCGGATCAATTTTCCTTTTCAAGATACACTCTACAATAACTTTACCTGTATTTTCCTCATAAGAATCTTCAACTTCTTTTTGTGTTAATTCTCTTGTACAGGGAATTGAACCATAAAAATAATCCGCATGTGTTGTTCCTAATGCCGGAATATCTAAACCAGCCTGTGCAAAAGCAACCGCATTCACCGAATGCGTGTGCGCAATACCCTTAATTTGCGGAAAGGCTTTATAGATTTCCAAGTGGGTTTTCGTGTCAGAGGATGGTTTCCATTTTCCTTCTATTGTTTCACCAGTTTCCAATGAAACAATCACCATATCTTCCGGACGCATTTTTGCATAGTCTATGCCTGATGGCTTAATCACCATTACTCCATTGTTCCGGTCAATACCACTGACATTGCCCCATGTGTAAACAACAACACCACGTCGTATTAATTCCAGATTTGCCTCAAATACTTCTTTCTTTAACTGTTCCACCATGTAAACACCTGCTTTATTTTTAAGTTCGTTTTCTTTCTGAACCTGAACTTCCTTTTGGCTGATACGTCGGCACAATCCTCCTTACTTCTTCCCGTATATCCTCAGAATCCAAGTTCGCCGCCTCATACAGCCTGTCCAGCTGCCGCTCAAACGCATCCATATCAAATTCAATCGGCTTTCCAATATGAATCAGCTTATTCGGCGTATCCTGCATCCCTTCTTCCTTCATCAGAAGTTCCTCATACAGCTTTTCTCCTGGTCTTAATCCGGTAAATTTAATCTGAATATCTTCTCCCAGTTTATAGCCGGAAAGCCGTATCAGATTCTTTGCCAGATCTACTATCTTCACCGGATCCCCCATATCCAAAACAAATATTTCTCCGCCCTTTGCATATGCTCCAGCCTGCAATACCAGGGAAACTGCCTCCGGTATGGTCATAAAATACCGAATAATATCCGGGTGCGTCACCGTTACAGGTCCGCCCTGTTCAATCTGTTTCTTAAACAGGGGAATCACTGAGCCATTACTCCCCAGTACATTGCCAAAACGCACTGCCACAAAATCCGTTTTTGATTTTGCATTCATCATCTGAATTACCATTTCACACATCCGTTTCGATGCGCCCATGATATTCGTTGGATTAACCGCTTTATCTGTAGAAATTAAGACAAACCGTTTTGCTCCATACTTGTCTGCTGCCTTTGCGGTTTTATATGTACCAAAGACATTATTCTTAATCGCTTCATTTGGGCTGTCTTCCATCAGCGGCACATGTTTATGTGCTGCCGCATGGTAAACAATATCTGGATGGTACTGTGCAAAAACCGATGCTATCCGGTGTGTGTTTCTTACCGACCCAATCAATACAGACAGGTTCAGTTTTGGAAATTTATCTTTCAATTCCTGCTGCAAATCATAAGCATTGTTCTCGTACACATCAAAAACAATCAGTTGTTTCGGATGATGCCCGGCAATCTGTCGGCACAGCTCACTCCCGATGGAACCTCCGCCCCCTGTCACCAGCACCACCTTGCCATTGACATAATCCAGAATTTCATCCATGTTTACCTGAACACTTTCCCGTCCCAGGAGGTCTTCAATCTCTACTTCCCTTAGCTTACTGACACTGATTTCACCATTTAAGAGCTGATAAATTCCCGGCAGAATTTTCACCCTACATCCCGTTTCCCGACAGATTTCAATGATTTCCTTTCTATCTTTTGCCGGAGCAGAGGGCATGGCGATATAAATCTCGTCTATCGCAAGCTTCTCTGCTAATTTCGGAATATCGTTTCGGTTGCCAGCCACCAGAACACCATTTAGTATTTTCCCAATTTTATTCTTGTCATCATCAACGAAACAAACCACATAGCCCTGGGCATACGGACTGGTAAGCATCTCCTTTAATATCACTGCCCCGCTTGTCCCAGCCCCCACAACCAAAACCCGGCTGCCTCTTTTTTGATATTTTCCAGGCAATGCAACCGATGTTAAAATCCGATAAGACAGACGGACAATTCCTTCAAAAGCACACAGTACAAAAAAAGAAAGTACATAATAGCTTCTGGGAACCTTCATTTCCATCATCAGCATTCCGGCAATCTGAAGTAGCGATGCCAATCCGCAGGCACCTACAATATGCCCTGCCTCCCGAATCCCGGCTACACTCCACATCGTAGCGTACATCCGCAAAAGAAAGAAAACAGCAATTGTAGCAAGCACATAGAACGGCAGATACGCAAACACAGCCTGCGCATATTCTTTAGGAATCCTATGGACATTCATATCAAAACGAATAAACAACCCTAAAAAAGATGCCAGACAAACCACACCAATATCTGCTGTCATAAGCACCAGCATCCGGACACGTTTATTCCCTGGCAGATATTTGTCTAATCGGTAACTACTCATCCTATGCCATCTCCATCAATGAAGTTTTTGTATCTTTTGCAAAACTATACTCAGCTACTATTTTTCCGGTTAATCTGCCATCCAATAAATATTCCTGATGAATATCTTCTTTCAGTAAGATGCCAAGGACAAACGTTCTTTCTTCTCCCCATAATCTGTGACGAATCATGGCATATCTCTTTTTAAACTGTATTCTCTCAATATGTTCCTGATAATATTTCAACGGTTCAGATAATTTACAAATATTTCCTTCCTCATCTTTCAGTACACACGAAAGTTTTACCCGGTGATCCTTTCCAGACAATTCTTCCAGAAAATTTCCGTCTTCTTCTGTCATACGCAGAATCTCAAGACTGCCGCTCTTCATCCATCCGGCGATTGCTGGAATCCGCGCCATCTGGGATACAATCGGCTCCGATGAGGGGCAGGTAAGAAAAACACATCCGGGAAACAGTAATTCCTCATGGATTATATTCTCCTTCTGCCTTACCCAAATACGTTCCTTAACAATTACAAAACATTCTTTATTCCGTGTATTGGGAATCGTCCTGCGTATCTTGGCAGCCAATTCTTCCTCTCTCCCTTTCCATGTTTTTAACAAATACCACTGCACAGGTATCTCACCTCTCTCCAAAATCTATCTTTCCATAAATCTGTTCCTGCTTCTTTACTGTTTCTAATATCATCCAATCCAAACACAAAGAAGAGCATGATTTAACCAGATAATCTGGTATTTCTAGCCTCGCCTAAGACCTAAAAATTGCTAAAGTATACTTTTGCAAACCCTATTATTTCCTGCCTTGAATTACAAAAAATTGTTGTAAAATGACTTCTTTTGTGTTATACTTCGGGTTAGTCGCAGAGGATAGCAGAGTTTGCAAAAGTATACTTTTACAAATTTTTGTTATCCCTTTATTTTAACAGAGTTTTCAAACTTTCTTGCCTTTGGCTGCGGCAATGCCCGCCGGGTATCGAGAAGCCCTCCTTTTTCATCTGCCGCACCATGGGTTTAAAGCTTTTTATGTTTTTATATTTTTTTCATTTTCTCATCCAGAATAATATTTTTCTTAATCCAAAACAAAAATTTTCTTAAAAATCGTTTTCTGAGCATTATAAAAGCAGAGCAATCAATCTTTTCGATTCATTACTCTGCCCTGTTTTTATAGCTATCTACTAAAATTTTTTTATTACTAAAACTTATTTCTCGACAGTAACTTTGATTTCTTTTACACTTCCATTTATTTCCAAAGCCATCTGTTCAAGCATAAAATTATTATTGCGCCTGGAACAGATACGGATTTCCGTTTCCGTCAATTGCACAGAATACCGGAACACTGTTCTTCGTATAGTACCAGACTACCAATCCCTGATAGAAAATCGGCACACAGTCAGACAGGTAGCCCTCCATCGCATAAATGCTTCCCTCCGGATTTCCGTCCTTATCCAGATAGAGATAGTTAATACTGTTTCCGGACATATAGAGCAGGAGGAAGCGGTCATTTCCCAGATCGACTAGGTGAGGATTGTCAAGACCTGGACTGGAAGCATCGGTATAGTTGGTTATCCAGTTTATCTTTGTTTCGCCATGACTCATCCGCTTTTTGGGTGTGCATGCAACAAAGATATTATAAATATTATGTGCTGAAGAATCCTGAGGAATGGAACATCCCACAGTCAGGTAGGCGGAGGAAGAGGCAGCAAAGCCGCCGATCATAGCCCCCGTTTTATTATCTCCTTTTTCCCCTTTTATCGACATAATATTTACTTCATCACAGTATTCGGTGTTTCTCTTGGTAAAGTTCTTTTTCTTAAATTTATGGATAACCATTGCCCGCGGGTAGGCATCTCCGTGATCCAGGGTCAGCAGTGTAGAATTATCCATCAGAATAAACTGGTTAAAGGAATGACTGACATAATTTGTGCCGTAAAGTACGCCGCTGTTCTGATCGGCAATCGTCATATTGGAAATCTTCACGGAAAATGTAAGGTTCGCCTGGTGGTTAACCCCGTCTTCTTTTTTTGTATACATCTCATGGCAGGTGTGAATGTAGAGCTTATCCCCATCTTGAACCATACGCAGGGTTCCCGAATTAAAGGGCTTGGTTGTATTGGCTGCATAAAGACTTGCCGCGCCTACCCTTTCCCAGTCCTTTGTATATTTTACTACGCGGATGACTTCCTTCTGGTCATCTTCCTCGAGGTTGTTCTGCCCAAATACCAGGAAATGATAATCCGTTCCCGAATAAAATCCTCCCCACAGAGGAAGCTCCATCTCCAGTTTTTTCTGGGACTGGAGAATAAAGCCATTGCCGTAATCTTCAATTACAACCTGCTGGCCAATCTGCTCTACGCGAGTTAAACAGCCATTGCTGTTTGCATAGAGATAAGAATTTATTGGTTTTGCCCACTGACTGTAAGCATAGCTATTGTCGAGCCAGTTTATGGAAGCTGCCGGCACAGGTGCCTGCAGCTGCTCTGCCGCTGTCCCCGGCAGAAACAATTCATCTGCCCAGACCGTGTCTGTCAACGGGCACAGGGTAATACACAAGGCAGTCATCAGCGCTAACCATGGTTTTTTCATCTTTTTATCTTTCCTTTCCAGGATACAGGCAAATAGTGAAAGCATTTGCATCTTTAATCCATTTTTGTATTTTAACTATATCCGTATAATTACTGGCACGATATTATTTTGCAGGCTCTATCGTAAACCTGAGCACCTGATCCTCCTCAGCCGAAATACAGTATTCCGGATAAACCGGCGCGCCCCAACTGTCATCACCGCCCACACCGCGCATTGCCGAGTAGATACATACATTGGTGTACTGCGGGGATGCAAGCTCATTCCAGTGCGCTGCAAGTTCGAGCTCTTCCGCTGTATAGGGAAGGACGCTGGCCTGGAAGGGTGCCTCATCTGCCGTAAACCGCAGACCGTGACCGTCTTTGTCCTGCACGGTCAGCCAGCGGCAGCCCACATGGTTTCCACACTCCTGCGGCACAAGGTAGGGGGAAATATTATCCTCCGGAGCAGATGTATAAATCCCTAATTTTGCCCCCTCCATCCGGTCAATATAGCATTCCTGCGGCCCATAGCCATACCAGGAAAAATTCTTCATCCTGCCCGGAAGACGAAGCCGCATACCGAATACCGGAAGTTCCGGAAGTCCTTTTTGTCCTAAGTAATGGGCTTCTGTATGGATTTTTCCGTCCGGAGTTACCGTATAGGTAACACGGGTTTCCGTCGGCAAAGCAGTATTTACTTGGTAAATATAGGAAACGATCACCTTTCCCTCTTCTTCCCAGACCTTCATTCCTTCATTTGTACAGCCCGAAAAGCGCCCTGCGCCAAACCACACCTGACTTGCTTTATCAAACCCGTTGCCCCGGTCATTATCGGTGGATGCTCTCCAGTACACCGGCATCGGCGGTCTGGTAATCCATTCTTTTCCGTGATAGCGAAGGGCGGCAATACCGCCTGCCGGACGGGAGAAAAGTACAGAAAAATCCATTCCGTGCACCCCTAAGTTTCCGTCGCCGTGCACAATGCGGAATGTTTTATTTTCCTCAGCAGCCTGTGCTGTAAATGTTTCTGCGGCATGGTCGGCAATTTCTCCGACCTGGGCGGCTTCCGTTTTCGTTGTTTCCCCGTAAGCTACGATAAAGCCGGCTTTTGCCCAGGAAACTTTCTCCTTTAATACAGCGCTGAGCCGATAGGTGTATTCTCCGCTTCTGCGCCGCTTGAGGGAAATTCCTAAATCCTCCAGCAAATAGGTTTTTGATGTCATCGCGGGAACCACCGCCGTAAATTCTTCTTCCTGCAAAAGAGCACCCTCAAAATAAACCTGGTACTGGAAGGCATATTCTGAGGTATCGGCAAAACGGCGTTCATTTTGAATTACAACCTGTGTCCCGTCAGCCGAAAGCTTCAGATCCTGATATAAATACTTCGCCTCTGCCGCCTTGGGCGACACCGTGCGGTCACAGTAAACAATGCCATTGCCGCTGAAATTATAGTCGGTGGGCCGGTCGGTAAAATCACCGCCGTAGCCGTGAATCTCTTTTCCGTCCTCGTCAGTCTTAATCAGTGCCTGGTCAATATAATCCCAGATAAACCCGCCCTGGTACTGAGCATAGCGTTCCAGATCGGTATATTTCTTTAAATTGCCCAGGGAATTTCCCATGGCGTGCGCATATTCGCAGGAAATATAGGGCTTTTTCGGATTGGACTGCAAATACTCTTCAATCTCTGCCGGTTTTGCATACATCCGGCTCTCCATATCAGAAATCTGGTCAAATTCGCGGTTCCAGAACACACCCTCATAATGCACCAGACGGCTGTTATCCCTCTCGTGGAAAAACTCGGTCATCGCCAAAATATCCTCCCCGGCATAGGACTCATTTCCGCAGGACCAGATAAGAACGGACGGGTGATTCTTGTCCCTCTCCAGCATGGACTTTGCCCGGTCAAGCACACAGGCTTTCCACTCCGGCTTGCTTCCCGGCACATTCCAGGAAGGTTCACAGACATTTAACTTCTGCCAGGAACCATGGCTTTCCATATTGGTTTCGTCAATCAGGTAAATACCGTATTCATCGCAGAGTTTATACCAAAGGGTCTGGTTAGGGTAGTGACAGGTGCGGACAGCATTAATATTGTGCTGCTTCATAAACTGAATATCCCAGAGCATATCCTCTTTGGTAATGGCCCGTCCGCGGCGCACGTTAAATTCATGGCGGTTAATACCCTTGAAGATAATCCTTTTGCCGTTTAAATGCATTACTCCGTTGATCATCTCAAAACGACGGAAACCCACCTTCTGCGGGATAATTTCCATGATATTTCCCGTTTTTACATCCCGGACGGTAAGCAAAAGCGTATACAAATAAGGACGCTCACTGCTCCAGCAATGCACCTGGGGGATTCCCTCTAAGACAGTTACGGCAAGTTTTCCGTTTCCGCGGAGCACAGCTTTTTTTCGACCTTTGTTTTCAGTATCCGCTTTATCTTCCTCTGTATTCTCCGGTCTATCTTCTTTTTTATTTTCCAGTCTGTCATCCTCTTCATACCGCCAGACCGGATTTCCCTGTGCGTCCAAAAGTTCCATCGCAAGCACTGCACCGCCGTTCGGTTCGGCCCAGTCCTCGGCTGCCGACGTTTCCAGTTCAACCGTAAGGCTCCCCGTCGCGTAATCCTCCAACAGCCCGGCCTTGACAAACATATCGCTTACATGGAAATCCGGCACGGTATACAGATAAACATCCCGGAAAATCCCAGAAAAGCGGAAAAAGTCCTGATCCTCAATCCAGCTTGCACTGCTGCGCTTATAGACCTCCACAGCCAGCGTATTTACCGCACCGTTTTCATGAATAAGTCCGGTTAAGTCAAATTCGGAAGGGGTGAATGCATCCTCGGCATAGCCCACAAATTTTCCGTTGCACCACAGATAAAACGCGGTTTCCACGCCCTGGAAGGAAATGTAAATTCTCTTCCCCTCCCATCCTTTAGGAAGCACAAAGGTTTTCAGATAGCTGCCCACCGGATTATAACGCCGGGAAATATGCGGAGGGCGCAGTTCATCGTGACCGTCCCAGGGGTAAATCGTGTTCGTGTACTGGCATTTATCATAGCCCTGGAGCTGGATGTGTCCTGGAACCTCAATCTCTCCAAAACCTGAAGCATCAAAATCTTCCCGGTAAAACTCCTTCTGCCGCAAATCCGGGTTTTCGGCAAAAGAAAACTTCCATGTTCCGTTTAATGAAGAGCGAAATTTCATCTCTCCCTGCTCCATCTCTTCCTTTGAAGCAAAATACGCATGATCCGAGTGTGCCTTCAGCCGGTTTACCTGAAAAACCTCCGGATCTTCCAGCCAGTCTAACGTCCAGTTTGTTTCCATCATCGTTTCACCTTTCCTTATTTTGGTTTCTTTAATTTTGGTTTTTTACTACTCTTTTAATCAAGCAGGTGAAGCTTCTTTCCTGCTCCTCAATTGCAAAAGGTGCAGGGGATGCGTTCCCCGGCACCTGTATTGTACCAAATATTATCAAATTCTACCATAAAAATCTATTTGATTTATCTATAAAATAGTTGATTATCTCAAAAAAGCCTTGATTTACGGGCATACAAGCAGGATTTCAAGCTGAATTTACTACCAATTTACTAC
>VSOC01000083.1 GCA_009774615.1 Lachnospiraceae bacterium
ACCTCAACTTTTTGTTTATTTTTCAATTAGAACCTGCCGGATGCCGGAGAGAATTATCAACCACCCGCCAGAGTACACAGCCGCCAGCGACCAAATCGGTAATCAAGACCGGACGAGGTAAAGCGCTTCGTCCAGCCTGCTGCCATTATACCCGCTACAGAAATAAATCAAGGTACGCTTCGCTCTTCGCTCTTCGACCTTGACTTATTTCTTTCGCTAACCGGCATCCGGCAGGTTCCAATAAAGCACTATGATTTAAAAATGCTGTGAATCTTATTAAATTTTCCATGGTAATTCCTGTAAGTTCAAATTTATACTACGCTGATAATATCCCGCATTAAGCGAATACCATCATGTAAGCCAAATAAATAAATGCCTTCCTGTTCATCACCGCCATGTGAAGCTATCCAGTCAAGATAAAGATTAAATTCATTTACCAATTCCGGAGCCTTTTTCTCTAATAAATCCAGAAATTCATCACTTCTTTTCATTCTAGCCATTCCCGGAGCATTATTTTTTATAAAGTAAAGAGAAAGTCTTTCCTGAATCATTAATTCAACCATTTCCTTTTTATCCATTTTTAGTTCTCCTTCCTATAAAATTGTATAAATAGATAAGAAATGGTTAATGAAAAAGCAGTTATTGCGGAAAAACGGACGGCATGATATACTGGGAGCAGAGAAACGAGTGCGGAGTATGCAAAAAAAACGCAGGCAGGGAAGAAGTGGGAAAGACGGGTGCAGATGATGCCGGAGAGCCGGAGCAGGTTTATCGGGATGCCATGAAAAGCCTGGTTGCGATGAAGGATGAGTGTGCGGTCTATCTGCTTCTGGGAATCGAGAATCAAGGTGATGTGCATTATGCTATGCCAGTGAAAAATCTGCTGTATGATGCCATAAATTATGCCAAACAGGTGCAAAAGGCGGCAAACAGCCATAGGGAAGCAAAAGATTCTAAGGGACACAATAAGGGAGAATTTTTATCGGGATTCTATAAAGAAGATCGATTAATCCCTGTCATTACTCTGGTTATTCTGTTTTCGCCAGATAAATGGGATGGGCCTACTTCCCTCCGTGAGATGATGAATATGGAGGATGAATATATTCTTTCCCTGGTGCCAGATTATCAGATTCATTTGATTACGCCTTATGGATTGTCGAAAGATGAGTTGAAAAAATTTCATTCATCTCTTAGGGAAGTGCTTACTTTTATCAAATATTCTAAAGACAGGGAAAAAATGGATGAAGCTGTCCGAGATAATTTTAAAAAGTTACGGAAAGAGGAAATAGATGTTTTAAATTATTGTGCTAATGTCAACTTGAAATTGCCGCCAGGAGAGGAGGAAGTGGATGTGTGTAAGGCTTGGGAGGATATGAAGCAGGAGGTAGAAGAAAGAACATTATTAGAGGCTCTTAGAAATATAATGGAAACCCTTCATTTATCGTTAGAGCAAGCAATGAAGGCATTGAAAGTACCAGAAGCTAATCAGGCTGGACTGGCTGCGAAACTAAACTCGCTCAGATAGGCAGGAGCGAAACGCCCCAGATCCTTATTACAAGATGTCATATTGTACAAATATTACCTTTTCTGACTGCAATGATGATTCAGGCTTATGCCGCAGTTAGGAAAGGATTTTGCTTTTTTATACAGGTAAGTAAGGATAGAACAGCGGGAGCAAAAAATCAGAAATCAGAAAAAATCAGAAATCCAGAATAAATTGACATTACATGCCAAAATTGCTATACTCGTTAAGGAAATGAAGGGAGATTAGGAAATGGTGGGAGAACGTTGGATAAAGACGCATCCGGTACGAATTGCTGCTGGTGTTTTTCTGTTTTATGTATTGTTTAGTGCATGTGCGAACTGGTCGCTGCTGCTTGGGGAAAATTTAATGAAGTATGATATCTGGGATGCGGAGTATCCTACGCAGGTGCTGATGACGGATGCATTGGCTTCCGGGACAGTTCCGCTCTGGAATCCGTTAATGCGTTACGGTTCGCCGTATTATGCGGTGTTTGGTTCTCCTGTCTGGTATCCGCTGACGCTTTTTCTGGCACTGGTTTTTGGGTATTCGCCGCACATCCTGGCGGCATCGTATGTGATGCACATCGTTATTGCGCAGTTTGGCATGTTTTTGTTGGCAGGGAAGGAGCTGGCAGAGCGCAGGCCGGAAGAAAACGGAGCGTTTTTATCGGTTTCGGGGCTTTGCGCAGGGATAGCCGCCGGTTTACTTTACGGCGGATGCGGGGTGTTTCTGTCAAATGCACAGCATATTATGATTATTATTTCGGCAGCGTGGATTCCCTGGCTTTTTTATTTTGTGCAGAAATATATACGGGAAAAGAAAGTGCTGCATCTTCTTTTGGCTGGATTGTGCGGAGGACTGATTCTGACTGGCGGTTATCCGGAGCTGTTTTATCAGGCATTTTTATTTCTTATTCCCTATGTCTGGTATGTCTGCCGTCTGTGGCGTACAGGAAAGAATACGACCGTTTTTCTGACCTCTGTAAAAGTATTTATCCAGTTGTGTATCTGTACGGTGCTGGCAGGGGCGGTAACGCTGATTCCTTTTCTCTGCCATATGGGACAGCTTACCAGGACGAATGGGCTGGGGCAGGTTCCCAATACGTATCCGTTCAGCACGATGCTTTCCCTTATTTTTCCCCGGATGACGCAGTTTATTCCAGGACTTGAGCCAAGCATGGTAAATGTGTATTTCGGGCTTTTTCCTGTGCTCCTTTTTCCGGCGCTGCTGGTTAAAAAAACGCGCAGTAAACATATCTATGCAGTACTGGCGCTCATTGCCTGTTTAATTGTCAGCAAAGATTCTTTCCTGCACAGCCTGCTTTACCGTATTTTGCCCATGATGCAGAATTTCCGTTTTCCGACGCTGGCTAGGGTGTTTGTGTCTTTTTTTGTACTTCTGGCGGCAATGCCGCTGATGCAGGAAGTATTTTCAGGAAAAATAGAAGAAAACGTTCTTGCGTTTGCCAAACGGATGGCGGCGGTGATACTGCTTTTTGCTGTGCTGGCTGTGCTGTTTGGCTACTATGCAGAGTTGAAGGATAGTTCGGGGCTGCTGGCATTTTCGGAATCTGCATTTGTGACTGCCTCTCTTATGGGGATTTATGCGGCGGTGTTTTCTTTTATTAGGACAAAGCAGCTGGCAGGGTGGCAGCAGAAGGCAGCGCTTATCGGGGCAGTCAGCATTGAACTGCTGACGTTTTCAGCGCTGGAAGGACCAATTACGGTAACTTGCTATAAAAGTACGGATTACTGTTCTAACGCGGCGGTTCGGGCGGCAGTCAGCCAGGAATATGCCAAAGTGAACAACCGGATAAGAGAGATGAACTTTGCCGGGCATAAGCGCAGCACCAGCGGGCTGAACGGCCAGGCCATTGTTTTTCAAAAAACATTTGATGAAGAAGGATATATTTCCTTTCTGATGAATAGTATCGAAGAATTTAAAGACACATACCGCAGGAGCATTATGGAAACGAATCCTGTTATTTATTTTACCGATAATGTGGTGACGGCAGAGAATACCGATTACGATCAGTGGAAGGATGAGGGGAATGCCGCACCGGAACAGATTTTTCTGGACAATGCCTTGTGGAGAGAGGAACTGACAGGAAGTCTGTTGCAGGATGGTCAGAACAGCCATGGGCATACTGACCGGCTGCGCCCGGAAATCCTGAGCAGGCAGGAGCTTCCCATAGGCATGGAGAACGGTGCCGCAGTTTTGGAAGGAATATTCAGCGCCGGTCTGGAAAAAACGGAAAATATCCGTCTGTATTTTACGGATTCGGATGCAAAGCGGACAGAAGGAAACGTTATTGAACTGCTCTTGGTTTTCTGGGATAACAGCGGCGGAATATATTCTTATCAGGAAGAATTTTTGCTTCGGGAGGAGGAAGGAAGCGGGAGAAAATATGTGGATATTTATTTCCCGGATGTGGATGTACAATATCAGAAAGTCGAGATTGGATCTTCCAGGCAGCTTCCGGCAGCAGCAGAGCTGGTGAATAAAGAGCGGATGACAGCAGATCCCTGCGTCAATGTTTCTTATTTTGGACTTAACCGTATTGAATTGACGGTAAATGCGCCAAGTGCAGGGGTTCTCACATTTCTGCAGTCTGCACATAAGGGATGGTCAGCCTATATTGACGGAGAGAAAGAAGAAATTCAGACGGTAAACCGATGCTTTATGGGGCTTTTAATGGATGAAGGCGAGCATACGGTGGTGATGAAGTTCAGACCGAAGGATTTCTATGCAGGAGCTGTTGTTTCTATAGGTTATCTTTTGGCGGTATTGGCGGCGGGAATCTGTACATGGTTAGAACGGGTTAAAGGAAAAAAGGACAAAATACAATCTGCATAACGCAGAAAATGTGCACTGCGCACAGAATGGAGGAAGACATGTCCAGATATATCGGTGTACAAATGCTGGAATTTGCTCAGAAAGGTGATGAACGCGGGCATCTAGTAATTGTCGAGGGAATGAAGGATATTCCTTTTGAAATTAAACGGATATTTTATATTTACGGTTCAGGGGAAAATGTCGTGCGCGGGCAGCATGCAAACCGGGAATCAGAATTTATCTTGATTAATGTTGCGGGAAAGAGCAAGGTCAGGGTAAAAGACGGAAAAGGAAACGAGGCAGTTTTCTGCCTGAACCGCCCGCATACAGGACTGTACATTCCGCCGATGATATGGAAGGACATGTATGATTTCAGTGAGGATTCCGTTTTGCTGTGCATTGCTTCCAGCAATTATTGTCCAGAAGAATATATCCGCGATTATGATGAGTTTCTGCGGGTAATTCAGGAAGAATATTCTGGAATAAATGGACAGAGCACGCAAGGAAGGAAATAGAAGAAATGAAAGTATCAATCGTTATTCCTGTATATTTTAATCAGGATAACCTGCTTCCCCTGTATCGGGATATGCAGGAAAAGCTGTTCGTCCATACAGAAATAGAATGGGAAATTGTTATGGTGAATGACGGATCGCAGGATAACAGCTATCAGGTGATGCAGGAGCTGGCAAAACAGGATTCGCGGATTCGAATTTTTTCTCTGTCCCGGAACTGGGGTTCGCATGCGGCGATACTCTGCGGCCTGTCGAAATGCACCGGAGAGTGTGCAGTGGTGAAGGCTGCGGATCTGCAGGAGCCGACACAGCTTGTCCTGGAGATGGTTGAATCATGGAAGAAGGGAAATCATGTTGTTCTGGCTGTGCGGAAAGACCGTCAGGAGAGTCAGAGCCAGACGCTGTTTGCCAATTTATATTACTGGATGGTTAGGAAAGCAGCATTGCCGCAGATGCCCAAAGGCGGTTTTGATGTATATCTGCTGGATCGGAAGGTTATCCGCGTACTTCTGCTTTTGGACGAAAAAAACAGTGCATTGACCGGACAAATTTTATGGAGCGGATTTACAACAGATAGCGTATATTACACCCGGCTTCAGCGGGAAATCGGAAAAAGCCGCTGGACGCTGAAAAAGAAGTTTCGTCTTGTTTCCGATACGTTATTCAGCTTTTCTACCTTCCCGATCACGCTGGTATGCGTGATTGGAAGTTTATCCTGCATCATATCTGTGATTTGGGCAATTGTTGTTTTTATCGCTAAACTGACCGGTCAGATTCATGTCAGCGGCTGGGCTACCTTATTTATATTTAATCTATTCAGCTTTGGCGTGATCATGCTTACTCTGGGAATACTCGGAGGATATTTGTGGAGAACTTTTGATGCCTCCCGCAACCGTCCTGCCTACATTATTGAGGAGGAAGGAGATAATGAGCAGGAGAAGCAGCAGTAAACAGCAATGCTTTTTTATACCAGAAAATCATGTTCAGAAAGCAGAAGGAGGAAGAGATGGACGCAGCTGTACAGGCAGAGCCGGAAATGAAGATTTATCTGCGGGCACTCCAGCCGGAGGATGCTGCCGGAATGTTGGAATGGATGAAGGATGCAGATATACAGAAAGGATTTCGGTTTTCCGGCGAAGAAAAAACAAGAGATGATGTTATGGCCTTTATTCAGGGGGCGGAAATTGTGCCTGTTCAGGGGGGAAGCGTGCATTTTGCTGTTGCAAACGAACAGGGCGAATATATGGGAACGATCAGCCTGAAAAATTTTGACTTTGCTGCACGCCATGCCGAATATGCGATTGTCCTGCGAAAAAAAGCTCAGGGAAAAGGCATTGCCGTAAAAGCAACGAATGAGCTTCTGGAAAAAGCGTTTACGGAGTTTCATCTGGAAAAGGTATATCTGAATGTCCTTTCCGACAATCTGTGGGCGATTCATCTGTATGAAAGGTATGGTTTTGTCTATGAGGGGGAATTTCGGCACCATCTGTATCTGCGCGGGGAATATAAAGGACTGCGCTGGTACAGCTTGTCCGCTGAGGAATATGCTGTGATAAAAGAAAAATGGGAAAAAGAAAGCTGTCCTTTGCCGCAGGAAAAGATTGTTCCCAATCGTATGGACAGGGGATTTTATGCGTATCAGAAGGAGTTTGAAGCAAAGGCGCTGGATGTCCTGCGTTCCGGCTGGTACGTTCTGGGAAAAGAGGTAACGGCATTTGAAGAAGAATTTGCGGCATTTACCGGCGCAAAATACTGTGTAGGTGTAGCCAGCGGCCTGGACGCCCTTTGGATTGCGCTTCGTGTACTGGGCATAGGTCCAGGCGACGAGGTGATTGTACAGGGAAATACATATATTGCCAGTGTAATGGGTATTACCATTAATGGTGCTGTGCCGGTATTCGTCGAACCGGATGAATATTTTCAGATAGACCCAATGCGGATAGAAGAGAAAATTACCGAAAAAACAAAAGCCATTCTCGTTGTTCATTTGTACGGGCAGGCAGCAAAAATGGATGCAATTATGGCCATTGCTTTACGTTACGGACTGAAGGTAGTGGAGGACTGCGCGCAGTCCCATGGTGCCTGCTACGACGGAAAAATGACTGGTACATTCGGTGATGCTGGCTGTTTTTCCTTCTATCCTTCTAAAAATTTAGGCGCATTCGGCGACGGAGGTGCCATCGTTACCGATAATCCGAAGCTTGCCAGAGATGTGCAGATTTTCCGCAATTACGGCAGCGAGAAACGGTACTATAACTGTGTTGCAGGGACAAATTCCCGTCTTGATGAGCTGCAGGCAGGACTGCTGCGCGTCCGCCTTTCCCATCTGGAGGAGTTAAACCGGGAAAAAGAGATGCTGTGCAGAAATTACCTGGACAAGCTGGATAATTCCTGTATCCGTCTGCCCAAAATCCGCAGCGGGGCAACGCATATCTGGCATCAGTTTGTGATTCAGACGGACTTCCGCCCGGAACTTATTGCGTATCTGGAGGAAAAAGGAATCGGTACATTGATCCATTATCCCATTCCGCCTCATTTATCCGAAGCTTATCAGTACCTTCAGTTAAAAGAAGGAAGCCTTCCTGTCACGGAAAATGACGCGCAGACCGTTCTCTCCCTTCCGCTGTATAACGGAATGACCAAAGAGGAGCAGAACCGCGTAATCCAGGCTATTAATGAATTTCAGCCCAAGGGCGCAGATCATATACAGTGATGATTCTTTAGAATAAGGATGGAATATCGGATGAAACGATGGAATCAGTTAATCAAATTCGGCATTGTAGGCGTGGCCAATAACGGCATATACTATCTTGCCTATCTGCTGCTTATCCGGCTGAATATACACTATCTTGCCGCCAGCACAGCAGCGTTTCTGATCAGTGTGGGAAATGCCTGCTACTGGAATAGTAATTATGTATTTACTGAAAAAAATCAAGAACAGCCGCCGTACCGCTGCTGGTGGAAGCTGTGGCTGAAAACCCTCCTTGCCTATGCCGGAACCGGCCTGATTCTTAATAATCTGCTGTTAATCTTTTGGATTGATTTTTGCGGAATCCGTTCCTCAATCAGCCCTATGATTAATCTATGCATTACGGTTCCGGTAAATTTTTTGATCAATAAATACTGGACTTTCCGCAGTCCAAAGTAATTGTTCTGACGGCGGTGTCCTTTCTTTGGATGATGGCTTTTAATTTTGTCCGTTCATCATCGGTTAAGGAAATTGTATATATCTTAGGTCTTGCCATGTTGAATCACCGCCGTTTCTTTTAGTATATCACATGGCGAGAAAAATAGCGATGACTATTTAGATAAACATCAACAGTACATTACACTAGTACTGTGTTGCGTAAATAACGGTGAATAGGTGCCTGATGTCTGCGTTAGATGTGAATCCCGCGAAACGAAGGCGTAGTGGTGCTACGTCGAGTTTCGTGGGGTTTACAGATGACGTAGACAGCGGGTGCATATTCACTGGAATTTACGCAATGCAGTACTAGAATTGTGTCTATTGTAAATCATCTTTAGAAATTGCTATTGAAGGATAATGAGAAAGTTCGGTCAAATCAACATTTAGTGGCACACTGTAAACCATGTAATAATTATTAGGATTGGCAGCAATCAATTCATTCATTTTTTGTTCTGCTAAGTCTTTATCATTTGTAGCATACACAACTGATACAACACCTACTTTATCATTTTCCGTCCCCTGTATATTTCCGCATAAAATTAATTTTAATGGGGCATTCCCATTCAAGCCTTGCTTAATATAGTCCTTATATTCCATAGCTTACCCTCCATCAATTCTGAGTTGTTGTTGCGTTCAGTTTAGCACATTTATAGGTCATCTACAAGGTTCCGTGTATGAAAAAGTGGTGGAACTGTTGGGGGGATCTGAATGATCCGGATGAGAAAAGCGATGAGAACTTAAATTTCACAAGGAAAGTTGGATTTGGCATGGAACTTTGTATAAAACCGTTTTATCCACCATTGGTAATCCCATAAACATAAATATTCCGATGATTTCCGTAGCTGTCGGATCGGCTTTGCTGCAGGCATTCCCGTTTAAACCCGCAGTTTTCACATAATTTCTGGGAAATGATATTATGTTCCTGAATATTCGCATACAGGTGCTTCAGACCGAGTTCCTGAAATGCATAAACAACAAGGGTATTTATGGCATCCTGGGCATAGCCTTTCCCTCGGGAAGAGGTTATCAGCTTAATATAAATTTCTGCCGTTTTGCGGTCAAAATCCATGTGGGAAAGAATAATTATTCCCCAGCCGGTTTGCGGATTTTTCTTATCCGCGATAATGCAGGGCAGATGACTGTCTGAATTTTGCAGAGAATAAAATACACGTAATGGACGCATGGGGGATCTGGGGACGGTGTAGGCACCGGTTACTTTTGTACCTGCCAAATCCTGACTTAAAGCTAAGAGCAAATCTTTATCCTGGTCATTCATTGTCCTAAGAATTACTTGGTTTCCAACAATCTCCATAACATTTTGTTTCCTTATTTCTTTGTTTATCTTGTTTTTTACTTTAACTGTATAATTGCCGGCAGTATCATCGGAAATATTGACGATAACGCAGAGATTTGCGAAGTCCTGCTTGCCGCTAATTATGCAGTCGGAAGTCTGTTTTTTTCGCCCCATTCGCACATTCCATCCAAAATGGGCATAAGGGATTTTCCTCGTTCCGTTAAGCTGTACTCAACTTTGGGTGGGATTTGCGGGTATTCCTCCCTATGTACCAATTGGTCATTTTCTAACTCTTTCAATGTGGAACTCAGCGTCTTATAGGAAATTTCCCCAATATATTTTTTCATTTCGTTAAAACGCACGACCTTAAATTCCATTAAGGTATAAAGGATAGTCATTTTGTATTTGCCATTGATTAAAGACAGGGTATAGCTGAAACCCGTATCGTTAAGACACTCTTTTGAAATGCAGCGTTCGCCCATAGTACGCTTTCCTCCAGGTAAGTATCGCACTTACATGTACGTACTTGATTTTAGTTTAATTACTGCTACAATAATACTATCAGATGTGGGCAAAGTCAAGCCCACAAAATCAGGAGGTATTTTGCATGAGTAAAAAAATTGTTGTTATTACTGGCAGTCCTCGAAAGAAGGGCAACCCCTTTGCCTGTGATGCATTGCAACATATTTTTGAAAGGTGCATTTATGTCTGATTTGTGGTATGATATAGAAAACACATTGTCATAAACGGGGCAGGAAGAAGAAAGGGGAAATATTCATGGATTATATGCTGTCGGCACCGGTTGCCACTCTTCCCTACCAGATTCTTGCTTATTATCCTTTTTGGAACGGGTATCTGCGGTTTTCCAAGCGGCAGACATTTTTTCTGTTGTCCCTGATGTTCTTTTTAAAATGCACCTGTTTTTATTTTCTTGTGCCTCAGCTTGTGCCTGTCCGTCTGCTGGATTTTTTGTTTTCCGTGATTCATGTGTTCACGTTTTTGTATTTGGTGAAGCTGCATCCGGGTACGGTGCTGTTTGTCTTTTTCTTTTTGCTTGCGTATCTGGGATTTAATCGGGGAATTGCCAGTTTTTTTCAGGTTCGTTTTACCACGATGACGGATGTTGGCTTTTACGGCCGGGCCAATGGTCTTTTGCATCTGGCAGTAGTGGCGGTGACGGTTCCGTTTCTTTTAAGGCTGTTTCGTAAGACCTGTCACGAGATTGTGGACATGAAAGAAGAATATATCGCCTCCCATTTCTGGATTATACCTGCGCTGACGTTGGTGACTTCTTTTGTCTACAGCATAAAAATGACGCCGGAAATGGCAAGAAGCATTCCTTTTCTGCTTTCCAGAATATTCCTGTTTCTTGGAACGCTTGTGGAATATATTATTCTTATCCGTCTGCTTCAGGCTGCCCGCAGGCGTGTGCTGCTGGAAGCGCAGGCGAAAAACAATCAGCTCCTGTCCGCCATGCACCAGGAACAGTATGCCCTGCTTTTGAAACGTATCGAGGAAACCCGGCGGGCCAGGCACGATTTGCGCCAGCATCTTGTGCTGGTACAGGGTTATCTGGAGGACGGAGATAAGGAAGCACTGAGAGAATATGTGCGCACTTTCGGGCAGTCTATTCCGGAACCGGCGAACAGCTTGGTTTATTGCGGAAATTATGCCGTTGATACCATTATGCGTTTTTATTTGACACAGGCAAAGGATGAGGGGATTGCAGTGGAAGTTTCCCTGCCTCTGCCGAAACAGCTTCCTGTACCGGAGTCGGATGTGTGCGTCCTGCTTGGGAATCTGCTGGAAAATGCCCTTGCTGCCTGCCGCAGACGGGGAGAGGCTTTTGAAAACCGCTATATTCGGGTTCATGGACTTTTTACACCGCCCTATGCCCTGTCTTTTACTGTGGATAACAGTTTCTGCGCAGAACAGCATGGCAGCAGGAGCGGGCAGCAGGAGGACGGACAGCCTTTTGATTCTGCGGATACCACGGATTATGACCGTCCGGGCCTTGGGCTGGGACTTTCGTCTGTCCGGGCCACAGCCGAAAGGTTTGGCGGCACGGTTAAATTTGAGAGAACGGAAACGGAGTTTCGGGCGTCTGTGCTTTTGTTTGGGAAGGGGGAGCAAAAGGATAATCATGATATAATCGAAAAGGGAGGAAGATATGGGTAAAAACCGCAGTTATATAGCGATTGATTTGAAATCCTTCTATGCGTCCGTCGAATGTATGGAGCGGCAGTTAAACCCGCTTACGGCAAATCTGGTCGTGGCGGATGCTTTAAGGACAGAGAAAACCATCTGCCTTGCCGTATCGCCCTCGCTGAAGGCTTATGGGATTCCCGGAAGGGCGAGGCTGTTTGAGGTAGTTTCGCGGGTAAAGGAGATTAATGCCGAGCGCAGGCGCAAGGCACCCGGAAAGCAGTTTACCGGTTCTTCTTACCTTGCCACGGAACTGGAGGAGCACCCGGAATGGGAGCTTGCCTACATTATCGCGCCTCCCCGGATGGCATTTTATATGGAATACAGCACGATTATCTATCATATTTACCTGAAATACATTGCACCGGAGGATATCCATGTGTATTCGGTGGATGAGGTGTTTATGGATGTAACAGATTATCTGGATACCTATGGTCAGACACCGAAGGAACTTGCGTCAGCGATGATTTTGGATGTTCTTAAGAGTACAGGCATAACCGCAGCGGCCGGAATCGGGACAAACCTTTATTTATGCAAGGTTGCCATGGATATTGTGGCAAAGCATGTCCAGCCGGATGTGCACGGGGTACGGATTGCAGAACTTGACGAGATGCGTTACCGGAAGCTTTTATGGAGCCATCGCCCGCTTACCGATTTCTGGCGGATCGGGCACGGAATCCAGAAGAGGCTGGAAGAGGCCGGTTTGTTTACTATGGGCGATATTGCCCGATGCTCGCTGGGGAGTGCGCATGATTATTATAACGAAGAACTTCTCTATCATCTCTTTGGCGTCAATGCAGAACTTTTAATTGATCACGCCTGGGGATGGGAGCCGGTGACGATGGATTTGATTAAAGCCTATCAGCCGGAAACGAACAGTATAAGTTCCGGTCAGGTGCTTTCCCATCCTTATAGCGCAGAAAAGGGAAGGCTGATTGTCCGCGAGATGACCGATCAGATGGTTTTGGAACTGGTGGAGAAGAAAATGGTAACGGATCAGATGGTTCTTACCATCGGCTACGACAGGGATAATCTGATCGATGATAAAATTAAGGAAAATTATCACGGCGAGATTACCACCGACCGCTATGGACGAAAGGTCCCCAAGCACGCGCACGGAACAGTAAACCTTGACTGCCCGACATCATCCACACAGATGATTATGGAAGCAGTTCTGGGGCTTTATGACCGCATTATTAATCCGAATCTTTTATTGCGGCGCATAACGGTTACGGCGAACCATTTGCTGGATGAAACGCAGGTGGTGAAGGAAGAAACCTATGAGCAGCTGGATTTATTTACCGATTATGCTGCCTTAGAGAAAGAACAGGAAGAGAAGGAACGGCAGCTTTCCAAGGAGAGAAAACTACAGGAAGCGATGCTGTCCATTAAAAAGAAATATGGAAAAAATGCCATTTTAAAAGGAACAAATCTCCAGGAAGGGGCGACGGCAATAGAACGCAACCGCCAGATTGGAGGGCATAAAGCGTGAAGGAGCAGGGGAGATATTTGCTGATGTGGATTGATGTAGATTGATACAGATTGATATGGATAAAGGGGATAGCAGGTATGGAATTACAAAATGATCACCAATATGACGATATTATCATGCTGGAATATCACGGTTCTAAGCGGCATTCCCGGATGTCGCTCTTAAACCGTGCAGCACAGTTTGCGCCGTTTGCCGCGCTTGATGGATATGATGAAGCGATTCAGGAGGCAGCGCGGCGGGCGGTTGTTTCCAGTGAAGCTTCAGACGGTATAAAGTGAAACTTCGGATAGATAAAGTGAATTTTCAGACATATTAAGGGAAATCTTCAGACACATAAGCGGGAAAGATGCCACTCATGGGCAAAATAATTATACCAGAGGGTAAAGTTTTTCCTGCTTCCGTTAAGGATGGCGGAACATGAAAAATTTACGCCTACGCGGTTATAGCCCTGATCTTCGGACAGTATTTTATCGACAGTAACCGTGATAAGCTCCCCGGTTTTGTCCCGAAAGCGGAACCTCATGGGAGTAATTTTTCCGTTGGTATCTGTGCAGGAAATCATCTGCACCGGGATATTAACACACAGTATGCTTTCCACGTTGATAAACTCCTTTCCAGATGGTTTTGTATAAAGATCATAGCATAGAGAACATATGTTTGTAAATGGGGGAATATGTGCAGTTTTGGAATTTTATGGATGGGTAATGGAAAATGATGAAGAAAATCGTTCGTATTATTGCAGCCTTTTTTGTGAGCTTTTTTCTGCTTGCCATGTTCATGCTTTTAGCCCTTCTTATCGCGGCACCCATGGTCAATGATCATAAAGCAAAGAAAACCGCAGACAAACTTGCAAACCTGCCGCTTCCCGATAAAACGGAATATATAGAACAGGCGTACAAGGCGGGAAAACTAGTTGGGAACGGCAATGGAATGCAGTACTTCGGCGCAGTTCTGATTAAAAGTGAACTTTCGGCGGAGGAACTTCAGGAATATTATCTAAGATTTGCCACCAATGATGAGGAGTGCGTGGTTGAACCTCAGGTGAGCGCAGAAATTAAAATTATCGAACATGAACAACTGCGGTTTAACACGGATATTTTGGGAGATAATTATTATATGGTTTATTCGTGGGGGGATAATCCTACGATTTTTCATAGTTTTGATATCCGGGGGCATTGACGGTTTACTTTATGATTAACGGCAGAAAAATATTTTAAAAATACAGGCGTTGTGTTTTTTTATTATTTTTTAGATTGTTTTTTTAATTATTTGTCAAAACTTCTTGCTTTTTATCCTCGTTTAGGCTATACTGTTATCGTCATATGTCGGAAATGGAGGTGAATGCATGGCAAGGCCAGTCCGGTGCAGGAGAATTTGTTTTGAACCGAAATATAGTCAGTTTATTCCGGACGGCAGAGCACCCGGGGAATCAAACGGAAAAAAAAACGAAGAACAAAATAAGGAACAAAGCAGAGAACAGGTACTTCTGACCCTGGATGAATTTGAAACAATCCGGCTGATTGACCATGAAAAAAAGACCCATGAGCAATGTGCCAGGCAGATGGCGATTTCCCGCACGACGGTTACAGAGATTTACGAGAGGGCGCGGGGAAAAATTGCAGACTGTATTGTTAATGGGAAAACACTTTGTATTTCCGGCGGTAATTATGTATTATGTGATGGTTCAGCATGGAAGAACTGCGGAAAAAAGTGCAGGAAAATCAACCATGCATTAAAAGACCAGGGCGTAGGCAGAAGGGAGATAGAAGCGTTGAAAATTGCAGTTACTTATGAAGAAGGGAATGTATTCCAGCATTTTGGACATACAGAACAGTTTAAGGTTTATGAAGTTACCGATGGAAAAATCGTGGATGCACAGGTTGTCAGCACCGAGGGAAGCGGTCATGGCGCTTTGGCGGGCATGCTTTCGGAAAAGAAGGTGGACGTGCTGATCTGCGGCGGCATTGGCGGAGGCGCACAGGTGGTGCTGGCAGAAGCCGGAATTAAGCTTTATGGCGGCGTGACGGGAAGTGCAGATGATGCGGTTATGGCATTCCTTACAGGAAATCTTGCATTTAATCCAGATGTGCACTGTAACCACCATCATCACGAAGAAGGCCACGACTGCGGCAGCCAAAAGCATGGCTGTGCCGGGAGTGAAGCAGGGCATTAAACACAGAAACTGGAAAAAGAGTCGGTAATTTGCGTAAAAAAGCCGAAAAAGAGCCGGTTATTTGCGCAAAAAAGCTGAAAAACTGGTTGTCAGGGCTGAAAAAAGCGAATAAGGCAGTGTCAAGCAGTCTATGAAAAAACTGAGCGAATAAGAAGGGAGAAACGTAAATGAAGTATGTATGTGAAGTTTGCGGATGGGAATATGATGAAGAGCAGGGCTATCCGGACGGAGGTATTGCACCGGGAACAAAGTGGGAAGATGTACCGGAAGATTTTGAATGCCCGCTGTGCTATGTAGGAAAAGATCAGTTTGTAAAGGCATAAAGAGGTAAGATACAGTGTAAAATACAGTAAAAATATGTCGTGCAAAAATGCAGTACAAGTTTTTCTGAAATTGCCGTGAAAAAGCCGTTGTCCATTAAAGGGCAGCGGCTTTTTGCCGAAAGAGTAAGAATGGAATCTGCGGATGAACGGTTAGAATGGTTAAAGCAGGATTAGGCTATTTTATATCAGGAGAAAATGATAATTTATTTATGTACAAACCAAAGTTAGATAAAGATATTCGCTGCCCGTTAGAGTATGGATTAGATATATTTGGGGGAAAGTAAAACTCCCGGATTAATCTGGAAAATCGATGCTGCAATATAAAAAATGCGACTATAATGGCAGTTTCGGGGCAAGTAAAGAATAACAGGGGATGAAGTAAGATGATGACAAACGAAATGATGGAATCGGTTTATCAGGAAAGTTTTCCTTTTTGGGATAAGATAACTGATGCGGACAGGGAATATATCCGTCAAAATTCTTATCCGGTGCACTATCCGAAAGGAAAAAATATTTATAATGGCAGTGAATGCCTGGGGGTGGTGTTGGTTCGTTCGGGGAGTTTGCGTCTTTATATGATGTCTGACGAGGGGAAGGATATTACGCTTTTCCGGCTGCATCCGGGCGATTTATGTGTACTGTCGGCTTCCTGTGTGCTGGAAGCTATTACCTTTGATGTATTTGTGGATGCAGAGGAAGAGTGTGAATGTCTGGTCATTGGCGGTTCGGCATTTGCGGCGGTTTCCGGGCGGAATCCCGAGGTTAAAATCTTTGCCTTAGAAACCGCGGTCAGTCGTTTTTCGGATGTGATGTGGGTAATGCAGCAGATTTTGTTTATGAGTATGGACAAGCGGCTGGCGATTTTTCTTTCGGATGAATCAGCGAGAACGGGTTCGGATACGATAGCACTGACACACGGGCAGATTGCCCGCTATATGGGATCTGCCCGTGAGGTGGTTTCCAGAATGCTGAAATATTTTGCCGGTGAGGGAATTGTAGAGGTTTCCAGAGGAGGAGTTACCATCCTTGATAAAAAACGTCTGCGGGGATTAATCGTTTAGCTGGATGCTTGGCATGGCAGAAATTTGTCTGCGCATATGAACTATTTATAAACCGTTTAACGTGGCAAGGATATCCGATTTCGGTCTTGCTCCCGCGGACTGATGGATTAGTTTTCCGTCTTTAAATACGACAAGTGTGGGAATGCTCATAACGTTAAACATCTGCGCCAGTTCCGGTTCATTGGTTACATTAATCTTGCCTACCAGGTACTGCGGATTTTCTGCCGCAATCTCTGCCACAACAGGAGCCATCATACGGCAGGGGGCGCACCAGTCGGCATAAAAGTCAAGAAGAACGGGTTTGCTGCTGTTTTTGATTTCATGAAAATTATTTTTGTTTACATTAAGTACGGACATCATTAGTACCTTCCTTTCTTTGTTTTTGTGCGTTTTTCAGCACATCCAGGTATACCCGAAGGGTGTTTCTTTGTTTTTGTGCGTTTTTCAG
>VSOC01000084.1 GCA_009774615.1 Lachnospiraceae bacterium
TACCTGAACCGTTTAAGTCAGGAAAATCAACCATAATTTCTTTTCCAGGTTCATAAATAAAAATATTTGTCAGCAAAAATAGAAAAGTAGAATACACATTGATATTTTTTCGTCCTTCCTATATACTATATCCATGGTGCTGTTATAGCGGTAGGACGGTTGCCTTCTTCCAGAGAGTACAAGCTCTGTTTACATAAAGAGAGTTGGAAATTGACGAGGGAGGAAATTGTGCATGATAATTATTACCTTAGAGTCTATCTATATATATATATAGTATTTATCATAAGCATTCTTTGCAGCGCAGCTTACAAGCTGGGCTACGAGAATGGTAAAAACGAAAAAAGTAATCGTCCGAGCCTCAGAAACTTGACGATTACTTTTTTGTAATCCAAATATAATTTCAGAGCAACCGTTTTGCTCTACGGCAACACCTTTGTTAGAAGAAATTTAGCATTTCTACTTTCATTTCTTCTGCCAGAGAATACATCCTCTGCTTACCTAAAAACATTTGGAAATTTTCAAAACAAAGTGTTTGCATAAGATAACTATTACACTGGAATCTATTTATTATATCGCTTATTATTTTACCCCATTCAAAAAATTTGCCAATGGCGATTTTTCGCCCCATTCCGTCTGCACCGTCTTACACCGGTCACCAGCCCGGTTTAACATACAGTCAGCGCAGCAAGTGCGCAGGCTTACGTGAGCAGTAACAACCAATCCCTTCTTTTCTCAATTAAGATCGCCAAAATCCTGTTTTTGTGCTATACTACTGTTATTATTCAGCTATTGTTCACACAAAAAGAACCATCATCCTTTAGCAATCCATCATCACCCCCATTTCACCACAGGAGGATAACCTTATGCATGGTCAGGATTTGATTTCCATTGTCGTACCCGTTTATAATACCGAATCTGTTCTTCCCCGCTGTATCCGATCGCTTCGGCAGCAGAGTTACCAGAATCTGGAAATTATTCTGGTGGACGACGGTTCTACGGATCATTCTCTCGATATCTGCACCCAAGCCGCCCGCTCCGATTCCAGGATTCGGGTGATTCACCAGGAAAACGGCGGTGTTGCCAGCGCCCGGAATGCGGGGATGGATGCAATGACCGGACAATGGCTTCTGTTAATTGACGGCGACGACTACATCCATCCCGATATGGCTCGGGATTTACTTCATGCCGTAAAGAAAAACCATGCCCAGACAGCAATCTGCGGCTTTTCCCATGTCTATCCCGACAACCGCCCTGCCCCGGTGTTTCAGCTTCAGTACACCTGGAACGGCGACCGCCACGCATTTGCCGAAGAGATGCTTCTTCTGCTTTACCAAAACCTTCTTCTGCGCACGCAGAGCAATAAGCTGTTTTCCGCAGAGATTATTCAAAAGAACCACCTCCGCTACCCCGGGGAGTTTTCTATCAATGAAGATATCTGGTTCTGTACACGCTATCTGACCTTCTGTGAGCGTATTTCCTGCATCCCCGGCATCTACCTCTACTACTGGCAAAATGCCCAGGGAAACAGCCAAATCAGCCGCTATCACCCCGAAGGCGTGGAGAGCTGCTTTTTGCTGCTCTCGGCTATGCGCGAATTCCTTGCCTCGGCAAAGGCCACGAAAGAAACCCGGATGGAAATGGAGAATGAGATGCTTTTCCACATCTGCGGTTTTGCCGGGCACAGCTATTACCGCACAGTAAAGACAAACCGGGAATGTCTGGAAGAAATCCGCCAACTGGCAGGCCGCCGGGAGATGAAAGATCTCCTTGCCCACATCCAGGCAAAAGGTCCCAAAAACAGGGTGGCAAAACTCCTGCTCTCCCACGGGCAATGCCGCCTCTACCACTGGCTCTGCCTTCTCCTGTATGGAAAGCAGAGAAGCGCATTAAAAAAGGCCCTATCCGACAGTCAAAACGCTGAAAAAGCAAAGAAACAGGAAAAGGAGCAGGAAAAGAAACCGGCACAGAAAAAGAAACAGGAACAAGCGCAGAAACAAAAACAGAAAAAAGAACAAAAAAAGGAGCAGAAATTGAATCAAGACAAAAATCAGGAAGTCCGTCCTTCCTTAAATCATCATCCCTACTACGAACCTTCCGAAAAAATCATGGTCAGCATCAGCTGTGTGGCTTACAACCACGGCCCCTATATTGCCCAGTCCCTGGACGGCTATCTGATGCAGAAGACGAATTTTAATTTTGAAATCTTGGTCTATGACGATGTATCAACCGATAACACCCGTGAAATTATCCTTGACTACGCCAGGAGATACCCCGATATCATCAAGCCCTATTTCCCGGAAGAAAACCAGTATTCCCAGGGAAAATACAATGTGGAAGGCTTTTTTAACTACCCAAGAGCAAAGGGAAAATACACCGCCATGTGCGACGGCGACGATTACTGGACGGATGAAAACAAGCTTCAACTGCAGGTGGATTACCTGGAAGCACACCCGGAATGTGCCATGTGCTTCCATGCCGCAGAGATTGAAACCGCAGAAAAAGCCGTTCAATTAATGGAAATCCGGCCCTATAAAAAAGACTGCATGATCCCCGCAGAAAAAGTTATTGATAAAATGTTCAATTACCCCACCGCTTCCCTGATGTTTAGAACAGAATACACCCGGGATTTGCAGGATTACTACTATAGCAGCCCGGTAGGAGATATCCCAATTCAGCTTCATATGGCGGCAAAGGGCACGGTTTACTATATTGACCGGAAAATGTCTGTCTACCGCCAGGGCGTAACCACTTCCTGGAGTGCATTGATGAAAGAGGGGAATTATAAGCAGAACCTCATTGACCACCACAACACGATGAAAGAGATGTACCGGGCATTTTCCAAAGAAACTCATGGAAAATACGATGCTGCCATTGAACGCGCCTGCCGCAGGATGGACTTTCTCACCTTTTTAAATGTCAAGGAGTACAACAAGGCCCTGCTCCCCGGCTACCGCCGTTTTTACCAGGAACTTCCCCTGCGCACACGGCTGTTAATCCGCTTCGAGGTCGCTGCCCCCGGCCTGTTCACCCTGGTTCGACGGCTGGTCTATGGAAAAGAGCGGCTGTAAACCCCTTGATAAGGAAGAAAGCGCCTGCAGCCCCTCGATAAAGCAAAAAGCGGCTGCACCCCCTCGATAAAGAAAAAAGCGGCTGTCCCCCTCAAAGTAACAGATTTTGGAAAGGATTTCAATCCATGGCAAATGAAACAAAAAATAAGGTCTTAAACGGCCTATTCTGGAAAATCATGGAAAACGGCGGTTCCCAGGGAATTCAGTTTATTATCTCGATTCTCCTGGCCCGCCTGCTTTCCCCGGAAGAATACGGTATCATTAATCTGGTGCTTATCTTTGTCACCATTGCCAATGTTATCGTCCAGAACGGTTTCGGCACGGCGTTAATCCAGAAACAGCAGGCGGATGAACGGGACTATTCCTCGGTATTTTTTGTCAACCTTCTGACTGCTGCCGTGATTTACACCCTGCTTTTTTTCAGTGCGCCCTTAATCTCCCGCTTTTACGCCAATCCGACTCTGACTTCCATTATCCGGGTTCTTGCCCTGGTGCTCTTTCCCGGAGCCGTGATTTCCGTACAGACCGCCTATATTTCCCGGCAAATGCAGTTTAAAGGCTTATGCATCTCTACCATGGCAGCCGCCCTGGTTTCCGGCGCTGCAGGTGTGATGATGGCCCGTGCAGGTTTTGGGGTGTGGGCCCTGGCAGGTCAGCAGCTTTTTTACTATCTGACTTTGGTTCTGGTCTTATTTTTCACCATTCCCTGGCGTCCGAAGCGGATCTTTGCCCTGGAACGGGTAAAGTCCATGTTTCAGTTTGGCTGGAAGCTTCTCTGCGCCTCGCTGATTGATACCTTATTTATGAACCTCTACGGTCTGGTGGTGGGAAAAATTTATGACGACAATACCTTAGGCGTCTACAGCCGCGGTGAACAGTTCCCTAAGTTAATTGTCACTAACCTCGGAACAGCCATACAGTCCGTGATGCTCCCCGCCCTCTCCGCCCACCAGACTTACCCCGAGCAGGTGCGCCGCATGCTGCAGCGGGCAATCAAAATCAGCGTCTTTCTGGTCTTTCCCATGATGGCAGGGCTCGCCGCCTCGGCGGACAACCTGGTTCTGGTTCTCCTTGGGCCAAAATGGAACTCCTGCGTCCCCTTCCTCCAGATTTCCTGCCTTGCCTACGCTGTCTGGCCCATGGATATCGCCAATCTCCAGGCATTAAACGCCATGGGAAGAAGCGATGTCTTTTTAAAGCTGGAAATCCTAAAAAAAATGGTCGGTGTGCTGATTCTCCTTCTCAGTCTGCGCTGCGGCCCGCTTACCTTTATCGCGTGGAAGGCGTGCGGCGACTTTATCTGCACCTTTATTAATGCATGGCCCAACCAAAGGCTATTAAGCTATTCCATTGGAAAACTCTGGAAGGATATCCTCCCGGCTCTGCTTGCATCTGCTGCCATGGGGATAAGCGTCTATATCGCCGGAAACTTCCTACCTGCGGGAATTTTGGGCCTTGCCGGACAGGTTGTCCTGGGTATTCTCCTTTATCTTGGCATTTCCTGGGGCGGGAAGCTGGAAAGCTTTTCGTATCTGATGAGAATTCTTCAGGAAAAAATCAAAAAAAGTTAGCATGTGTCTGGAAAATGTTCAGACACACGCTAACAAAAAATCTTTTTTTCACCCTTCCAATATTCTCAGAAGACACCCCAAAATCTCCTCCATATCCCCCCTGCTATAGCGCTGATCTACAGGAAGAGGAAGAATATTTTCCGTCATCTGCCGCTCTAAGGGGCTTGCTTTTTCCAGCGAACACACCTCCGGCCAAAGCATGGGAATATAAATCTGCTGCGCAATCAGCCTCCGGCGAATTTCCTTCCCGGAAATCTTATCCCCGTTAAACCAAAAAGGATAGGCATACGCCCCCTCAATTGCCGGCGGAAGGTTTAAAACATTTTTCTCCTTTAACTGCCTGTGCAGAAATGCAAAGTTTTCTGTCCGCTGTCCGCACACACGCGGGTAATCGATCGCACGAAGCAGATTGTGGGTGAGCTTAGACATTCGCTTTACGGGTTCATTGGCAAAAAAATCATTATTCTGTGCATATTCCTGATAAAACGGTGAAGCCCCTGCCTCAAACCGTCCTAAAAGAAAATGCATCCGTTCAAAGGAAAGATCCTGTGGCAGAGTTTCATAAATTTTCTCCCCTTCTCCTTCCCCCAAAATCAGATATGCCCCGTCCGGCACGCCAAAAAATTTCCGGCAGCTATATAAAACATTCATCCCTTTTAGCGGCCGCTGGAAAAAGGCATGGGTATAGTCAACGATGAGCCGCGGATACTGCTGCATCAGCGCCTGCATATCCCCATCATCAAACACCCCATAAAAGTTCACCAGACAAACCCAGTCATTCCCTGCATCTTCTTCTGACAGACAAGGGCGAAAATCCTTATCTACCGAATAATACTCCCATAAAATTCCCTCTGCCGCACACGCCTCCCGCACCGTATCACAGCAAAACGCAGGCAGATAAATTTTCCGAATTTTCTTCAATCGTATAAACAGCCGAAGCGCTGCCCTTCCGCTGTTTAATGCCCATGCCTCCGGGTAGTATTCCTCCCCCGAATATTCATCCAGTTCAATATAACCGCCATATTCTTTCTGTTTCATTTTCCCCATTTATCCTTCCCCTTATCCTCTGCCATTTACTGTTCCCTTCATTCTGTGCACGCTTCACAACCTATCATATCTTCTGGGTACAAACAGATATACTTATCATAACACACAAAAAAGCAGATATAAAGCCCTGATTCTGACCTTATATCTGCAATTTTTTTAATAGAATAACCGATTCACCGCACTGAAAATCCCCCGCACGGAAGCCCTGGTAATGTTGGAACTGATGCCCACACCATAGGTTGCCTTCCCGGAAACCATATCCACCAGGTGAATATAGGAAACCGCCTGTGCACCGGAACCGGAACTTAACGCATGTTCGCTGTAGTCCATAACCCGGATCTGAATGCCCAGCTGATCCTCCAGACCTCTCTGCACCGCATCAATCGGGCCGTTTCCTACGCCCTCAAAGGTCTTTTCTATGCCGTTATCGGTGTAGGTAACCTTCGCAAGCGTTGCAAAATCGCCGTTGCCCGTATCGGCGTCGGAAATCCGGCATTTTCTGAAATGCATCGGTTCCTTCCGATCCAGATAATTCTTCTTAAATTCATCCATAATCTGTTCCGGAGCAACCTCGCCCTGCTTTTCGGAAATCTTCTGAATAATATCCGCAAACTCCTTATGCATTCCCTTAGGAAGCTTAAAACCATAGAAGGTATCCATAACAAAGGCCACGCCGCCCTTGCCGGACTGGCTGTTAATCCGCACAACCGGCTCATACTGCCGCCCGATATCGGCCGGGTCGATCGGCAGATAGGGAACCTCCCAGTACTCGCCCTTTCTCTCCTTAAGCGCCTGCATCCCCTTATTAATCGCATCCTGGTGCGACCCGGAAAATGCCGTAAATACCAGCTTTCCTGCATAAGGATGACGAGGGTGAATTTCCATCTTTGTGCATCTTTCGTAGACATCCACCAGTTCCTTAACATTTTCCAGATTTAATTCCGGGTTAAGGCCCTGGGAAAACATATTATAGGCCAGGGTCGTAATATCCACGTTCCCCGTGCGCTCCCCGTTGCCAAAAAGGGTTCCCTCCACACGGTCTGCTCCGGCTAAGAGCGCCAGTTCGGTCGCTGCAATTCCCGTCCCCCGGTCATTGTGCGGATGAACCGATAAAATAATACTTTCCCTGTCTTTAAAATGCCTGTGCATCCACTCAATCTGATCCGCATAGACATTGGGCGTATTCATCTCTACCGTGGAAGGCAGGTTAATAATAATCTTCTTATCCTTCGATGCCCCCCAGGTATCCTGAACCGCCGTACAGATATCCAGGGCAAAATCCAGTTCCGTCCCGGTAAAGCTTTCCGGGGAGTATTCCAATAAGATTTCACCGTCAAACTCCGCCGCATAGCGCTGCACCAGCTTCGTTCCGATAATGGCAATCTCTTTAATCTCCTCCATATCCTTATGGAAAACCACGTCCCGCTGCAGAGTCGAGGTCGAATTATAAATGTGCACAATCGCCTTCTTAATTCCCTTTAATGCCTCAAACGTCCGCTTAATCAAATGTTCACGGCACTGCACCAGCACCTGAACCACCACATCATCGGGAATTAACTGCCGGTCAACAAGCTGACGCAGAAAGTCAAACTCAATCTGGGAAGCCGCCGGAAATCCCACTTCAATCTCCTTAAAGCCCAGCTTCACCAAAAGATTAAACATCTCAATCTTTTCTTCCACCACCATCGGCTCAACCAGAGCCTGGTTTCCGTCGCGCAGATCCACGCTGCACCACACCGGTGCCTTCTGAATTTCGTTATTCGGCCAGGTTCTGTCCGGAAAATCTACCACAGGAACCCGTTTATAATGCTGATAATTTAACATGATTTTTCCTCCATCTGTTCTTTGTCCGTATATTTTCGTAACAGTCAGCTGATTTTCATTCTGTCTTTTTCCTTGCGCCCCGTCAGAGGGCCTGGAGTCGATAAATCACGCCGTAATGCTTAACAATGAACAGGGTGGAGGTTACAGGTCTAACCCCATCCTTCATCATTCCTTTCCCTATTTTCCCACAAAGCCTTCCTCAATAACTGTCCATAATCATCCAGTCACCCGTCCGTTTTCGCAGGATTAATTTATTATAGCACAGAGGAAATTTCATGGCAATATTTTTTTATACCCGGTTATCCCGCGTGATATCCTGCATTACTGTGAACGTGTGACAGTAACTATCCCACAAAATGCCCCTGTGCTCCCATCACTGCAATCACCTGATCCACACAGGATTCGCAGAGATCATGGGAGGGCGCTTCCACCATAACACGGACTACCGGCTCGGTTCCCGACTGGCGCAGAAGAATTCTTCCGTCGTCGCCAAGCTTTTCGGCAACCTTTGCCACCTCGGCCTGAACCGCCTCATCGTCCTGTGCCGCCTTTTTATCCTTCACCCGGACATTTTTAAGTACCTGCGGATAAATCTCTACTTCCGAAGCCAGCTTATCTAAGGTCTGCTTCTTCTCCAAAATCACTTCCATCACCTTTAAGGAAGTTAAAATCCCGTCCCCGGTCGTGGCGTGTTTGCTGAAAATAATATGTCCTGACTGCTCGCCGCCCAGCCCGTGACCATTCTGCGCCATATTTTCATAGACATACTTATCACCCACCGCCGTCTTTTCGTAGCGGATTCCTGCGCGGTCAAACGCCTTGTACAAACCGAAATTCGACATAATCGTCGTAACTACCGTATTGTGCGGCAGAGTTCCCTGTTCCTTCATGTACTTGCCGCAGATGTACATAATCACATCGCCGTCCACCAGGTTTCCCTTCGCATCCACCGCCAGGCAGCGGTCGGCGTCGCCGTCATAGGCAAAGCCCACGTCACAGCCCATATCCACAACATATTTCTGGAGATGCTCAATATGGGTCGAACCACAGTCCGTATTGATATTTACACCGTTTGGCTCCATATTGATCACATGGGTTTCCGCACCCAGGGCATCAAAAACATTTTTGGCAATGGCGGAGGCGCTTCCATTTGCACAGTCCAGGGCAACCTTCATATTTTTAAAGGAGCGCGTGGCAACCGAAATCAGATAGCCGATATAGCGATTTCTCCCCGCTGCAAAATCGGTTGTTCTTCCGATATGCTCTTTTTTTGCCAACGGAATTTGTCCGATTTTCCCGTCCAGGTATTCTTCAATCTTTTCAATCACGCTTTCCTCAAGCTTTTCCCCGTTCCCGTTAATCACTTTAATGCCGTTGTCATAGTAGGGGTTATGGCTGGCGGAAATCATAATGCCGCAGTCTAAGCCCTCCGTGCGCACAACATAGGAAACACTTGGGGTTGTGGTAACGTGCAGCAGAAATACATCCGCCCCGGACGCCGTAAGACCGGCAACCAGCGCATATTCAAACATATAGCTGCTTCTGCGCGTATCCTTTCCAATCACCACCCGGCACCGGGTATCCTCATGCTGCTGTCCGTAGTACCAGCCTAAAAAACGACCAACCTGAAATGCATGTTCTACGGTTAAATTGACATTTGCCTCACCACGGAAGCCGTCGGTTCCAAAATACTTGCCCATTGCTTTTCCTCCCTTTTTGCGATTATTCGCCTTGCACTGCATCCTGTCAAGTTTATAATGCTTTTTCATCATACTTTTTCATTATGCTTTTTACTGTTTCTTCTTTATTTATAGTTTATGATTCTCTAGCTTTACCGTTCACGAATGCAAAGTGTACGGTTTAAGCAGCTGCGCAGGCTGCCGTTCGCACGTTCACAGCGGCCTGTGCTCCGTTCTGCGATAAACAGGGTCATTTTACCAGCGTAAAGCGGGAATGTCAAGGTAAAACCGGGATTTCTAAGAATCTACAGCAAATCTTCATAAATCCATAAAAAATTTTTGCCTATACCGTTGTCCGGGATTTCTGCAACAGGAAAAACAGCAAAAAAACAGAAAAAAGACAGGAAAATAACGGCATTGCTTTTTCATTGACGGTTTAGTTCTCCTATGCTATAATGTCAAAGCAAGGCAGTTTTGCCAAAAATTTAACAAAACACAATGTAAAACAGGGAGGACTACCATGAAAAAATTTGCAGCTGCAACTCTTTGTGTATGTCTGGGCGCATCCTTAACGGCCTGCGGCGGAAACCAGACCGCAGCACCGGCAACACAGGCAGCCGAAACTACCGCGGCAGAAACCACAGCAGCAGAAACCACAACCGGGGCAGCCAGCAGTGAAACATTAACCGGTTCCGCTGAAGGCTTTGGCGGAGAAGTTACCGTTACCTTGACCATGGACGGCGATAAAGTGACGGCCTGCTCAATTAAGGGTGACGATGAAACCCCGGATATCGGCGGAAAGGCATTTGCGGATCTGGAAAAGCAGATTGTTGACGCAAACGGTATAGAGATCGACGGTGTTTCCGGCGCAACCGTTACCAGCAATGCCGTAAAGGAAGCAGCAGCACAGGCGTTGGGCCTGGAAATGGAAGAAACCGAAGCAGAAACGAAGGAAACCGCAACTGCGGCTCCGGCTGCAATCGTAGAGATTGACGGCGGATTACAGATTGGACAGGCTTATACAGCGGCCCATGGTACCAAGTGCTTCACCCAGGCGGTTGCCGTCGTTCAGGATGATGTGATTATTGCGGCTTACTTAGATGAATACCAGTTTATCGACAGCAGCGAAGATGTAACCGGCGTTCCAAACAGCGACAGTGATTTTGCAGAAGGCTATGCCGAGGGACAGGTTCTTTGCTCCAAGCGTGAAAATGCCGAGTATTACAGCGCACTGATGGCGGATCATGGCGGCTCTACCGTTGCCATCGATACAAACTTTGATGCGATTCAGAGTTTTGCTGTAGGAAAGACCATTGATGAACTGGCAAAGACGGCTGAAAGCGACGGTGCTGTCGATGCGGTTTCCGGTGCTACTCTTGCGGATACTGCAGGCTATCTGAATGCCATTGCCGAAGCTGCAAAGGCAGCAAAGAATACGCAGGCTGTGGAATTTAACGGGGATTCCAGCGCATTAGAGTTGAACGTTATCAACGGCGCAGCGCATGGAACCAAGTGCTTTACCACCGCGGCTGCATTAACAGATGGCGACATAATTGTATTAAGCTATATTGATGAGTTCCAGTTTATTGACAGCAGCGCAGATGTAACCGGCGTACCGAACAGCGATGCCGATTTCGCAGAAGGCTATGCAGAAGGAAAGGTTCTTTGCTCTAAGCGTGTCAACACAGACTATTACAGCAAGAACATGGCAGAGAAGGGCGGATCTACCATTGCTATTGATGCCAACTATGACGCGATTCAGAATCATATTAATGGGATGAATGTCAAGGATGCAGCAGATCTTGCCGCCGGAGAAAATCCGGTTGATGCTATCTCCGGTGCAACGCTGGCTGATACGGCCGGATATTTGAATGCAGTAATTGAGGCAGCAAAGAAGTAATTGCTGCAGGTTAGAAGCAGTTTATCAAAGAAACAGATGGGTAGATAGATAAACAAAACTTATAAAAATAACTCTTTCTTTATGGGAAATAGATGATGTTCCAGGAGGACATCCCATAAGAAAGAGTTATTTTTTGCTTTGATTAGATTAGGATTTCTTTTAGATAGCGCTTAAGTGCATCCTGCCAGCCAGGAAGCGGTGAAAAGCCGTTTTCGGTCAGTTTGCTCTTATCCATTCGGCTGTTGGAGGGGCGCTTGGCTTTTGCGGGAAAGGCATCGCTGCTTACCGGCGTAACCTTGACATCCATATTTGCCTCATTAAAAATCTGACAGGCAAATTCATACCAGCTGCACAATCCTTCGTTGGTTGCATGGTAAGTGCCGTATTTGTCGGTTTGAATCATATCAACGGCCAGGACGGCTAAATCAGCGGTGTAGGTTGGTGAGCCGATCTGGTCATTGACGACACTGACTGCACCTTTTTCTTTGCCCAGGCGGAGCATTGTCTTGATAAAGTTCTTTCCGTTTACGCCGAAAACCCAGGCAATGCGGAGGATGAAATATTTTTCCAGGGAATTTTCCACGGCAAGTTCGCCTTCGTATTTGGTTTGACCATAGACGTTTAACGGGCTGCGCTCGTCGTCGGTTTTCCAGGGGCGATCGCCTTTTCCGTTAAAGACATAGTCTGTGCTGAAATACATCATTTTTATATTAAGTTCACGGCAAACTTTAACAATGTTTTCTGTTCCTTCGGCATTGATTTTCCGACAGAGTTCTATGTTATCTTCTGCTGCATCGACAGCGGTATAGGCAGCACAGTGAATTACGGCGTCAACCTTTGCTTCTTTAATTACTTTCTCGCAGGCAGCTGCATCGGTAATATCCATTTCCTCAATGTCCACACCGATTGCCGTAATCCCGCGCTTTTCACATTCTTTCACCACATCATGACCCAACTGTCCCTTAACACCGGTCACTAAAAGTTTCATTTTCACGTTCCTTTCTGTCTTTTTATATTAAACTGTCCTGCTGCCTACAGGCGATTTCCGTACATTTTATCAAAGTACTTGCTGTATTCGCCGCTTAAGATATTCTTCCACCATTCCTGGTTGTCAAGATACCACTGGATGGTCTGCTGGATTCCGGTGTCGAAATTATACCGGGGCTTCCAGCCAAGTTCGGTTTCCAGTTTTGTCGGGTCAATGGCGTATCGGCGGTCGTGTCCGGGGCGGTCTTTCACAAAACGGATCAGCGATTCCGGCTTGTCCAGAGCCCGAAGAATGGTTTTTACGACCTCCAGATTTGTCCGCTCATTATGTCCGCCGATATTGTAAACCTCGCCCTCTCTTCCGTTTCGGATAATTAAGTCAATCGCCTTGCAGTGATCAGATACATGCAGCCAATCGCGTACATTTTCTCCGGTTCCGTAGACGGGGAGTTCCTCATCGGCCAGGGCGCGGCTGATAATCAGAGGAATAAGCTTCTCCGGGAAATGATAGGGGCCGTAGTTATTCGAGCACCGCGAAACAGTTACAGGAAGTCCGTAAGTCCGATGATAGGCCAGGACGAATAAATCGGCGCTTGCTTTCGCTGAAGAATACGGGCTGGAGGTGTGCAGCGGCGTAGTTTCGGTAAAGAATAAATCCGGGCGGTCAAGCGGGAGATCCCCGTAGACTTCATCCGTGGAAACTTGGTGCATCCGCTTAATTCCAAACTTATTGCAGGCGTCTAAAAGCGTTGTCGTTCCCATAACATTAGTGCGGACAAAAATTTCCGGATCCGTGATCGAGCGATCGACATGGCTCTCCGCAGCAAAGTTTACCACCATATCCGGCTTTTCCTGTTCAAATAACGAGAATATAAACTCCCGATCGGCAATGTCGCCCCGGATAAAACGATAGTTTGCCTTATCTTCCACCGGCTTTAAATTTTCCAGATTTCCTGCATAAGTCAGGAGATCCAGATTAATGATTTCATCCTCCGGGTAGCTATTCACCATATACTGTACAAAATTGCTTCCGATAAATCCGGCCCCGCCGGTAACAATAATCTTCATAGGCTTAAAAAATCCTCCTTATCCTTCAAATTCAAATGTTTCATGCAGGTTATCCACATATTTTCCATCAAGAACATCCTTTAAATATTTTCCATACTGGTTCTTCTTCAGAATTTCATAGGTTTCCATCACCTTTTCCCTGGAAATCCACCCGTTCATATAGCCGATTTCCTCCAGGCAGGCAATTTTTCTGTGCTGATGCTGCTCCACAGTCTTGACAAAGTTCGTTGCATCCACCAGAGATTCATGGGTTCCCGTATCCAGCCAGGTAAAGCCCTGCCCCAGCACCATCACATCCAGCTCGTCATTTTCCAGGTAAATCCGGTTTAAATCGGTGATCTCCAGTTCTCCTCTTGCCGACGGCTTTAAGTTCTTTGCGTACTCCACCACCCGGTTATCATAGAAATACAGTCCGGTCACGCAGTAATTCGACTTGGGCTTTGCCGGTTTTTCTTCGATGGAAACAGCCTTTCCTTCCCTGTCAAACTCCACAATGCCAAACCGCTCCGGGTCATCCACGTAGTAGCCGAATACGGTAGCCCCGGATTTTTTCTTTGCCGCCGCCCGCAGACGCTTCTTTAAGCCGTGTCCATGGAAGATATTATCTCCCAAAATCATGGCAACCGAATCATTTCCTATAAATTCCTCACCGATAATAAACGCCTGCGCCAGACCGTCCGGACTTGGCTGAACGGCATAGGATAAGCGGATGCCGAACGGGCTTCCGTCACCTAAAAGTGCCTCAAACCTCGGCGTATCATCCGGAGTGGAGATAATTAAAATATCCTGGATTCCTGCATTCATTAACACGGAAAGCGGATAATAAATCATCGGCTTGTCATAAATCGGCAGAAGCTGCTTGGATGTTACCTTGGTCAATGGATACAGCCTTGTTCCGCTTCCTCCGGCTAAAATAATTCCTTTCATGTCTTTCCTCCATATCTGTACATGTTTTGCAGTATAACCTGTTCTTCAGGGCACAGACGGATATCTGCATTCAACCGCAAACCTTCTACTTGTTCCATTCTGGTTCTATCATAAGGGATGACGTAAGGTAAGTGTCAAGGGGAATTCTTTCAAAAAATAAAAGAAATGCCAAAAATAGCCTTTATAAAGGTTATTTTTGACATTGGCATTATCTTGTCTGGTATTTTCAGTCAACTTGCTTTATAATAATAAAGCAATCTGCATGGATGGATATTCGTTATCCGTTCAGTACAAACTCCACTCAGACTGTTTTCTTATTGCAGCGGGCCGCGGATTCTTTACCTGGACTCCAACGTCCGAAACCTGGAAAATCATCCGCGAAAACACGTCGCGTTCGTATTTCGGCCAGGTGAAAACAGTCTACGGCAGCTAAAGGTTCCGGGTGAATACCCGTTTCTTTAGCTGCTCTCCTTTTATTTTGCTGCTCTGCACCGGAATACCCCCGCATCCTTTGTGATATGGAATTCTTTTTTCTTTTCCAGCTTTTTCTGTATATATTCCTTAAATTCATCATATCGCCCCTGCAGATACTCTCTCTGGTTTCCATGGCAGGATAAAATATAGTCAATAATCGGCTGAGCCTGATTAACCAGAAGTTCATCCTGGTAGCGCACAAGTTCAATCTGTTTAAAATACGAATTTAAGATTGCTTCTCCATTCTCCAGCCCGAAAACATCGCTTAATGGCACCTCGGACAGGCAGATTCTCTCGTCAAATTCTTTAGCCAGGGCAGAAATCTCCTGCATATGGCAGCTTCCGTAGGTACTGCAGATAAAAATCCCTTCCGGACAAAGCACACGCCGCACTTCCGAAAGCGACAGCGACAGATCGCGCAGATAAAACAGCACATGATTTGCCATTACCCGGTGGAAAGAAGCATCGGCAAAGGGAATCTGATGTGCGTCAAACACCTCGTAGGAAAATACAGTTTTTCGCAAACCGCCGTTGCCCTCCAGAAGATTTCTTGCATCCTGCATCATTCCGGCAGAAATATCCGAAAGAATAATCTGTACTTCTTTGGGAAGCATGTTTAAGTTTTCCTTCCACAGTTCCCCGTTTCCGGCACCCAGTTCCAGCACCCGCATATCCTGTTTCAGAGCAAGCTGACGGTAGAGCCAGGTAAACCATCCCTCGGTATTCCGCCCGTATTTTCGGTGCAGACTGATGCGGACACTGGTATTCGCTCCTGTCTGGTACTGTTCAGCCAGGCTTTTTTCCATATCGGTCAGATGAATTAATCGGAGAATCATCTTCCAGTCCACTTCATCCGTCCGCCCAATCATCTGGGAAGTTTCCGTCAATGCCCGTTCCACCACCAGCAGGTTTTCAATTTTTTTCTGCACCAGCTCAAGCTGAAGTTCAAGAGAGCGGCGGACATAGTCCTTATCGGTATCTTTCACGGAAATTTCCTGTATCTCATCTAAGGAAAATCCCAGATACTTCAGGGTCAGGATTTTCTGCAGCTTTGCAAAATCCCCGTCCGTGTACAGACGATAGCCGGATTCACTCAGATGGGACGGCTTTAAGATCCCCTGTTTGTCATAATAACGTATCGTCCGCACCGATACCCCTGCCTTTTTTGCAAATTCTCCCGTGGTATATATCTTTTTATCCATTTTATTTTAGTTTTGCTCCTCTAACCGGCTTAAACGCTTTGCCTGATCGGCAGTGATTAATCCGTCCAGAAGTTCCTGAATATCCCCGTTCATAATGGAATCAATTTTATATAAGGTAAGCTTAATCCGGTGATCCGTCACACGTCCCTGGGGGAAATTATAGGTGCGGATCTTTTCCGAACGATCGCCCGTGCCAATCTGGCTGCGGCGCTCGTCAGCCTCCGCATTCTGCCGTTTCTCCAGTTCCATATCGTAAAGCTTTGAGCGCAGAAGACGGAAAGCCTTTTCCTTATTCTGCAGTTGGGATTTCTCGGTCTGGCTGTAGATAACAATTCCCGTGGGAATATGGGTGAGGCGCACGGCGGAATCCGTCGTATTTACGCACTGGCCGCCGTTTCCCGAAGCCCGCATAACATCAATACGGATATCCTTATCGTCAATAACCACATCGAACTCCTCTGCCTCCGGCATAACAGCCACGGTTGCTGTAGACGTATGAATCCTTCCGCCGGACTCCGTTTCCGGGACACGCTGTACACGGTGCACACCGCTCTCATACTTCATCTTTGAGTATGCACCCTTGCCGATAATCATCGCAACCACTTCTTTAAAACCGCCGATCCCGCTTTCATTGACACTGACTAACTCCACCTTCCAGCGCTGGCTGTCGGCATAGCTGACATACATCCGGTAAAGTTCGGCGGCAAATAATGCGGCTTCCTCTCCCCCCGCCCCGGCACGGATTTCCAGAATAATATTTTTTTCGTCATTCGGGTCTTTGGGCAAAAGCAAAAGCTTTAGTTCGTGTTCCAGTTTCTCGATGCATTTCTTGGCGTCAGAAAGTTCTTCCTTGGCAAGTTCACGCATTTCCTCGTCGTTTTCTTCTTCAAGAATCTGCAGGCTGTCCTCTGCGGTCTGCCTGGCGTCCTTATAGGCTTTATAGGTTTCTACCAGAGGGGTCAGATCCGCCTGCTCCTTCATCAACCGCTGAAAGCGCTTGGGATCGTCCGTCACGCCCGGACTTGCCAGTTCCTGCATTAACTCTTCAAAATGAATAAGAATATCATCTAAACGGTCAAACATATTTTGCACCAAGCCTCAAGCGAAAATGCTTGCATTTTCATTTGAGGCGCAAACACAAAGGGTGAAAGATTTGT